>JACQWK010000019.1 GCA_016209525.1 Verrucomicrobiota bacterium
ATTCAGTGAATCGGTTTTTCACACAAGCCCTTAGGTTGAGTTGGCAGCAATTCTCATTTTGACCCGTATGGAGTCCCGGCTTTAGCCGGCCGGCGCGAGAAAACCGGCTAAAGCCGGGACTACGACCAGGTCGCAGGTCGTGCCTGGCGTCAAAATGAGAATTGCGGTTGAGTTGGCGCATTCTCTCAATGATTGGTTGACCCATTGGGCGGATCGAGTTTCGCGGAAAGCGACAAATCCGAGGTGTTATGTGGTCAATTCCCCGCATACGAATAGGTCACAAAATGCAGCTTGACGTCTTTGACCGTTTGGATGAACCGGTCCAGGCCTTCGTTCGGGTTGTTCAGCAGCTTGTGACCCGGAATGACCAGTTTCCACTTGGAGTTCCAGACCGAACGCCCGATCAGCCGGTTGTTGGTGAATTGCGACAACTGCAAGTTGCCGAACCCGCCGTAAATGCTGCTGCTGAAGGCCGCCGTTGTCGAAACGGGGCGGAAGGCCTGATGTTTACGCACCGCGAACAACGGCTCGGTAAGCGACTCGCTCGATTGCCAAAGCGCTTTGGTCGAGAAATCGGAGCCGCCGATGTTAAACGGCAGCGGAATCGCCACGTCGTTGACGCGCCACGAACGGATCTGGCTCGCGTCGCCCAGCGGCGGACTGCGCATGGAATCGACGCCCACCGGGATCAGATAAATGCCGGGCGTGGCGGCGAGCGACTTGGAGCCGAGGTACGTGGTCGTTGGATCGGGCGGAGAGAACCCGCCGGCCGCGTTCACCGCCGAACTGTTCGCCACGGGATTATCCATTCCGACGTAACCTTCAAAGGCCACGCCGACCCCAAAAATCTTGGTCGCGAAAAGGCTGGTGTCGAAATAATGATCGCCGCCGGCCAGGGTGCGGCCAAAGAGGTTCGCCCCATCTTCAATGGTCGTGCTGAACTCCAGGACGATGCCCGGCACGGGCAGGCCATCACCTCGGTCGATTTGCATGCAGTTACGCCGGACATCATCGTCATCGAGCAGGTTCGCCTTGCGACCGTGCTCCAGCACGTCCTGCCAGGTCGCATGGCCATCGGCGACAGGGATGATCCGTTCCTTTTCCATGCGCAAGGAAACGGTCGTGGCGTAGCTGTTCGGGTTGTTGAAACCGAGCCGGCCTTTGAGCACGTCGAAGTCGGTCTTCATTTCGGCCAACGCGCTCGACAGGCCGGGATCGCCGGTGTTGCTCCCGGCGTATTGCGGTTCACCGTTGCGCATCACGCCCAGCGCGCGCGAATTGACGATCCGATTGATGAACTCCTTGCCTTGTTGCTTGTGCAACAGGCCCGTTTCGTAATCGTAGGCATTGGCTGCCAGGAAGGCGTAACGCGCCGCCAGGTCGAACAAGGTCTTGTAGCGCTCCAGTTTCTCCGTGCGGAAAATGCGGAACGCGGCGTCGCGCGTGCGGAAGCCTTGGGTGACGGCCGCAGCCCGCTGGCGGAAAACCAGTCGCTCCGTCTGAATTCGATCACCCGTGGCGACCAGGCCCTGGTATTGCCGGGAGGCGTCGTCCAATCGCCGCAAGGCCTGGTTGATGAGAATAAAATCTCCCTGGACTTGTTTCGTGGCCGCACCCAGTTCCACCACCCCCTGCTTGAACTCCTCGATGCGCCCGAGTTCGTCGATCTGTTTCTGCAAATCCAACAGGGCTTTTTGCCGCTCCGTGTCAGCCTTTAGCCAGATTCTGTTTTGGATGGCGTCCGCGCTGAACAAAAGGTTCTTTATTGTTTTCCCCGCCAAAATAATCAGACCTCTTCCAGGAGCAAATGTGTCCCCACCCGCGGCTAACCCAAAGATCAAATTTTTCGGAAAGAACTCCCCTGTCACCTGAGCGATATCATCCGCGATTCCTGCGGCCACCTCCAAATCCCGGCTGACAATCGCTGCGTTATTCGCTTGGCGCGTGCCTTCATTTTCCGTGTTCCTGATGCTCGTTTCGAGCCCCCTGATCGCATTCAAAGAAACCCCGCGGGATTCGAAGAGCGCCACCGCCTTGAAGAGATCCTCCGCGTCGCTCATGGCGTAAGCCGTGATGGCGACGTAGAGGTTGTCGTGGGCGGCGATGATCTCAGAGATGGCCTGTTGAATCTTGCCGGGCGATTTGCGTTTACCCGTCCAGTTGGCTGGCTTGTCCAGGAAACCGTGCGGGCCCCAATTGTAGCTAATGAAGTGTTCTCCTTCCTTGTATGCCGGATTGTCAATCTCTGTCCCATTGCTGCCTTTGATTTTGGCCGGCACGAGCCAATTATGAATTCCCAACGTGGAGCCCCAATCCGGGGCCAGGCCCTGAATATCGATCACGAACGTGTCTTCATCATTGGGCGCCCATAAGCCGGTGGATTTCTCGTAAAGCGTCACATCATCGACATACATGTAGTGGAGCAAATCCGGCCCTTCGAATCCTTGCACATAGGTTTTGCCGGTGCCGATGTCATCGGCATAGGGCGTGCCGTAAAGTTCAATCAGCTCGTTGGTGTAGGCCAATTCCTGCTTCGCCACGCCGGCCTGCGAGTCCGCCAGTGAATCCTGCTCCGAACGCAGGAGCCGCGTGACATCCTTCGCGTCATCGAATGCGGCCAGGGCATTGTTCAACGCCACCTTCGCCCGGCCATAAACCTGTTCGAAGTGCGTCTGGATGTTCGGGCCTGTGACTTGCGTAGGGTCGATATCGAAGGCCAGACTTCCGCTGGCCAGTCCCAAAGGCGTCAGATGAGCTTCGGCGTTATCCAACGCCGTCTGCAAATCGTCCGCCGTCGCTGGCAGTTCCTTCAATTCCGGCACCGTAGTGCGGTCCACTTTCTGGATGCCTTCATGCGTGGGATCGGAATCGACCTCGGGTAAAATCGAATTGCCCACCGCCCAATTGAGGTACGCGCCTTGCCCGGTCCGCGTCGCCCAATGGTCCAGACCCCAGTAGCGGGGCACCGGTTGCGACCGAGTGGTGTTGACTCGATTGGTCGCGAAATATTTCCAACCCGCGTCGTCGCCAGGGACGAAATCCTTGCGCCAGGTCAGGTCGAAGATTTGGCGGCCAGACCGAGCCACCGCCGCCGCCGCCGCCGCAAATTTGCGTTCGTCCTGGTAATCCACGGAGACTGGCTTCCCGAGCACCGTCACCGCTTCAATGCGCGGCACCCAATCGAAATCCGTGTCCATGAGCAGCGCGTAGTAACCTTTGAGCGCGGTGAGGTAATGGCCGTAGGCGTCGCCGTGTCCCTGCGGGAACATCTTGCGCGCGTCGTCGGCATTGATCACCCCGTCCACGCCGGTGTCGTTGTTCTCTTGGATGTTGTAGTTCAGCGCGTAGATGACTTCGCCGGAGTCGATGCCGCGGGTGTAGTTCCAGAAAAGCCGGTTGTACACGGGGCGGGTGGTGACGCCGGGAACCAGGAAATCATCCCGACCCCGCAGCAAGGCCAGTTCTTCCTCGAGCAGCGAAGCCATCTGGCCTTTGAAGGCAAAGAGAGCGGTGGAAATATCGCCGTAGGTTTTGTCTTTCGTGCCGATGCCGATGGTGGGATTGGCGGCGTCGGCCCAGGCCTCGTTGCCGAGCATCAGGTAGAGGTCGTTCAAGTAGCCGGCGGCAAGTAAGAGCGCGTCGTTGGCCGGGCCGAAGTTGATGCCCGCCCCGACGCTCAACATTTTTCCCCGCTTCAAAACGGTCTCGTAAATCTCGATCAAGCCGGCGTTGTTGATCGTGTCCAGGTTCAGCGCCACGTCCCCCTCATACCGTGCTCCGGCCTGGGTGAGGATGCTCACGTCGGTGTTCACCCGGTTGTTGAACAGATCGGTCACGCGCTGGTTGAACGGATTGATGCCCGCCAGGACGCGCTTGATCCAGCCCTCGGCCAGTTGCGGCTCCGTCCACTGGGACCAGCCTTGCTTCACGCCATTCACATCGGACCTATAGGACGCATGGGACGAATTGGTCGGGCGATAGCGTGAGATCAAGTAGTTGTCTGAGAGCGCGCGCACGTCGGCGTTTTCTCCGAGGATGGCCCGGACTTTGTCCTGGTATTGAGCGGAGGCGAGCGGCAGCCAGGGCGAATTGGCTCCGCTGGCGAGATCGACGGCCTCGTACGCTTCGAGACGCAGGTTGAACGTCTGCACGGCATCGGGCCGGGCGGTGGAGAAGAGTTCCACAGCCAGGCGATGGGTCCTTTGGTCATTGAGGGTGGTTCCGCCCGCGAACACCTCCGGCCCCAGTCGATAAACTTTGGGCAACGCCGAGAATCCGCTCGGGGCCGTCACGGTCGTGGTGTTCCCGGCGGCCAAATTGGCCGTCACAGCCAAGCTGCCGTTCACATAGACTCTCGCGCCCAAGGCACCGTCGAGATTCAGGCTCAGGTAATATTGTGAATACGCGGTCGCGCTCGTGACGGTGAATTCGCGGAAAACGATGCTCTGAGGCTGGCTGTCCACGGCCCGCTCGTAGAGGTCGATAATACGCGCTTGGCCGGAGGCGAGGGCCTGTCCCGCATCGATCGCGGCAACGATGGTGGACGATGCCTGGCCCGCGGGGGTGGGCACCACCGTGGCGTTGAGTTCTGTTCCATCGCCGTACCGGACCACGACTTCGTTTCCGTTCACCGGAGTGGGCGAGCCGGCCGGAAGCTGGAAGTAAAGCTGCCCATCAATCGTGCTGACGCTCTGGAACGGAATCCGGCTTATGGTCACTGCGCTCCCGTTCACCTCCGCGGCGCGGCGCGTGGATGGTGTCGCCGACGCGCTCACCGCTCCCGGAGTGTCGGTGGTCAGCGGAAATCGAATATGGTTCCAAACGCCGTCCCCGACCAGCGTTCGCGCGGTGTTTTGATACACGGCCGGCGGCTGGCCATCCACGGGCGAAGTGATCTTCCACTCGAACTCGTAGTCGTTCACCTTCCCGGCCAGATCGACTACCTGTTGCAGCGTCAGTTTCTCGGCCAGAGGATTGGACGATTTGACGATCTTGACTTCGCCGAGATACAGCTTATCGACCACCCGGAGGATTTGCACCGCGACCGGTTCCTCGGCTGGCTGGACGCCGGTGTTCAGGCCATTCCCCGCGAGGAGAGTGAGGTAGCCTGTGCCCGGTCCGATGGCCGTGAGCGCGTACGAATCCACCGCGACGTCGTCGTCCTTGACTTCCGCTAAAGCCGAAGGCCCGATCGTTTCCGGGGACGCCGCAGGGATGAACGTGCCCAACTTGGCCGGGTTCTCCACGAAACGCTCCATCACGGTTTGCAGGCCGTCCGTGATCACACTGTCCCACCGGGCTTTCCGCTCATCGTCCGCCGCGCAGAGTCCTTTAAGGTCGATGGCATCCTTTTGGCCGACGATGTTGAGCAGCAGGTAATGGTCGCCCACGGGTTCGTCCACGAATTGGCCAAGAAAAACCAGCGCGCCGTTGCTCCCTCGATTCGGATCCAAGAAAAATCGCTCACTCAAATGCGGCGGCAGGTTCGGGAAATAGGTCTTTCCCCGGACGACCGATGTTTTCACCGAGCTCGGGATTTGTCCGAGCGTCGTCGTGCTCTCTTTCGGCCCGAGCAAGAAGACTTTTTCCCGTGTTGGATCGTGCAGGATGGCGGACCGATGGGTTTCACCCGAACCGGACTGGGATTGCTGATAGAAAATCTCGAGGCTGCGCTGGCCGCGAATGGCCGGTAATCCACGCTTCGGCAGCGTGAGCGACTCCGCCATCTGAAGCACCGGTGTGCCTTCCGGCCAGACGGACCGGTAGAAGATGCCGAGCGGATTGCCGTCCCCGACGCTGTCGTTGTTGGCGTTCCCCTGGATGGGATCGCCGGCAAAAGTGCCGTCGGCATTGCGCGGGCGCAAGTAGGGCGTGATCGTCCCGACCGGAGGTTGAACTGCGGCGCCGGGATAATCGAAGCCGGTCAGCGTCTTGTAGTAAAACTGCATCGCGATCCTCGAGTTGTCGCTGCCGTCGTGCGGCCCGCGATAGACCCAGACATCGCGCTTGCGATCCTGCAATGTCAGACTGGCGTAACGTTGGCGAAGGACCGGGTCGGTGATGGCTTCCGGCACCTTCCCATAAGCCAGCCGCCAGTTCGTGAACGGATTACTGGCCGCCAATCCAGCCAGCGGCAGCACCAGGAGGTCGGCCTGATTGGCTGCGCCGGGCAAACTGCCGGTGAACTGGACTTCGACATAGCCGGCCGTGGCGTCTTTCGCGCTGACCGTGGCCAGCCAATTCGTGGCGGCGGCTTGGCCAACGACCATGACCGTCTGGTTGACCGTCACATCGGCCAGATTGGCCAGCGCGTATCGATACTTCAAAGCGCCGGGTTGCGTTCCGGTGTAAGTCCCCAGACTCAACGGCAGCTTGTCCGAAACCACGCCGCTGACGGTCTTGTCGGTGGTGTTCACGTTGGTCGCCAGGATCCAGCGGGTGGTGATGGCACCGGACGCCGGAATGTTCTGCAAAGCCAGCCGTTCGTAGCTCTTGAAAAAATGCCGAGCGCCGGTCGTCACCTGGACGTGGGAGATGCTGTTCCCCTCGACCGCGCTCGAAGCCGTAGTCGTCCAGGCTTGGATCTCGACATTCAGACTTTTTGGCGGCGAGCCAATTTCGGTTGGCACCAGAGGTTTTTCAAGGAACGGCAACGGCATGGGTGGTTGCAGGACGGTCCCCGCATTCATGGCGTAATCGAATTTGATTTCCTCTTTCTCCCGCAAAACTTGGAACACGCTCGCACTGGGGCGGCCGTCGGAGTCAGAGAATTCGACCAAGACGTAGGGATGGGAAGAATAGCCTGCCGTGCTCGTGACGTTGAGGTCGTCGCGCAACGCGTAGGCCTGGCCGCCCAACATCAAGGCGTGTTCTTCATTGGGATTGTATCCGGCTGTGGCCGGATCGTTTTGGAAATAGATCGAACCTTTGGCCTCAAGGCTCGTCAACGCACCGCTGCCGTCGTTGCTGGCCAGGATAATCTCTCGAGAGTGCGGCGCGTTGGTCGGCCATTGGATCGAGTAGCGCCCGATGACCGACGGCCAATAGATCGGCTGGAACCCTTTGGCCAGATCCAACGCGTTTCTCCGGTGCCACCACACTTCGAGCCGAGCCGTGTTGTTGCCCGCGTTCACCGGAATGATCGATCCTTTGGCTGCGGCCGCGAAGCCAACCGCAAACGGGTCCTGATAGGCAGTCACGCTGAAGCCCGTGCCGTAGGTCTGATTAACGGAGCCGGCGAGATACGAGAGGTCGGTAGTCTTCGTGCTTTCTCCAGCGGGCGGGGCGAGCCGCTGCCCCACCCAAGCCGTCGCCTCCACAAAACGCGGACGCGCCAGTTTGTCGGGCAGGATCGTCGTGTTGAATAGAGTCATCGTCCGCCCGTTGCCACTGCTATCGAGCGCCACATTTGAGTTGGCGCCAGTCGAGCCGTCTTCGTCGGAGAACTGATACTGCGCGAGCAAGCCCGCGGTGCCCGCCGGATACAGGTTCGTCATGCCTTCTCCCAGTTGTGCGGAGGTGCGGGCCACCGACCAAATGCGTAAGTTGTCGAACTGCGCGTCGGGGTTCTCGTCGCCAAAATTGCTGCGGCCGACAAGATTGCTCGGGCGTGTCACAGCGTTGGGTCTGAACACCGAGCCACTTCCTACCAGCGCGCCGTTGATATAGATCGACCCGGTGCCGACGGTGGCATTGGTGGGCGTGAAAACCGCAGCCAAATGCACCCATTGATTCAAAGGAAGTGCGTTCGCCGCCGTAACCTGTGAACTCGTAACCGCCAGCACCGGTTTGCCGGTAGTCGCCGAAGACAATGCCAGAGCCACATGCTGGCCAAGGGTTCCATCGCCAAAGTCGATCAGCCTCGCATAGTTTCGGTGACTCCGCACGTACACCCAGGCCTCGATCGTGAATTCGCCGCCGTCGAAATAGACTCCCGAAGGCATTTGGCCGTACGGATTTCCCAGGGCCGGATTCAAATCGAGCGCGCCATTCACCCCCGGGCCGGTGAACTCTGTCAGGTTGATCGCCCTTTCCCGAGAGCCGTCAAAACCCGGCGTCTTCACCACGGTCTCCAGCACCGAGAAGACGCGCTCGAAAGCCACGTTCTCCCCCGCGTTGAATCGCAGGAGCGTGCGATGCGCCGGAAAGACCGCATCAAGGTAGGTGTAGAACTTGAAATCCTCGGTCAGGAACGCGCGAGGATTGTCCAGTCCATCTCGGTCCTGCCAGTCGATGAAGGGCACGTTGGCCGTTGGCATCGGAACAGCCGTCAGCTTCGCCGTTTCTTGATCCGACGCCGGACGCACATAGTGGCTGTACCGGGCCGGATCCGAGGGCCAGATCAATTGGTATCGAGCCAGGACCAAGGGCCAATGCAATCCGGCGACGCTTTCTTCCATCCAATACATTTGGTAATCGTTGAGATTCTTCGTTTCGCGGGTGGCGTAGTAAGTGGCCAGATCGCTCCCGAGCAGGCCATGTCGGTAGGTGAAATTCTTGGTCGGGTCCGCCAGGATCGGCTCGGGAAAGAGGGGGTCGCTCGATCCGGCCGTGCCTGGTGGGGTCAGTTTTTCGCCCAGGTCAATGGTCACGTCTGCCGGCAGCGCCTGGCGGATCACATCGACGATCTCGTAACCCAATTGATTCCGCGTCGTGCCGCTCCGCACGTCGCCCAGCAGCTCGACAAAGACGCGGCCCTCCTTGTTGTAAGCGTGAATTTGACTATCGGTGCGCTCGAACCAGAGCGTCCGCAATTCCTGCAACCGGTTGGTGGCTGCCGTCACGATCTCGGATTGGCCCAGGGCCTGGAACTCCTCCGTGACCCTCTCCGGAAACTCATTCTGATACACGATGTTCACCGCGCCGACGCGGGCGGTCGGTACCAGAATCGCCTTGCCGATGCCTTGAAATGACTTCTCCGTCCAGAAAATCTTGCGCGGTGATTTGAATGTCGCGCCGGAGACGAGGTAGTTGGTGGAAAAGAGGCGAAAAAAGGAACCGCCGACATTGGTGTAAAGGGAGAGGTTGCTCGTGGGTTCCGACGCCTCCGGTCCCAACCGCCGCCAGGTGATATCAACCCGGCCGGGTTGGATGGCATAGACTTGGTTGGCATGCGGACTCCAATAGTAGCCGGTGTTCGCGTGGTTGTTGAGCGTCGCAGGCTCTGCCGCCCAGTAACTGGTGAGTTCGTTTCCCGTCAGGGCTGTGCCGTCTTCTTTGGTTGGAGGCGGGGCGATGGCCGAGCCGAAAAGAAATGAGATGGAGCGGATCATGTACGGCGCGCCGGATTGGGCGCGCAAGACCAGCCTGACCGTGCCGTTGGCGTTCTCCGTGTGCGGGTAGTTCAGATTCTTGGCGTTGGCGGCAAAGTTGAGCGAGGCATTTAGAGCGGTGGATTTCTGGTAGGTCACCGCGCCATAAACAATGCCTCCACGGAATTGATTCGGGGTCGGCGCTTCGCCCGTGCCCGTGCGGGGGAGACCGCCCTTGGATTGCCAATTGACGCCGCGCTGGTAATTCGTGCTGTAGAGCATCGGCAATTGGTCGAACAGCGTCGCCGCCCGCGCCGCGGTCGCGGTCGAGAACAGCGCTGCCGTGAGGAGAAGCGTCCGCAGAAAAGTTCGTCTAGGCCGTTTCATAGGCTGGTTGAGTGTCGGAGGGGAAGGGATTTAGCCACAGAGATCGCAAAGAACGCAGAGAAAGAAGGAGAGTGGCCCAAGTACGTAGTGCCGGCTTCAGCCGGTCGGGCGTCGGCATTTCCGCAAGCACGGGGTTGTCTAACGCGCCGCCGCCTAAAGGCGGGACTACATGCCTTCCATTCTCTGCGCTCTCTGTGTTCTTTGTGGCTATTCTTCCGGGGGGATTTGGCCACAGAGAGCGCAAAGAACACAAAGAAAGGGAAAAGTGGGGGAGCCACGGGATCGTAATTGGTCGCGCCAGCGTCTTGGAGTGCGGTGACGGAGTCTTCGGAGTCACCGCTTTGGCTTGGGCCATTCGCGAGCCTCCGAAAAATCCACATTCCCACGAAGATTTTTTGACCGCGGATCTCGCGGATGGGCGCGGATAGAAAGGAAATTCCCGGAAGGTTTTCTTATCCGTGTCATCCGTGTCATCCGTGGTCAATGCCTCTCCTTGATTTAACACTTGCGGTTGACGCGGGAAGAAACCTTGATGTTCAACCAGCAAGCCGATAGCTTGTTGGAGCAAAACGAGAAAACGGCGGTTATGGAACTGACTACCAGTTGGAAGGAAGAAGGGCGGTACGAAGCTAGCCAACAGCTTGTCTTGCGCCAGTTGCGCCGGCGTTGGGGAGACCTGGACCCGGCGCTGCTCGCACGCGTGCAGGCCTTGCCCATTGAGCTCTTGGAAACGCTGGCCGTGGACCTGCTGGATTTCAACAGTCCGGCCGATCTGGAGAATTGGCTGAGTCGGCGACTCTGACCACAGAGATCGCAGAGATGGGGAGGGGACCACGAAACACACGAAAGGCACGAAAAAGGGGAGAGCTTCAGGACACCTCCGGCACACCAACCTCGACCACTCCTGCGGCCGCTCCACCCAATCCGCATCCGCTTTCGTGTGGTTCGTGTCTTTCGTGGGCTGACCTTCCGTTCTTCCCCTCTCTGCGCTCTCTGCGTTCTTTGCGGCCAATCCGTCTTCCTGATTTAGCCGCAGAGATCGCAAAGAGCGCAGAGAAAGAGTGGCCCAAGTACGTAGTCCCGGCTTTAGCCGGTCTGGGAATGGAAAAAGGGCCTGGACTTGGCGCATGCACCGGGGGCCGCCTAAAGGCGGGACTACATGCCTTTCCCTCTCTGCGCTCTTTGCGGTCAATTTTCCGGAGAGATTTAGCCGCAGAGATCGCAAAGAGCACAAAGAATCGCAGAGAGCGTGGTTGATCGCGCCAGCGTCTTGGAGTGCGGTGACGCAGCCTGCGAAGTCACCGCTTTGACTTCGGCGATTCGAGAGCTTCGCCCGCTCCCAGTATCCGCTGCCCATCCAAAGCGGCGACTGCGCGTTGCTCCGTCGCCGCACTCCAAAACCTGTCGGAATTTTTTGCCACCCCGCGCTCTTTGCGTTCTTTGCGTTCTTTGCGTTCTTTGCGGCTAATCTCTTTTTCATCGCGTCGGGCCTTTCCCAAATCGCAAATCCTGCTTACTGCCGGGCAGCGATCCTTCGGGCGGCGGGGCGCGTTTCCGTTTGTCCCTGAGCCAAGCCCGACACCAGCTTCTTCAACTCCGCCATTTCCCGCTCCAACGAATCGACCCGCGCCGCTTTGGCTTCGAGCTCGGCCATGCGCCCGGTCTTCTGTTCCAGTTCGGCGATGCGCGCTTCGCTTTTCTTCAGAGCCTGCACCTGGCGATCCAGCTCCTGCGTGGCGCTTACGTTCAGCATGGCGATGGCGTCGTAGTCCACCGCGCGGAAATCCGTCACGTACTTGCCGTAAACGAAAACGCTCTTCGGGGCGTGGTCACAGGAGACGGTGAATTCGCGCTCACTTGAGACCGCCGTGATCTTCACGTTTTTTAACGGCAAGTTGTCCGTGTAGAGGTCCACCGAGTCGCCAACCCGCAAGTCGTGCGGTTTGCCCATCGTCAGGCGGAGTTCCTTACGTCCGCCGATGAAATCAAGCTTCTCTGCGACCTGATAGACATTGGGAATCGCAGTTGCCTGTGGCTTTCGCTCCACGGCTTGGGGGAAGACTTGCTCGACCTCTTGGGCGATCAGCTTCTTGTGCGGCTGGTGGTTATCCACAGTCCGGTCAATCCAGGTGTAGTCACGAATCTTGAGGTCCCGGATGAGGCCCAGGTCGCGGGCAGAGTCGCTGGTGCCCAAAAGGTTCTTCGCACGCGCATCAGAGTATTCCAGACCGCGGCCCGTCCACATATGGGCACCAACAATGGTGTCGCCGTCGAACACCGCAGAGAGAGCCCCATACTTTATCGTCTCATTGTCGCCAATACCGCCGTCAGCCCCGCTCGGATACGCCACCCCTCCGTCAGAACCGAGGTAAACGCCGTAAGCCGTGTCTTTGCCCCCTTTTCTCGTCCCGGCGCCCACACTAGAATCCGCCTTCTTCACATGCAACGGCGCCGCCGGGCTTGTTATCCCGATGCCGACTTTGCCGTCGCTCGTCACCAACAGTCTGTCCCCGCCCGGGTTGTTCCAAAGACGAGCAGTGCCGCTGGAGCTGTACCATTGCCAAGCACTGGTCCCTTCCCGATTGTTAAAGATCAGGCCGGCCACACTACCGGAGGTAGTGACACTACCGCTGGCCGTCACGTTGCCGGTGGCCGTCACGTCGCCGGTGGCCGTGACATTGCCGGTGGCCGTGACATTGCCGTTCACATCCAACTTCTGCGTGGGAGACGAGGTTCCGATGCCGACGTTGCCGTCGTGTTGGATGTAGAGTCGGGTAACCGGCGCTGTTGCTAAAGTCCCATCGTTGGGGTGCAGACGAAATTCAAAGTTACCCCCATAATTGCCCCCGTAGCTCTGATGAATTGTTGCCGGATGCCAGCTATCAGAAGTCCGTTTGAATTCAATCGTGCCGGTGGTGGCGTCGGAATTCAGGAGACGTAACGCCCCCCCCTGAACATCCAATTTGGCTCCCGGACTCGTCGTCCCAATGCCGACGTTGCCATTGCCGAGCACGGCGAACCTTTGCGCTCCCGCGCCGGTGTTTTCGCTGGCGGGTCGAGTGAAGATGGACATGACCGGCTCGCCCGAGCGCGTGTCAAACCTGAACATGCCTCCTTGGGCCGCCGTATTGCCCGTGCCAAATCGGTTGCCCGACCCTTCGTTGATGCCGAACTGGAGCAATTGCGAACCCAGCTCCGTCGAAATGCCGGAGGGATAATTTCGCGTTCCGCCGTCCGTGATGGTGAATGTGCCGTTGACATCCAAGGGCTTGGCCGGAGTCGTGGTCCCGATGCCAACGTTGCCGGACATGGTGGCGGTGCCGGTAATGGTTGTGTTGCCGCCAATCGTTGCGGTGCCGATAACATGCAACGTCGAAGTGGGGGTTGAAGTCCCGATGCCGAACTTGCCGTCGCTCGTTACCGCGAGTCTGTCCCCCACCCCGGAAACGCTCTGCCAAAGGCGAGCCGTGCCGTCAGTCGCATACCATTGCCAGACTCCACTCCCATTCCGGTTGGCAAAAATCAGTCCCGCAACGCTGCCACTGCTCGTGATGGAGCCAGTCGTCGATATCTCACTGGCGCCTTCCAGCTTGCCGTTGGCGAGGTTCAAAATAGTTCCCCCCGAGGGATTGACCAGCGAGTTCGCCGCCTTCGCCAGTTGCGCGTAGGGCGCCGCAAAAAACTGAATGCGCGGGGTGATTTCAGCATTGTCCACCGTTATCCCGATCCAGCGGTCGGACGCGTCCGCGCCGATGAAGATGCCGGACAGGTCCGTGGGGTGTTTGTCCGTAAACCCGGTCACCGCGCTGCCCTCGCCGAGCAGCACGCTGAAGTGGCCTTTATCGACGGTGACCACCTGGGACTCGGCCCAGAGAACATCCGCCGCGGCCGTGCCGGTCGGGGACTTGTAAATCTTGAAGATGACCGTGGTATTCGCCGGGGTCGTGTTGCCCAGCGGCACGGGTGGATTGGAGGCGTCGGTGACGAAACCTTGGAAGGTCATCTTGCCCGGCGGATTGGCATTCGCCGCGCGCGTGGGCGGCGCGACCACAAAGAGCGTGAGGACTGTGAGGAGCGTGAGCTGGAGGAGTGCGTATTTTGTGTTCATTCGCATAAAGACATTTGTTCACTGAGTTTCACCGCCGGAGACATCAACCGCAGGGAGCGCAGGAAAAGGGGGATTAGCCACAGAGAGCGCAGAGAACACAAAGTGGGATCGGAAGGCGTCCCGTCTCTGCCTTCCTCTGTGTTCTCTGTGTTCTTTGTGGCTGAATCCGGAGAAAGGAATAGCCACAGAGAACACAGAGAGGAGCAGGAATAGTGGCCGTCTATCTCTGTGTTCTTTGTGCTCTTTGTGGCTAAATCGGAAAGAAGGATTAACCACAGAGATCGCAGAGAACACAAAGAGGGATCGGAGATCTGCTCATCATTGTCTTTCTCTGTGTTCTTTGTGGCTAGATTTCCCTCAAAGTTCTTGAGTTCTTTGTGGTGGTCTGGCAGAAAGCCGGTGAACCAAGGCAAGGAGGAAACATGCAAGACATCAAAGCGCTGTGCGCCCAGGTGCGGCAAACGGCTTACGACATTCACGTTTATCACGGCCACGGGCACCTCGAAAAAGTGTACGAAAACACGCTCGCTCACCGGCTCCGCAAGGCCGGACTGCGCGTGGAGCAGCAGCATCCCATCAAAGTCTATGACGAAGACGGCACGCTCATCGGCGATTACTACTCTGACTTGCTGGTGGAAGGCGTCTTGATCGTCGAACTCAAGACAGTCAGAGCACTGGCAGACGAACACACGGCTCAGGTGCTGGGCTACCTCAAATCGTCCCGTCTCGAACACGGATTGCTGATCAACTTCGGATCCTACAAATTCCAAATCCGCAAGTTCGCGATGTTGGACGGATTCACCACAGAGGAAATTTGACCGGGGCGATCGGAGGGAGGGAGGATTTAGCCACAGAGAACGCAGAGACAACAGAGAGGGATCGGAACGAGGGGTTAACCACAGAGAGCACAGGGAACACAAAGAGGGAAAGAAATGAATATCCCCTGTCTCGTTCTCTGTGTTCTTTGTGCTCTTTGTGGCTAATTCCATCTCCGTGGTTTGGTTCATTGTGTGGTCAAGGTCGGGCCGAGAGGATTTGGCCACAGAGAACGCAGAGAACACAGAGAGGCAAAGAAATGAAGACCCCTGTCTCTTTCTCAGTGTTCTTTGTGCTCTTTGTGGCTAATTCCATCTCTGTGGTTTGGTTCACTGCGTGGTTAAAACTGCGATGTCGCTGATGCGTTTGAGGACGAAGACGCCGGCGGTGTCGATCTGGCGGCTTTCCGTGCCCCGGCCTTTCAGGACAATTTCTTCCGCATACTGCCCGGTCATCTGGCTGGAGCCGGAAACCAAGCTGGCGAAGTCATTGCCGGGGGCCGTGAAGGTCAGGGTCACCTTGCGTTCGCTGTCGTACGATTCCACGCCGCGCGGTTCGGTGGCGTCGAACGTCGCGTTCAGATTGTCGTGGTCGGGATGAAAACCATGGAGGAACGGATTCGACGCGTAATCGCCGAAGTCCAGGTTGATCTGATTTGTCAGCACTTGGCCTTGCGCGAACTGGCCGGTGAAGGCCCATCCGGCATTGCCATCCGAAAACGGCAGATGCACCGCGCTGATGCGGCGCGCGCTGCTCAACAACGAGGGGTGCAGGAAGTTCTCTCGCGTGGACACCACCGTGTTGGTGGCCAATCCAGGACCGTAATAGACGCGCTGGAGCAGCCGCGTCTCGGTGGCACTCTTGTGGACGATCAGCCGCAGGTTGAAGGGCCGGGCCACCGTGCCCAGGCTGGTGTTGGTGCTGGTGACCAGGTAATTACTCAAGGTACCCAAGATCGGAGTGAGCTGCGACCGATTCATGGCGGATTGGATCTGCGCCTGGGTTCGCGCCACGTTCCAGAGCCGGACCTGAGCAATGCGACCTTGGAAGAAGTTGTCGCCCTGGAAGACTTGATCGACTCGGCCTATCCATTTGACGGGGATCGGCGGCGCAGAGAAGGGAGGCGGAGCAACGACTTGGTTCCGCAGAACTCCGTTCACATAGACCCTAATCAACGAACCGTCATAGGTCGTAGCCACATGATTCCAAGTAGCGGGAGCGAACAAAGGGGAGAGAGGCACTTCGATAATCGCGCCGGAGATGGGGGTATAGGAGAAGAGAACGCCTAAGTTCGCGAGGATGTACATCGAAGGGGATCTGCGGGTGGGGTTTTCCTCGAAACCAAGAATTCCCCGCTTGACGCCTGGACCGGTTGCGTAAATCCACGCTTCCTCGGTGAAAGCGTTTCCCAGGACGACTCCCGTCCCGAGATCGACGTACTGTTGGCCGAGGGAGTTGAACTCCAGAGCCGCAGACTGTTGGTCGGTCGGCGGACCGCTCGGTTTGGCTAGCCAAACCGGGTTGTTGACGAGGGTTCCCTGACTCAGGGTCGCTCCCGGTGCGGTGTTTATAACAGTGCCGCCGCTTCCTTCATTCAACCGCATCTCCAAGAGGAGCCCGGTCGTGTCCGCCGGCTTCGTATCAATCGGAACGAACGCAGGCTGGTTGTTGGTGTCGCGTTGATAATTCTTCAGGTAATGGCGCACCTGATTCACCAGCGCGTTGCCCACCCATAACCCTGAAGTGGACGCCGGACTGGCGGACACGGGCAGATCGATCTGAGAAAAACCCAGGGAATCGGTCAGGCGCAGAATCCCAGCGTGGAGATCCGCGGCGTTGCCGGTCAGAACCGAACGGTTGACGCCCAGGATCACTTCGACCTCCGAACCCGGCTGGCCTTGCGCGGCCAGCACCCAGCTTTGCGGCCCGGCGTTCAGACTCGTAGAGCCGTAAGTCAGATTGGCCGTGTCGAGGGCGCCACGAAGCAAGAGCGGCGGCGGCTGAACGATGGCGGTCTGACCGGCCGGCGGCGTTTCCGAGGCGAGCACATTCAACGTGACCGTGATCTGGCCGGAGGTGGCATTGCGCAGCCGAATCCGATACTGCCCAAGGGTGTCCCGAAAATGCACGCCCGACGAATTTTGCAGATGCAGGTCGAACGGGCCGAAGTACCGGTTGAAGGTCGTCCCCGTGCGCATCCAGAAGGCTTCGCCTCGGCGAACGGGCGTGGTCCGAAGCGAGAACACGCGGACCGGGTTGTTGGCGCCCAACTCGCCGCCGGGATACTGATAGACCTCAGCGGCCTGCGCCAGACTGGGCGCCTTGGCCAGGAAATCTTCGAAGTTCGGCGGATTCGCCGCGGGCGTTGGGAATCCGAGAAAGTTGAGGCCCGTGGTGGTCCACTGATACTGTGGCGGGACAGGTTTGCCTTTGAGGTTCCAGGTAAAGCTGCTGGTGGCCGAGCTCACGCGCACCAGGCAGGCAACATTGCCGGCCAAGCGCTGGAGCGCGGAGCTGGATCCCTGGGACCGGCTCCAAACTATCCATTGAGTGCCGCCATCAACCGGCTGCTGCGGACTCGTTATGAACTGCGCCTGCGAAGCTGACGGCACCCAAAGCCAAACCTCCTGGATCGGGTGGTTCGGATCGCTGCCAATCAAATCGCTCAGCGTCGCGTGCGACGCATCGACGTGGAGATAGATGGCATTCCACCCGCCCTTGAGGTCAAAACTCTGCGTGAGCCATTGCGCGTGAACTGGCAGGGACGTCAGCAGCGTGAGCAGTGTAAGGAGCGGGAAGATTCTAGATTTTAGATTTGCGATTGGGGTATGTAGTCCCGGCTTTAGCCGGTCCGAGCTTGACGAGTTCGCATGCGGAAGGCTCGTGCGCTCCCGGCCGCCTAAAGGCGGGACCACGTGCGAAGGTGCCAATCGCAAATCCGGTGTCGACAATGAGGACCTTGCGCGCTCTGCGTTCTCTGTGTTCTTTGTGGCTTGTCCGATTCTTCGACTCAAACCCAAATCGCAAATCGCTAATCTAAAATCGCAAATCGTGTTCATGGCTTCCGATTCAGATATCCGGTGAATTGGGGATTCAGCCTTTCCCGCGCGGCTTCTGGCCGAGCTTTGCTTCAACGCTGACTCCTCTCGTTGTCCACAGATTCATGCGGTTGGTTTTTTCGCTGCGCTG
>JACQWK010000321.1 GCA_016209525.1 Verrucomicrobiota bacterium
GGTCATGTCCTCGTCGTCGTTGTGGGCCACGTCGCGCTTGCGGACGAACGGCTGGAAGTTGCTGCCGAACTTCACGCCGTAGGGCGGGTCGAGGTAAATCATCTGCACCTGCCCGCCGAGGGATTCGTAGCGCAGCAGCGAGTTCATCGCCACCAGCGAGTCGCCCAGCATCATGCGGTTCACCCAGTCGTCGCGGTATTCGTAGGCGCGCAGCACCTGGTCGGTGACGGAATGTTGCGGGTCGCCCCAGAGCTCGCGGAAGAAATCCTCCTGCTTGTCGCTCTTGTGGCCCTTGAGGGTCTCGATGATGGCCTTGGTGGAGAGCCGTTCGTGAATGAACAGCGGGAGGGTGGGTACGTCGAAGGAGAGCCGCTCGGCTTTGCCGGACCAGTTGAGGAAGGGCTTGCTGAGGGACTCGAGGCGGGCGGTGAGATTTATGATTTCTGATTTATGATTTACGATTTGTTGGTCGCGCTTGGCGCTGGCGGGTTGGAGGGCCAAATCAGAAATCATCAATCCTAAATCATAAATCTGTTTGATCAGTGCTTCGCCTTGCTCGCGCGCGGGATTCTGCCCGTCCCATTCAAGCGTCGGCGAGAGCGAAGAATCGTAGCGGTAAGTCTGCGGCGGTTTTTTCTTTTTGAACTGCGCCTGCGTGCCAACCTCCGGGCGCATCGGGAGGTTTGCTTCCGGATGTTGGTACGTCTCGGTGAGCTTGATCTTTGCCGTTCGTTTTCCTGCTGCCATGGCCTCGTGTTTGATGCCCACCAACTAAAGGGCGTCAGACGTGGGCAATATTGCCCGCTGCCGATTTGAACTGCCAGCAAAAGGGAATCGGATTTGAAATCCCAGGGCTGCATCAAGCTCCCATCCTCTCCCTGCGAGGCACGAGCGGGGAGAGGACTGAGGAGAGGGAAAACCAATAAGGTCGGGCCTCCTCTCCCCATCCCTCGCCTCCATCCGATGGAAGAGAGGGTGAAATCAAGGAGCTTGACGCAGCCCAGAAAACCGAACCCCGGGTACCGAAATTAGCGGCTTCCCAAATCAAAACGGCGATACGGCAGATTGCAAATCTGCGCTACGAGAGCCAAGCCTCAGTGGTTACTCGGATCACTTCCCGAACGCCCAGAGATGGGTGGCGGTCCGTACGTAGAGCTTGTGGTCCGCGATGGCGGGCGTGGCCATGATGCGCTCGCCAAGATCGTTTCGAGCAAGGACCTTCAAGGTGTCGGCGGCTTCGATGACAGTGACCACGCCGCGCGTGGAGGCAAAATAGATGTTTCCGTTCGCGCAGACCGGGGAGGCGTAGTATTCGCCGTCGGCCCCGAGGCGCTCCTGTTCGAACAGGATCTTGCCGGTCTTAGCCTCGAAACAGGTCACGCGGCCACCGTCCTGCACGGCATACAATCGGCCGCGGAAGTGGAGCGGTGATGGAACCGTCGCCACGCCCCGCTTCTGCTTCCACACGACGTGCGTGTCGGTCAGGTCGCCTCGGCCCGGCGCGCGCACGGCGAAGATTCCGTAATCGCCTTTGGCAATAAAAGCCAGGGCGGCATTCCATTCCTGCTCGGTCACGATGTCGTCGTGGTCAGTGTCTGTGGCGTCGAAAATGCTTTTGTTGCCGAGCAATCCCTTCCCTTCCTGGCGTGCGATCCTGCGATCTCCGTTTGGGTCCATGTCGGCCAGCATCTGTGGGAAAGGCGGCATATTGTTACCGGCGAAACTCCGCGACATCGCGTAGAGATGTCCATCGCCGACCACAGGCGTCGGGCAAACGCTGACCGCTTCCAAGCCGCGAGCCCACCATCGTTCCTGTCCGTCCTTCAAATTGTAGCCCACCAGGCGCACACTGCCCGCCAAGACCACGTCTTCGCTTCCGCCGCGCTTCCACAAAGTGGGCGTGGCGTAACTGCTCGCAAAGTCAGGTCGTGGCGTTTCCCAAAGCGTCCGGCCTGTGCGCGGGTCCACGGCCAGGAGAGACGATTTGCCTCCTTCCTGATCGCGATTGATGATCAGCCGCCCCTAGATCAGCGCCGGCGACGCGCCGCTTCCGTTCAAGAGGGTGACGAGCGGCAACGGTTTGCGCCACTGTTCGTGGCCGTCGAAATCATAAGCGAGCGCTCCGTATGACCCGAAATAGACACAAACGCGCCGGCCATCGGTCGCGGGCGTGGCGGAAGCCGGGCTGCTGACGGGATTGATCTCCTCGATCTTTTCCGCCGGCGCGGTTTGCTGCCAGAGCTTCCTTCCATCGCTTCGGCGAAGGCCAAAGCTCAGTAGTTTGCCGCCCTCGAAGGCGGTCAGAAAAATCCGGTCATTCCAGACGCACGGTGACGACCAGCCTGGCGGCACCTCTGTCTTCCAAAGGAGATTGGTGGCCGGACCGAACGCAACGGGTGGTTTGTCCGACTCCGAGACACCGGAACAATTGTGGCCACGGAATTGAGGCCAGGCCACAGCCGCGGAAACTCCGTTGGTCTGGATCAAGCCGATCAGGAGAAAACAAAGTTTGATGTTCATGCTGGAGCCGGGCAACTCGATTGGCTTCTCTGTTCGGATTACGTCGTTGTAAAGAAAGCCTATCCATAAAGCCTGGATTTCGTCCACGCGATTTACCTTCGGACAGCAATTCTCATTTTGCCCGTAACGCGGACACTCCTGTCCGCAATATCCTCGAAAAAGCGCGGACAAGAGTGTCCGCCTTACGAACACGAACCGCGCCCGTTCCCAAAATGAGAATTGCTGCCTTCGGAGCGGAATGACCGCCAACGGCGGGAACGCAGGCAATTCTGATGCTTCCGGGTTTTACCTACTTTTGGAGCCAGGCGAGGAATGCTTCATTGCCTTGAAAGTAGGATGCCCGATCACCTTTGGTACGGTCAGATGTTCCTCGATGTGACTTACTCGACTCCGGAGAAAGTCCCAGGCGATGTGGTCGGGTTGGGCGGGGGAGGAGACTCAGCGATCTGGAGCGGACATTACCTCGCGGCGGAAACGTTCCGCTACGCCCTGGCCAAGCGCAGGCACACCCAGGCGAAGAATCAGAGCCAGGCGGAGGTGTGGAATCGCGAAATGCGGCGCGCGAAAGAACGCATCGATGCCCTCGTGGCCGGTGCCCACCGCAATCTGAACATTTCGAAGCACTGGAAGGCGAAGGGTAACTATTCGCCGGCATTTGATGCTGAGGCCGGCATCCTTTTCCGGAATTCATTTCCGGAGGGATCAAGTCACCTACGAGGCGAAGCAAGCGGATGGATCATGGACGGCGGTGGAGACGACGCCGGGCCGGAGCACCAGGATGCGCTCCAACCGCGTGCTGCGTATCGCGGACGAACGCACGCCACAGGATTTCCTCTGGCAACGAAGCCCGTATCAAGGTTCGGGCAACCTCGACCGCGAGGCGCGGCCCACGGAACGAAACGCGGGCGTGGATTTTCTGTTGCCTTACTACATGCTGCGTTACCTGACCGAGGTCAATCCACCGGCCTACGATCCGTGGCCCGAATACCCTCTCAGAGTTCGCTGAGTTCACAGCTTTTCAGTCTATCCGTGTCGCCTGAAACTGTTACTCGCGTTTCCCTCTTTGCCTGCGCTGGGGACTCTGTTTCACTCAGGTCCACTTTCTATGATGGAAATCACAACTCACTCATGTCTCCTTCCTGCCAGAGGAATCTGCGCGATTGTCCTTGGACTCGCCCAATTGTGCAGCTCTGGCGGACAGAGCGCCAATTCCTCGGAACACGTCGGTTACTCCGACTCGAATCGCGTGGTCCTGCCCGTGAGCCAAATCCTGACGCCGGCCGGAAGACAGATCGAGCTGCCGGAGATGCGTCCTCAAGCCTTGGCGCTCAGTCCGGACGGGCGCTTGCTGGTGACCACAGGCAAGACGCACGAGATCGCAGCCCTGGATCCGGCGAGCGGCGCAATGCTTCAGCGCATCCCGCTTCCCTCCGATCACGTCGGCGGGCCGCCGCCGGATTCTGTTTCGACTCATATCCTGCAACCGGACAAAGAAGGGCAGGTGAGTTACACCGGTCTGATTTTCTCGCCGGACGGGTCGCGGATTTATCTCTCAAATGTCAAAGGCAGTGTCAAAGTCTTCAACGTGGCAAAGGACGGGAAAGTGAGCGGACTCTTCTCGATCCCGCTGCCGGAAACCGGTCTCACGCGGCGCACGAATGACATTCCTTCCGGTCTCGCGCTGTCGCCGGATGCGAAACGCCTCTACGTGGCGCTCAATCTGTCCAATCGGCTTCTTGAGCTCGACTTGGCGACCAGGAAGCCGTTGCGGTTTTTTGACGTGGGAGTCGCGCCCTACGACGTCGTGCTCGTGGGTTGCAAAGCCTACGTGAGCAATTGGGGCGGGCGGCGTCCTGATGCAAACAGTGTCACAGGACCTGCGGGCCGTGGAACTCTTGTGCGCGTCGATCCCAAGCGGCATATCGCGAACGAAGGGTCCGTGTCTGTCATCGATTTGGGATCGGGCCAGGTCCTCAAAGAGATGCTTGTCGGATTACACTCTTCCGCGATGGCGTTGACGCCGAACCGGAGGCATCTGGTCGTCGCGAACGCTTCGAGCGACACCGTCAGCGTCATTGACACGCGAAACGACGCGATTATCGAAACCATTTCCCTGCGCTGGCAGCCGAAGGATTATTTCGGGGCCAGTCCAAACGCGCTGGCGTTCGACCTGTCAGGCCGGACGCTCTATGTCTGCAACGGCACTCAGAACGCCGTGGCCGTGGTTTCTTTTCGTCCGGGCCGATCCAAGCTGCTTGGATTGATTCCCGTCGGCTGGTTTCCGGGTGCGATCGTTTACGATGCGCCTCGGAAGAAGCTTCACATCGCGAATATCAAAGGCATCGGTTCGGGCCACCGCACGCTCCCTGCCGAGCCGCAGAAATTCAACTCGCACCAATATCTCGGGACACTGTCGCTAGTTCCCGTGTCGACCAGGAATCAGCTCCTTCAGCATACGCGGACCGTGCTGGCGAATTGCCGGCGCGAAATGATCGAGGCCGCCCAATTGCCGCCGCGTCCCAATCAGCCGCCACGGCCTGTACCGGAAAGGGCAGGGGAACCCTCGGTCTTCAAGCATGTCGTGTATGTCATCAAAGAGAACCGGACTTACGATCAGGTGCTGGGCGACGTGAAGGAGGGGAATGGCGATCCAAGCCTCTGCATTTTTGGCGAACGAATCACGCCGAACCAGCACAAGCTCGTCCGCGAATTCGTGCTCCTCGACAACACGTACTGCTCCGGAATTCTCAGCGCCGACGGCCATCAATGGGCCACCACCGGCATCACGACCGATTACATGGAGAAGTCCTTTGCCGGGTTCCCGCGCAGTTACCCGGACGGGATGGAGGATGACGACGTGGATGCGCTCGCCTATTCGCCCGGCGGCTTCATTTGGGATAACGCGGTGGAACACGGCAAAACCCTGCGCGATTACGGCGAATTCGCGGTAGGCATTACAGGCTGGAAAGATTCCAAGCGCCAGCCTGGCCCGACTTTTATCGACTTCTACAACGACTTCACGCAGCAGACCGGATTGACGGAGATCGGGAGCCGTCCCGCCATTGAGTCGCTCCGACCTCACCTGAACACGAACACGATAGGGTGGGGAATGGAAGTGCCGGACGTCTTCCGCGCGGCGCAGTTCATCAAAGAGCTGAAGGAATACGAGCGGCGCGGCGACTTTCCCAATTTGGTCATCATCTGCCTGCCCAACGACCATACTTCGGGCACGAAGGCACGGATGCCCACCCCCGCGGCCCACGTCGCGGACAATGATCTGGCGTTCGGCCAGATCGTGGAAGCCATCGGTCACAGCCGATTCTGGAAGGAGACGTGCATCTTTGCGATCGAAGACGATCCGCAGGGCGGTTGGGACCACGTGAGCGGCTATCGCACGACGGCGTATGTCGCTAGTCCCTACACGAAACGTGGCGCTGTCGTGAGCACGCAGTATAACCAGCCTGGCATGCTGCGAACTATTGAACTGATCCTGGGCCTCCCGCCAATGAACCAAATGGACGCAGCCGCGACGCCAATGTCGGACTGTTTCACGAGCACGCCTGACTTCACGCCGTTCAAATCGGTGCCGAATAACGTGCCCCTGGACGAGCTGAACCCGGATCGGAAAGCGATCAAAGACCCTGTGCAACGCCGCTACGCTGAGCTTTCCGAGCGGTTGCCGCTCGAGCAAGTGGACAAGTGCCCGGAGGACTTGTTGAACCGGATTCTGTGGCACGCCCAGAAAGGACCGTCGCCCTATCCAACATGGGCGACTTTGCCCAAGACCAAGCCAGCCGATCGGGATTGAGCGCACGTAGCCGCCGACGTGAGGAGGCGGATTTCGGTTTCGACCCAGAAGGTGGCGCGCATTGGGACGATGAACCAGCCGAACGGTGGGGCGAGACTCCTGTCGAGCCCTGAATTCTTTGCCCGAAATAACGCCAGGACTCGGCAGGAGTCTCGCCCCACCTTGAGATTCATGGAGAGGTATCGCGCGCCTGCTTGTCGCGTCGGTGCGCGGTTGATACCATCATGAGGGATGAGCAAAGCGTTCACTTGAGAATCGGACGATTTGCCGGATCTGCGCGTCCTCGCGCGACCGCCGGCTGCATTGCCGCCGGGAGCGAAAAATTATGTGGGGATTGACGAAACTGACATTGACCGGAATTGGATAAGCTGGCTATCGCCGATCGCCAAGGCGTTGCTCAACGCCAGGCTTGGGCAAGGAGTTCGATTCAAATTTCCCTCCGGCGAGGAGGAGCTGGAAATCCTGAGCATCGTCTATGAGTGAATTGCTCGGTCCAAGGCTCGGCATAGGCTTATTGACGAGACCTTTGGATGAACGACAGGTCGGCGTTTGTAGTCCCGGCTTTAGACGGTCCGGGCCGCCGAAAGGCGGGACTACAAACCTTCCGCGTGTAGTCCATCCCTCGGTCTCCTCTGTAAGGCTCCAGGCTCTGTGGAATTTGGTGTTCGCTGCTCGTACTGTCCTTCTCCCTCACCCCGGCCCTCTCCCGCTGGGAGAGGGAGAAGCGTCCGGAATGCGCTGAGGAATTTCAACCCGAGGCTGAATCGCCCAACCGCGCGCACCGTCCAAACCAAAAGACAATCAAAACCGAATGAACCGGATCACCCAATCCTCACGCCGGGATTTTCTCAAGCGAACTTCAGCCGCAACCATCGCCGCGCCTCTGATCGTGCCGAGCACCGTTTTTGGCGCGGAGGGCAGCGCGCCGCCGAGCGAGCGAATCGCAGTCGGATTTATCGGCACGGGCAAGATGGCCCATGACTACCACTTGAGCACGCTGTCAGGATTCACCGACGTCCAGTGCGTGGCCGTTTGCGATGTGGACACGACAAGGGGGATGCACGCGAAGAAATACATTGAGGACCGTTACAGCAAAGCCGGGAGATCTTACCGAGGTTGCGACGTCCACAACCATTTCCGCGAAGTAATCGCGCGCAAGGACATTGACGCGGTGGTCATCGCCACACCCGATCACTGGCACGCCATTCCGATTATCGAGGCGTGCCAAGCCGGCAAAGATGTCTATTGCGAGAAGCCGCTGACGCTGACGATTCGCGAGGCGCAACTCTGCCTCGAGGCCGTTCGCAAGCACGGACGCGTCCTGCAGACCGGCAGCCAGCAACGCTCGAATGTTTTCGGCCAGTTCCGCCAGGCGTGCGAGTTCATTCAAAGCGGCCGGGTCGGGAAAGTGAAGACCGTGCGGGTGGGCGTGGGCGGACCCAGCCGATGGTGCGACTTGCCGGAGGAGCCTATGGAGCCTGGACTGGACTGGAATTTGTGGCTGGGCCAAGCGCCGATGCGGCCGTACCACTCCGTGCTGAGCCCGCGCGGCAAGCACAATCATTTCCCAAACTGGCGGGCTTACCGCGAGTATTCCGGCGGCGGCATGACGGACATGGGCGCACACCATTTCGACATCGCGCAATGGGCTCTGGCGATGGACCAGTCAGGCCCTGTCGAAATCATCCCGCCGGACGATCCGAAAGCTCAGTCCGGCGCAAAATTGGTGTACGCGAACGGCGTCGAAATGTTCCACGGAGGCCCCAGCGGTTGCGCTTTCGAGGGAACGACAGGCAAGCTTTATATCGACCGCGGCAAATTGACGAGCGAGCCGGACAACATCGTCAAGCAACCGCTCGGTGAAAAGGAAGTCCATCTGCCCAAATCACCGGGCCACCACCGCGACCGGATCGATTGCATCCGCTCGCGCAAGCGGCCCATTGCCGACGTGGAGATCGGCGCGCGGAGTGTTACGGTCTGCCATTTGGCCAACCTGGCGTATTGGTATCGGCGCAAGCTGCGGTGGGATCCGGAGCGCTGGCGGTTCGTCGGCGACGAGGGAGCGAACGGATGGCTGGATCGTCCCAGGCGCGACCCGTGGCAAATGCCCAAAGTTTGAGAAAGCGGCGATCAATCGCGCGCACTCCAAACGCTGGCGCGCCAAGGCCAGAGTGTCTTGCCGACCAATGGCGTCAGTTTGCAGTGACGCGGCCCTGGTTTCCAACTGTTACACCCAACTTGTTGACCGCAGTTCAGTTCGAGTTTTGCGAAGCAAAACCGCATTCTTTCGCGACGAAGGAGCGAGGAAATTTGCGGGCTACGCGTGTTTCGCGTAGGGCAGCTTCCACGGCTTCCGATACCTCACGCCCACCAGCCGATTCGCTTCGGGATCACCGACAATTTGTTCCTTCTTCGGGTCCCAGACGATCTTGCGTCCTGAGCGAAGCGCGATGTTGCCCAGATGGGCAACGCTGGACACGTGGTGCCCAAGTTCGAGATTCTCGACCGGTGTCTGGCGGGATTTCACACAGTCCAAGAAGTTCCTGACATGCGCGGGCCGAGCGTCGCCGCTGCCCGGAAATTTCTTGGCTTCGAGGCCTTTCTTTTTGGGTTCCGGCAAAATCTCCCAACCTCCGTCGGTCACGATCAAGGTTCCTTCGCTGCCGCTGAATGAGATTCCCCAGGGGCGTCCGTTGAGCCCCACGCCGATGCCGACTTTGTGTTCCCAGATCATCGTGTAGTTTGGGAACTCATATACGGTGACTTGCGTGTCGGGCGTCTCCGAATTGTCGTCCAGGACGAATTTGCCGCCGGTCGAACTCACGGTTTTCGGGTGCTCCGGTCCCATCGCCCACAGCATGATATTGATCAGGTGCACACCCCAATCGGTCATGAGACCGCCGGCGTAATCCCAAAACCAGCGGAAGTTGAAATGAAATCGGTTTGGGTTGAAGGCGCGTTTGGGCGCGGGACCGAGCCACATGTCGTAATCAACCCCGACAGGAGGCTGACCATCGGGCGGATGGCCGATGGCGCCCAGCCAGTCGTGATAGGCCCAGCCGCGAACGAGCCCGACTTTGCCGAGCTTGCCTGATCGGACCAGCTCGACGGCCTCGGCCCAGTGTTTGCCGCTGCGCCATTGCGTGCCCATTTGGACGACGCGGTTGTGCCGCTGCGCCGCCTCGAGCATGGCGCGGCCCTCGTCGATGCTCGTCGCGAGCGGCTTCTCGACATACACGTCTTTGCCCGCTTGGCACGCATAGACAGTCGGCAGCGCGTGCCAGTGGTCGGGGGTAGCGACGAGCACGGCGTCCACATCGCTCCGGTCAAGGACTCGCCGGAAATCCTTCAGCACATCGGGCTTCTTGCCTCTCTGCTTTTCAACCAACTGAACTCCTTGGGCGAGCATCGCATCGTCCACATCGCAAACCACGGGACAGTCCACTTCTGGGTTTAGGAAAAATGTGGCAAGATCGCCGCGTCCCATGCCACCGGAGCCCACGAGCGCGACGCGGACTCTGTCATTGGCCCCAACTGTTGCCGCACGGCCGCGCTCGAGTGAAGAAAGGACTAGTCCGCCAAACAGGGGACTAGCCATGGCGGTCATCGCGGATTTGCTCAAGAAGGCTCGGCGAGAGAGTGGTGTTAGGGACGGGAGGATTGGGGTTGGATTCATTGTCTGTTTGCTGAAGACGTGACTTCTTTTGGGGACATCGGACATGCTACGGTCGGGGGATCGAGCGAGCTCCAAACGTTAGGTTCCGCGCCGTTCCCCCTCACCCTAGCCCTCTCCCGCCGGGAGAGGGAAAATCTTCCGCGGCCGCTGAGTTTGTTCCAGCATTCCAGATCCGCCGGCGGGCGGCGACGGGCCCTCCCTCTCCCAGCGGGAGAGGGCCGGGGTGAGGGAGAACCCCATGTCCATCGGGCGAGGCCTACTCGCCCCCGCGGAGGCATCGGGCAATCCTCGAGTACCATGAACTGTTTTGATGCGTGGATCACTGTTGGCTTCCTGTTCCTACGGAGGCCGCTGGCTTTCGAAGTTGGGTTCTCAGCGCTTTGATGAAGCGAGGATTTGTTCCGCAGCAACCACCGATAAAGCTGGCACCGGCTTCCACCAGGGACGGTGCAACGGCGGCGAATTCTTCCGGCGTTGTCCGATAGACCAAGCGACCGTTCTCCATGGCGGGCAATCCGGCATTTGGCTTGATCCAAATCGGACGGTCCGTCGCCGCCTTGAGCCTCCGGCATATTTCTACGAAGCCGGCGATGCCATGGCCGCAATTGGCGCCGATGACATCCGCCCCAGTCTCTGTCAATTCGACGGCAGCCTGTTCCGGCGTGATCCCCATCAGGGTGCGGTCTCTGTTTTTGCCCGAGTCGAAAACCATGCACGCGACGACCGGCAAGCCGGTGAGACATGCGGCGGCGAGGGCGAGTTTAGCTTCCTGCAAATCTCCCATGGTCTCGATCACAAGTGCATCAGCGCCTGCGTCGGCCAAGGCGAGAGCCTGTTCCCGGAAGACCGCGGTCAGTTCCTCCTCCGTGGTTTCGCCGGCAAGCAGCATTTTGCCGCTTGGACCGATCGAAGCGAAGACGCGCGCCCCTTCTTGGGCGGCGGTCCGTGAGATTTCAACGCCGCGCCGGTTCACATCCCGAATCTTGTTTGCGAACTCGTGCTGGGCCAAGCGGAGCCGGTTCGCGCCGAAAGTATTGGTCAGAAGAATCTGGCTACCGGCCTCGGCGTATGCTTGGGCAATCTCCGCGACTTGATCGGGCCGAGTGAGATTCCAGGGGTCCGGGCTCTCGCCATTCGCCAGGCCGCGCCGTTGCAGTTCTGTGCCCCACGCGCCATCCGTGACGACCGGCCCGTTGGCGAGGAGTTGGCTGATGACTGGGCGCATCACCCGAGCAGAGCCATCGTCTGCTTCGCTAATCCCACCGCTCCGGCGGCGTTGTCACAATAACCGTCCGCTCCAATCTCAGCCGCAAATTTTTGCGTGATGGGCGCTCCGCCCACCAGCACTTTAAGCCGGTCACGCAATCCCGCTTCTTTGATCGCTTCGATCGTGCTTTTCATCGAGAGCATGGTCGTGGTCAGCAGCGCGGACATCGCGACGATATGAGCGTTCTTTTCTTTGGCGGTGGCGATGAATTTTTCAGGCGGCACATTCACGCCAAGGTCAATCACCTCAAAGCCGCCGCCTTCGAGCATGGCCGCGACCAGGTTCTTGCCGATGTCATGCAGGTCTCCCTTGACGGTTCCGATCACGACCCGGCCCGTGGGCTTTTCCCCTCGCGCCACGAGCAGCGGACGGATGAGCTCCAACGCCGACTTCATAGCGCGGGCGGAGAGGAGCAGTTCGGGCACGAAATACTCGTTGGATTCGAATCGGCGGCCGACTTCATCCATCGCCGGCGCCATAAAATCGTTGACCAATCTGAGCGGATCCACTCCTGCGGTCAGAGCTTGTTCTGTAAGCGCGCGGGCTTGCTTGGCATCGCCGCTCAAGATGGATTCGTAAAGTTGCTGTAAGTTTTGCATACTGTTGCACACCGATATGCCGTTGAGAACAACGACACCACTTAAGATTACGCTAGTTGCGGGCGGCAGCCGCTTCGTTGATCCAAGTCAATTCAACCCCACTTGGGTTCTGGAACGTTCCCGCCTGCGGGTCCGATTTGTATGAACCTTGCCGACATGCGCGCAGAATATGCCGGGCGTGATATGCGCCTGGAGGATTTGGGCAGCGACCCGTTACGCCAATTCGAGCTTTGGTTCAAGGAAGCCTGTGAGGCCGGCGTCCAAGAACCGAACGCGATGAGCCTAGCCACAGTCGGCGCCGACGGGCACCCGACCCTTCGGACGGTTTTGCTGAAGCAGTTCGATGCGCGCGGTTTTGTCTTCTTCACGAACCTGGAGAGCCGGAAGTCCCGGCAGATCGGCGAAAACCCGAACGTGTCACTCCTGTTTCCTTGGCTGGCCCTGCATCGCCAAGTGATCGTCAACGGCACCGCCGAGCGGGTCTCCGCGGTCGAGGCGATCGCCTATTTTGTCACGCGGCCGCTGGGGAGCCAGCTTGCGGCCTGGGCCTCGCCGCAAAGCAAAGTCATATCGACTCGGGCTATTTTGGAAATGAAATGGCAGGAAGCGAAACGAAAGTTCACCGAAGGCAAAATCCCCATGCCGTCCTTTTGGGGTGGCTTTCGCGTCAAGCCGTCCGAGATCGAATTCTGGCAAGGCCGCGAAAACCGGCTGCATGACCGCTTCCTCTACACGCGACGGGAGAATGACAATTGGGCCGTTGAACGATTAGCCCCATGAAGAAAGGAAACCACCATGATGACGATCGGATTTCACACAGACGCTTTTAATTCATCGAACTGGCCGTTCGAGAAATGCCTGGAATGGGCCCGAACGCACGGGCTCGAGCGCATCGAGTGCGGCGTGATCGACGGTGTGAGTTTCATGCAGGGGCTCGGGTATTCGCCCCACCTCTCATTAATGGACGATCCGGTCCTCGTCCGCCGCAATCTGGAGCGGTACGGGGTGCACTTCTCGCAGGTCGATGCCGCGTATCCGTTGTCCGGCGAGGACGGACCGACGCGCGGCGTGCCCTACGTGACGAAAGCCATCGCTTGGGCCTCGCACGCGGGTTGCCCGTGCGTGGACACCACGGATGGCTTGCATCGGCCGGAAGGCTTAAGCGACACCGAGGCTCTGGCGATGATGAAGAGGAGCTACCGGCAAATTATTCGTGTGGCGGAGGCGCACAACGTCATCGTCAATATCGAGCCGCACGGGTATTTCACCACCAATCCCGACACGATGGCTGAGATGCTCGCGTTCGTGGATAGTCCGTGCCTGCGGATGAATATGGACACGGGCAACACCTTCATCGCCGGGCGCGATCCCGTGGCGTTTCTGAAGCGGTTCCTCGACAAGGTCAGCCACGTGCATGTCAAAGATGTCTCCAAAGAGCTGGCCGAAGCCGTGCGCGGCGGCCAGACGGGGATCGCCATGAGCTTTTGCGCCATCGGCGACGGGGTCAACGCAGACAACATCCGGCAATGCCTGAAGCTTCTTTGGGATCACGGCTATCGCGGGACTCTGAGCCTCGAATGTGAAGGCGCCCTGATCGAAAAATCGCTCGCCTGGGTGCGGAAGGCACTCGAGGAACTGGCCGGCGCAGGCGCGGGTCAGCCGCCTCCGGCATCAACTCCGCCACCGAAAGCCTCTCATAAGCGAGGCCGGCGAAAACAGACCGTCACGTCTTGACTGAACCATCGGTTCGTAACCGCCGAGGTAACGAGGCGGACTGCATCGGCGCCGAAGGTCGAGAGCCGCAATACGAGCCGGGGCAATGACGAAGGACGAAGCACGAATGACGAAAGAATCACGAATGACCGAATGACTAATCATCCGAGCGGTTCCCTCGCTCGTCATTTGCCATTCGTCATTCTTTCGTCATTCGGCCTTGGTCCTTCGTCATTCCTATAGTGGGCCTCCTCACGTCGGCTGCTACAGTGTTGAGAGGTCTTAAGGTTTGGGGTAATCCCAGACCCAATCGCCGTTTTTCAAATCCAGATTGCCGTCTTTCTGCAACGCGACGGTTCCGCCGTCGTCCTTCTCGTTCCAGCCGGCGGAATAAAGGACAAACCGGTCGTCCTCGGTGCGGCGGTACTTGTAGGGTTCGCCGGTCAGCGCATCTTTGACTGATTGTGAGATGAATTGCGGCCTAAGGGCGTCAAGCTTTTCTGGGAACTGCCCGTGAGCCAAACGGTATTGTTCAAGGGCGCAGGCGAGGGTGGCTTGATCCGCGATGGCCTGGCCAAAAATGAATCCGCGGACGAGGCTTTCGCAGTGGGGCGGCAAAAGCATGGCGGCGGCTAGGCTGTGACCCAGCGCCGCCCGGAGGTGGCTGCGGCGGTTTTCACGATGGAGCCTGTCCGCCTCCGCGGCGTTGGCTTGGATTTGGGCTGGCGAGACTCGTTTATGGGACGGTTCAAATCCGGAGCGCAGATATATTTCGAAGTTCCGGCAATAGTTCAGCTTCTCCCAAGCCAGCCACCCGCTGGGCATCAGGCGCACGATCAGAATCGGCCAGCGCGTCAATTGGTTCAGGGTCATGCTGGAAACCGATCGTTCGTCACTGAAGAGGAGCATCTGACCGAGTTGGTCGCTTTTCGCGATGCAGTCAATGGTCCACAGCGCGCCAGCGCGTTCGGCGTCGAGGCCATATCGGCCGTCGGCGAGAAAATCGTAACGCAGCAACTGCGTGGCAAGTTCCTGGAGTTGCGATTGGGACCAGACGTGTTCCGTCAGGCCTTCCCATATGGGCTGCACCGCTCTCGAGAACCACGAGACGCGATCCCATTGGGAAATTACGATAGGCTCGCCTCGGACCGAATCAGCCAGATAAAGCATCAGTTTTACATCCTCAAGGGCCGCTTCGCTTTGACCGGCCGCCAACTCAGCACAGGCTCTGAGTTCCAGGCGACGGCAGGCGGCCCACAAATTTTCCGTGTGCGGCATCGACATGACATGCGGGGATTCGACATCGTACTGGAGCGGGTAACGGGAAACGGAGCGGCGGCTGGCGGCGCGAAGCTCCTCGAACACCGGCTCATGGGTTTTCAGGCCTGCGAGCACGCCTGGGGCGGCCTTGGCGCGCGACTCCCGATCGAGCTGGTTTGAAGCAAACTCTTCCCGCGGCGGGACCGTTTGGCCGGGCTGAATTGCCGCAAAGGCTTCTTCCCAGGCCACGAGATCCACGAATCTCCTCTTTCCCGTGAGGCGTCCTCCCGCTCCCGCGCTAGGGACCCTCCGGCTTGCCAGCGAAAACTTGTCCATCCAGCGTTTTTCGCAATCGGCTCCGCCGGAGTTTTCAAACCAGCTCTTGACTGCGGGTGTGGCGGCAAAGTTCTGGTCATCGGGCACGGGTTTTGGCCAGAGAGTCTGGTAATTTAGTTGAACGCCGCGGGCTTCGCATTCTTGGCGATACTTGTTCCAGGCGCGCCACCCTCGCCAGTTTTCCTCGGCGTAGAACAGGGCGATGAGGGTCGCGGCCCAGGCCAGTACGATAGCCAGGCGGCGAAGGCCGCGCGGACTGAAGAACCAGCGAAGACAGCGCATGAGCGGGCTGCGTTCCAGGGTCGAGGGAGGCGATGAGGGGTTCATGACAAAAGGTGTTGTTCAAAGTCCAGAGTTCAATGTTCAAAGTCGAGCAAGTCGAAGCTTGCGATCCCCGATGGTAGCTCGTGCACGGCGCCACGAGACCTGATTGGAGCGCCGGTCTCAGACCCGGCGCGCTGCGACGAGTCAGCTCACTCGCAATCGCGCCGGATCGGAGATCGGCGTTCCGGTCCATGGAGAGGGCTCCTTGATACTTGACTCATGCGCGCCATGTTTTGGTTTTCAGGAACGCAACTGTTCATGCCAGAAAGCTCATGGATTTGGACAAGCGTTCACTGCGGCGCGGAACGACAGCCGGCTGTGGCCTTGCTGGAGCTTTTTCGGCGGGCGTTTCCAAGAATTCCAGGAATTGCTGGCGGTTCTCTTGGAAGGCTCTGACAAGCTGATCGAGGGAGCGCGTGTTTTGCACGGCGATAATGGGCGGCGGCTCGCTCGTGTGGCCAAGCTTGAGCAGCGCGATCACCACCCATACCGCAGTCAGCCCGGCGAAATGCCAGCGCAACGACGCGAAAATCTCGCGCCAACTTTGCGTGCCGTGCACAGAAGACAGCCGTGCCCGTTCCTTCGGCGGCGGAGCGTTCGCGCGGACAAGGCCGTCCGTGCTCCTGACCGAGGCCAGGTTCCCGACGATGATTTACGATTTACGCACTGCCCCTCGGCCCCTCGGAGGCTACGAGATTTTGGCGCACGCCCATCAGCTCACGGTTCCAGCGGAGCGAGCACGACGCGAAAGCCAACGTCGCTACAGCGGTTCGATTTGAAGTAGTCATCGCGGTTTGCGGAACGGCAAAAGCGGCCATCATAGAGCCACGATCCGCCGCGCGCTGCGCGCAGAGCGCTTTCGCGCCTCGTCGCAATCTCCGGTCTTTCGTTTGAACCCGAGCTGCTCCAGTGGTCCAGACACCATTCCCAGACGTTGCCATGCATGTCGTACAAGCCCCAGGGATTCGGGCGCTTCAAGCCGACCGGATGCGTCGTGGAGCCACTGTTGCCAGTGAACCAAGCGTGGTCATCGAGACGGGCATAGCCGGAATCATCCCCAAAGCTGAAACGCGTCGTCGTGCCCGCGCGGCAGGCATATTCCCATTCCGCTTCGGTGGGCAGACGATAGGCATATCCGTCCGGCAGCCGGCTGGCCTCCTGCTCCATAGCGGTGAGTTTTGTGCAGTAGCTCACGGCGTCGTGCCAACTGACTTTTTCCACGGGGCGCTTGGAATCCCCGGTGAAATGGCTTGGATTTGTTCCCATGACGGCTTGGTATTGGCTTTGAGTCACCTCGAATCTCGCCATCCAGAATCCGTGCCGAATCGTGACTTTGGCTTGAAGTGTCTCGTCGAGTCCGCGATCGATCTCATCCGGCGGGCTGCCCATGGCAAAGGTTCCCGGCGCGATCCAAACCATGCCCGGCGGATTCTTGCCAGGACCGGGGTTTGTCGGGGAGATGGGGTCGGAAGCGTTTGCCGGCCGGATCTGCGCCAATTCCCCGTTGGATAGGACCGGCGCGTCCTGAAATTCGATCGTGTCGATCCGACCGTGGTAAATCCGAACCTGCATCCCCAAATCGAGCCGCACGTCGATGTCTTCGGTTTCGAGGAGGCCTTGCAGGAGATCGCCGTTGCGCAGCCGCACCAGCGCCCGCGGCGACTTGCCCGAAGCGATGGTGAGGGTATCGGTCTCCTTAGGCCGGACGGAAACGCGTGTGTTATTGGGCAGCGTGATCAGCGGGTCGCCTAGCAGTTCGCCGGTCAAGAGATCGCCATTCCTGAGCCGGATGGCTTGTCGCTTCGGGGCGGTCGCCAGCTCCGTTTGGCGCATCCGGCAAATGACTTTCGAGATTTTCTCTTTGCGGACCTCGGTTTGAGCGCCTGTCTCCAGCCGAATCACAAAAGAGGGTTCCTCCAGATAGCCTGAGAAGCGATTGTTGTTGACCGTCACGACCGACTCGTGGCTGAAGAAACTGCCTTCCAAGTCGATTCCTGCAATTAGATGCAGGTCGAATTTCAGATTTCCGTAGGCGGTTCTCAAGTGGAAGGTTTCGTTCTGAAGGGCGCCGGTCAATTTGTCCCCGTTGCGCAGCAGGAGGAGATCGGTCTCGCTCGAGCGCTTCACGTCCAGGACGAATTCGATGGGCTTGGTTTCGATTGGTTCTGGAGTGGAAGTGGATTTCGTTTGGCCATGACTGACGAAAGCCCCGAGGCACAGGGCGAAAACACAGAACGCCGAATGCCAACGTTCGGGCAGGAGCGCAGGCGGCTCTCCCGCAGCTTCGGACAGGACTCCGGGTCTCGCGGGCGAGCCGCCCGCGCTCCCTTTCTTCATTTCACGGAGAAGATTTGCCATCGGTATCTATTTCGCCGGATCCCGAGAAATGAAAGCGACCATGGCTAACCCGGCAAACGTTCCGGCTAGTCCGAAGAGCCAGGCCAGACTCGTGAACTCGTCCACTGGATTCGCGACCCCGCCCAGCACTTTGTCCATCGACTTGACCATCTCGAGATAGGAGAGATCAGGCAAGCCGGCGAAATCAAAGAGGAGATTGGAAATGTGCCAGAGGCCCACGACGCCTAGAATGGCAATGAGCGCGCTGCGGAACAGCGCCGAAGTCAAGAGCGTGAGGTTAACGAGCAGACACGCGCTGCCAATCACTTTGGCAAAGCCGATCCACATCCAGCCGGCTGTGACCGACGCCGTGCGGGTTTTCGCGTCGTCCGTGCCGTGGCCTGTGAGCGCGTTGAAAAGCGCGGACGCACGGCTTGGGCGCTGTTCGGGCGGCGGCAGGGCGAGACGCACATCTGCGTTGAGGCCAACCAGGCCCAACGCGCCGTTTCCTTTGAATCGAACCGACGCGTAATTGCTGTCGCGTCCCCAGCGGTCCGGCTGCGTTGTGGCTCCCAATCGTTCGATCGTTCCCGTGAACTCGGTGGCCTCGACTTTCACGTAGGCCGGCAGTCCCACCTTCAGGCGTTTGAACTCGTCGAATTTGTAGATCGGCACCCGGACTTCATACTCATCCAGCCGAGCGATGGTGAAAAGGTGCGCGCCAAGACCGAGGGGATGTCCCGGTTGAGTATGGACTTCGGTGACATAACCGGAAATCGGCGCCGTGATTGTGGCGTAACCCAGCCGTTTCCGAGCATCGCGCACGCGGGCTTGCGCGTTCTCAACCGCGCGCCCGGTGGTGCTGATCGCGTCTTGGGTGATCATCACTTGGCTTTCGGCGTTCTTGAGGTCCCGCTTGCGCGTGCGGATTTCGGTCTCGCGGTCCGCTTGCTCGGACTTGCTCATCAGGTCCTTGGCAATGAGGCCGCGCTCGGCCCTCGTCAAAGCATCCTCGGCCTGCGCGACGGCACGCTTGGCCTCTTCATGGCGCCGGCGGGCGTTGGTGACTTCGTTGAGCGCATTTTCCTCCCCGCGGCGTTCGTTCTCCAGCGCGTCGAATAATGGACGGTCGTCGAGCTGCGCCAACACATCACCGGCGCGAACCTCGTCGCCCACCTTCACGCCGCATTCCGCCACCGTTCCGTTCGCTTCGGCGTAAATCTTCTTTGGATCCCAGGCTTCGATTCTCGTGTTTCGAGCGTGAGACGCCACGAACCCGTCCTCTGTTCGCACGAGTTGATCCTGCCGGATGGCCCAATAGCTCGACGGCAGGACGACCCCTCCGATCATGATTAAAATGGCGAAACAGCGCGCCAGAAGCTTACCGCTCATGTATTCGCCTCGGGTAATTCCGCGGCTGAGGATGCCGTCCCCCAGACAGTCCTGCTCGCGCGCGAGCGCACTGCCGGCGATAAAGATGACGCCGTGCATCCAGACGACGATGTAGGTGACGTACACCGCTTCGAGCATTTGGCTCGCCGCCTGATGATTGGCCTGCATTCCCTTCAGTTCCAAGATCGTGATCAGAGCGCTGACCAGCAAGAATCCGCGGCACAGCCAAGATCGCCAGATCGCATCGAGGTCGGCCAGTGCCAGCACGCGAATGGAATGCCACCGGCTCGGGAAACGGCGGCGGACCTTGGAAGGACGACCGATCTCCATGGCCGGTGGAACCGTTTCTGATTTGGCAAGGGAGCCAGACACGGGTTGGCTCTCGGCCATTTGGGTCGGAGCGGAAAACGTCGAGCTTTCTCCCTCACCCCGGCCCTCTCCCGCTGGGAGAGGGAGGA
>JACQWK010000360.1 GCA_016209525.1 Verrucomicrobiota bacterium
CCTTCGGAATATACTTCCGAAGCAATGGAAACGGTTGGAAGGAACCCTCCTTCAGTTGCCGCTCCAGCGCCAGCAAGTTCTCGGCGAGGTTGGCCTCAAACATTTTGAGGCTCACCTTGTCGATGCCCGCTCTGCCGCGATGGCGTTTAACCGCCTTGAAGGCGGCGTGCAAAAGCGGCTGGGTGATCCTCCCAGTGAGGGAGTGAACTTTTGGACGAGCGATGGGAAACAAGGCCATGCGGATTTCTCCTAACGTGAAGGAACCGCCCAGGACTCACGCGCCGACTGTTGGGGACTGTTGCTTAGCGAACCTGCGAGTTGGCCGGAGGAGGTCCCGCCGGGCCATTGGGTGGCTTGAATCGCCGGGCTAACTGGTCCCATGAATCTTCGGGAGCCCCTGGGCACTCTGAGGTTTTGCCTTTCAGAGCACGGGCATTGAGTCGCCTCAACCTCCGCGCCTCTACTCTGGCGCTGCTGACATCCTCCAAGACGGGGCGGGGGAGAATCCCTTCCCGTCACCGACACGTAACGTGGGCCTTTCGCATTGGGCTTATAGACCGCGCTTATCCGGCCCAGAGGGCCAGAGTGCCGTAGGACTTCGTCGGTGAAATGATCAAACCCATTGCCGAACGTGATCGCTGGAAGCACCGAGACTGCGAGCCGACCGCTGACCGCATGCGCGGTGGCCCGACTTCTCATGGAGACCAAGAAGACAGACTTCGCCCGGAGGGCGGAAGCTCGTCCGCAGGCCCGGCCATACAGCAACCCCATCCCGCCGCGGAGACTGGCCCTGCCGTGGCTGCGCATTACTGCGCGACCCTGGCTACAAAGCCGGTGAAACACCGGTTTCATCTCCCGCTTCTGACCCAGCGCGGACTGGATCAGGCGAAGGTGTAGATATGGCAAGTTCATTGCCATTTCGCATTCGCGAGGCTTGTTCATTCTTCGACTCACGCACCCTCCCGGAATTGAGAGGTCCAAAGTCATAATGAGAATCGCTGATCAAACAATACCAAATATTGACAAACAGTATCAAACACATAGTATCCGGCCGTGAATACGCCTTCGAGTTCGGTTCAAAGTGTGTTAACTCCGGGAGGTGGTGCCGACGATTCGGATGAGCCCAAGGGCATTTTACCTCTGCTCGATCAACTCTTGCGCCAGCGCGACGGGTTTTTCGACGTGATCTTTGAAGGTCGCAACTTGGGAAGCCGGTTGCGTTCTTTCCTTCTGATCATTCTGGTTTTGTCGGCGTTTTACGGAATGACGATGGGCGCGATTGGATTGACCCAAGGGGTTCCCCGGGGGTTGCAGCAGATGCTCAGTTCAGCCGTCAAGGTTCCGCTGCTGTTTCTGGCCAGCTTGGCCGTTTGTTATCCGGTGCTCTATATCGTCCTCGTCCTGATGGGAGTTCGGTTGGGTTTCGCGCAGACGTTGAGCCTGATTTTCATGGCGCTTAGCCTGAACTCCCTGCTCTTGGCGAGTTGCGCTCCGATCACCCTTTTCTTTGCCCTGACGGGGGCAAACTACGATTTCGTGAAGTTGCTGCACGTGGTCACGTTCGCGTTCAGTGCTTCCTGGGCGATGATGGCGCTTTGGAAGGGCCTGCAGACCATGTGCGAGAAGTCGGACCTGTACCCGCGTCAGGCGATTCGGATTCTCCAGGTCTGGGTGCTGGTCTTTGGTTTCGTCGGAACTCAAGTGGCGTGGAGCTTGCGGCCATTTGTCGGATCTCCGGGCCTGGAATTTCAGGTTTTGCGGATGGAGCAAAAAGGCAATTTCTACGAAGCAGTGTGGTCCTCGGTGGTCGCTTTGAAAAAGGGCAATCCTGATCCGGGCCGGAATCCTCCACGTTGAGCGGTTATGGATCACGACGAAATCATGACTCTGGAGGAAGTCGCCAAGTATCTGAAGTTGAAACCGCAAACCGTGTACAAATGGGCGCAAGAAAACCAAATTCCGGGCGCCAAATTGGGCAAGGAGTGACGGTTTCGGAAGAGCATTCTGGACCAGTGGATTGACAGCGCCATGGTCTTGTCAAAGGGAGGTTTCGATCTGGCGGTGCGGTCCAGCCAGCAAGTCGTGCAGCAAAAGGGGCTTTCCGCCGACGAGTTGGAAGCCTTGATGCAAATGGCGGCTCAGTGAGGAAAGAGCCGGATGGGATGGCCCAATCGCTGCAACGCGTCGTGCTTCTCGCGCCGGATTTCTTTGCCGACGCTTTCACGCAGCCGGCGGGATGCGAAACGCTCCGGCTTTGGCGGGACGGGGAGATTCGGCCGGTCGTCCACAAGGCTCTTTTGGTGCGTTATTTCAGGGTTTTCGGCCGGTTGGGCTTTCCTGAAAAACTGATCCGCTGGTGGGGTTGGTGGCTTGGTTCGCAGGAAAAAACGACGAGCGTCGAGGCTGATTTCCAACCGGCGATCACGGCCCGAGAACTGTGCGACACTCTCGCGCGGCGCGCCGGGGCTCAATGCGTGATTTGCTCTCCATTGTCTGCGGCAAAACCGGACGAGGTGCCGACGTCCGCCGGCGTGCCGTGGCTGACCGCGGAGCAATTCGTCCGAAGCCGCTCCGAAGAGTCGCAGCAAAGCGCGTCGTGACGGAAGTGGGCGCTTGAATTCACTTCCTCATGCGACGGTCTCGAGTCACCGTTCACGGCGGGGACGCGGAGCGGCCGAGCGGCCGGGCGGGGCTTGAAAATCGTCAAGCCAACGAATCGCCCGCGCCGATCGTGTTCGAGCATCACGGGAAAACGCTTGAGCGCTTTGCGCGGCAGTTCCGCGACGAAGGCGCTGAACGGCGGCTCGGTTCCCCGCTCTCGTTTTCCCATTCGGAGCCGGAAAAGATGCGTGTCCAACCAGCACTCAAGGCCGTCTTCATTCAGCCGCAAGATGCGCTCGGCGGCGATGGACCAATTCTTGCACCGAAACAGTCGCGAACGATAGGCGTTGTGGACATCCACATTCACCGTAGCGCCGTGGAATTCGATCGTGTCCTTCACTATGGCCGCGCATTTCTTGTTAGCGAATGTCTCTTTCGAGGTGGGGATCGCTTTACTTCCGATGATCTTTCTCCCGTCGCGTGGCAACAAAGGCCAGTGCTGGTTCGTTCCCTCTACCAGCCCGCAGATGCGGCAGGTTTGAATTCCGTCGGCTGCTTTCCGCCAGCCGACCCAGTGCCGGCATTGCAGGCCCAGGAATTCCCAGGCCATACCGAGTTGCTGATCAATCTCGGCGAACCTCGCTGC
>JACQWK010000361.1 GCA_016209525.1 Verrucomicrobiota bacterium
CATACAGCAATTCTCACTATGACCCGTATGTAGTCCCGGCTTTAGCCTGCCAGCGCGAAAATAACGTCTAAAGCCGGGACTACAAGCGGGTCGCAGGTCGTGCCTGTCGTCAAAATGAGAATTGCTGCCGCACATAAAACGATTGACGCCATGCGTCGAGCCTCTAAAAAGAGTCGAATGCGTGTCCTGATCATTGATGATTCCCGAGCGAACCGAATGGTTTTGCAGCGAATCCTCCAGGGATTCGGATTCGAGACCGTCGAGGCGGAGAATGGCGGGGACGCCATTTGGCTGCTGCGTAAGGACACGAACATTCAACTGATCACGGTCGATTATCACATGCCGCAGATGACCGGAGTCCAGTTTGTGCGCCTGGTGCGCGAAAAGCCGGAGTTCGCCAAGATTCCGATCCTGATGATCAGCGTGGAGAGAAGGCCCGAAGTGCAGGCCGAGGCTTTGGCTTCGGGGGTGAACGAGTTTCTCATGAAGCCGTTCAGCAAGGAAATGGTGGAGGAAAAGCTAATGTTGATGGGAGTCGATTTGAAGGCCGGTCCCAACCAACCGCCCGCCGCTGCTCAGGGATGAAACACGGCACCCATTCCGGCGGGGATTGAACAAAACCTGACAAGTTACCTCGGACAAAACGATGCGCGCTTTAATTATTGACGATTCGAGAGCCAACCGAATGGTTCTGCAGAGAATCCTGAAAGAACTTGCGTTCGAGACGACCGAAGCCGAGAACGCGCTGGACGCGATTTGGACGCTGAACAAAGGCGAGGACATCGCTCTCATCACCGTGGATTACAACATGCCCAAGATGACCGGTACCCAATTTGTGCGCCTGGTCCGTGAAAAACCGGAGCTCGGCGAGGTCCGCATCATCATGATCACGTCGGAAAACAGTCCCCAGCGCCGGGAGGAAGCGCTCCAGGCGGGCGCCAATGAGTTTCTGGTCAAGCCGTTCACCAAGGAAATGATCGAAGAGAAACTAGCCGCACTTGGGCTTGGTTCCAAGACCCCTCCGGCGCCGGAGAAGCCCCCGGAAACCTCGGATGACGCCTAGCATCAGCGACACCGAGTATCGGTTCATTCGCGACCTGGTGTACGAGCGCAGCCGGATCAACTTGGGAGATCAGAAGCACGAGTTGGTCGCCGGTCGGGTCGGCAAGAGGTTGCGGCAATTGGGCCTGCAAACCTACACCCAGTACTGTCAATTTCTCAAAAGCGGGGACGGGCAGGAGGAGTTGACCGATCTCATCGACGCCATCTCGACCAACCATACCAGCTTCTTTCGCGATCCCAGGCACTTCGAATTTTTGCGGTCTCAGGTTCTGCCCAAGCTGGTGGCGGCGCTGCCTCGCGGGCATCCCCGCAAAATCCGGGTCTGGAGCGCGGCTTGTTCGTCGGGCGAGGAGCCCTACTCCATTGCGGTGAGTTTGGCGGACTTTTTTTCGAAGCTCCAAGGCTGGTCCTGGGAAATCGACGCCACGGACATTTCCACGCGCATGCTCGCGGCCGCGGTCTCCGGGATCTACGAAGCTGAACAGGTCAAACTTCCGCAGCCGGAATGGTTGCGGCGCTACTTCCAACGCGGCATTAACGCTTACGAAGGTCACTACCGAGTCAAACGCGAGTTGCGGGAGCGGGTTCGTTTTCATCATGTCAACCTGTTCCAGCCCCAGTATCCGTTTCCGCCGGGGTTCGAGGTCGCGTTCTGCCGCAACGTCATGATCTATTTCGATCGGCCGACCCAGCAACGTCTCATCCAGAGGATCACGGATTACCTGGCTCCCGGCGGAGCCATGTTCCTGGGCCCTTCCGAGAGTCTGATCGGCATTCGGCACGCCTTTCGTTACTTGGCGCCGGGGATTTATCAAAAGGAAAAATAATTGCATCAGGCTTTCAAAATGAGACTGAGCCCCCTCACCCCATCCCTCTCCCCATCCGATGGGGAGAGGGTGTCCGAAGGACGGGTGAGGGCGAATTGAAATAACACCTCCATATGGATTAGTCTCATCTTGACAGGACATTGGAAAAAGCACCCATGCACCGGCGCGCGCGTCACAAGCACCACACGATCATCGTTGGGATTTCCGAGATGAAGGTAAGCAACGATCCGGAACTCAGCCTGATCACTTATTCCCTGGGATCGTGCTTGGGAATCGCCATTTATGACCCGCTGGCGCGAGTCGGAGGGATGTTGCACGCCATGTTGCCCGAATCCAGTCTGCAGCAGGACGGCTCCCGGAAATCGCCCTGCATGTTCGTGGATTCCGGCGTGCCCATGCTTTTCCGTTCGGCCTACAAGCTGGGTGCGCACAAGGAACGGATCATTGTCAAGGCCGCGGGAGGAGCGGAATTGCTCGAAGAAGACCGCTACTTTGGCATTGGCCACCGCAACTATGAATGCCTGACCGAATTGCTGGAACGAAACGGCGTCCGGCTGGCAGCATCCGCGGTGGGCGGCAAGGCCTCGAGAACGATGCGGATGGAGCTGGCGACCGGCAAAGTGTCCATCAGCATTCCGGGACGGGCCGAATTCGAACTGTGAACGCCGACCCAAACACAAACCTGGCGGGAGCCGCGCCGAAAAAAATCCGGACGCTCGTGGTGGACGACTCGGCTTTGGCCCGCCAGATGGTGGCTCGGGCGCTGCGCACCGATCCGTCCGTGGAAGTGGTGGGAACCGCCGACGATCCGTACGAAGCCCGCGAGAGAATTCTCGAACTCCATCCGGATGTGGTGACCCTGGATGTCGAAATGCCCCGCATGGATGGCATCACGTTCCTGCGGATCTTGATGAAGCACCATCCCATGGCCGTCGTCATCGTGAGCACGTTCACTCAAGCCGGCTCGGCCAAAGCGTTGGAAGCGCTCGAAGCGGGGGCAGTGGAGGTTTTGGGAAAGCCCGCCAATTCCGTTGAGATTCCTGAGTTCGAAGCGCAGTTGCTGCAAAAAGTGAAATCGGCCGCAGCCGCTCGGTTGTCTCGCGCGCGCAAGGGCGAACCGGCGGCCGTCAAACCGGCTCCGAACGGCGTGGCAGATCGGCGGCAAGTGATCCTTCTCGGAGCTTCCACGGGCGGCACCGAGGCTCTGAAAGAGGTCCTGACGCGGCTTCCGGACGGCTTGCCGCCGATTTGCATCGTGCAGCACATTCCGGCGTACATCTCGAAGCAATTCGCGGAGCGACTGAACGATCTTTGCGCGATGGAGGTGCGCGAGGCCCAGGAAGGGGATGTCCTGCTGGGCGGCCTGGCTTTGGTCGCTCCGGGCGGCTACCACATGAGCCTCCGGCGGACCATGGGACATTACCAGGTCCGCCTCGATCAAACACCGCCCGTCAATTACCAACGCCCTTCGGTCGATGTGCTCTTCGATTCCGCCGCTTCCTGCGTTGGCCGCCACGCCATCGCGGCCCTGTTGACCGGCATGGGAAAAGACGGCGCTACCGGAATGAAGAAACTACGAGAGGCCGGAGCTCTGACCATCGCCCAGGATGAAGAGACCAGCGTGGTGTTTGGCATGCCGCGAGCCGCGATTGAACTCGGGGCGGCGCGCTACGTTTATCCGTTGGAGGACATCGCCGGCGGGATTCTCAACTGTCTGCGAAAACGCAAAGTGGCTACGTGAGCGGGTGCGTCTCCAAGTTTTGCTCGTAACGGCAGGCGAGACGCCCGCCGCTACAGTTTCTTCTCGAAGCCACCCTACGCAAACATGCGTACGATTTTGAGCTTGTGACAACGCCTCAGTCCTTGATCTGATTGGAAACCATTCATGAGCCATTCAACCAACCTCGATTTCCACGGCCTCCTCTCGAACGCGGCCAGTCATGTCTTCGCGACGATGCTTTCCATGGACCTCAAGGACGCGCCGGACGCGGAGTACACTACCAATGGCGAGGAACGTGTTGTGGCGTCCGTTGGCTTCGGAGGAGACGGAATCGCGGGAAGGCTCTCTCTCAATGTCACGAGCGAATTCTCGAAAACCATTTCGGCCGCCATGCTGGGCCTTGAACGCGACGAAATCGAAGTTCCGGCCGATGTCAACGACGTCCTGGGTGAACTCGCCAACGTGATCGGCGGGAATTGCCTGGCGGCGTTGCACGACCAGGGTTACCTCTGCGCGCTTAGCCTTCCCTCGGTGACGCGAGGCATTTCCTTGCAGACCAACACCGCGCGCGGCGCCAAACACACGCAAGTCTCCTTCGACCACGGCCAAGACCGATTTTTTGTCAGTCTGGACTTCAAGTGCGGATAAGAATGGACGCGCCTGGGGGCCTTGTAGTAACCTCCGGTCCCGTCGAGACTAACTGGAACCGGTGCAATTAATGAATTCAGAAGTTGATAGATACCCCTCACCCCATCCCTCTCCCCATCGGATGGGGTGAGGGGTATTCTTCATGTCAACTACTTATGAACTGATCAACAACTCTTCAACCTATGAAATCACTCACTATCATGAGCATCAGCATTTGCTTAGCGGCTTGGCTCGGGGGCGGCGCAGGCGGCGCTCGGGCCGGCGAACCGTTGAAAGCCGGCGATCCTGCGCCGAACTTCGAACTGCCCGGCAGCGACGGCAAGACGCACAAACTCTCGGAATTCAAAGGCAAGAAAGCCGTCGTCCTGGCTTGGTTTCCAAAAGCCTTCACCGGTGGTTGAACGGCGGAATGCAAGTCGCTCCGTGCGAGCGGCGCAGAAATCCGCAAGTTCGATGTCGCTTACTTCGCCGCCAGTTGTGATCCGATAGACGGCGAGAAGGGCACCAAAGCTTTTGCCGAATCGCTGGGCGCGGACTATCCGATCCTGAGCGATGCCTCGGGCGAAGCCGCCAAGGCCTACGGCGTGTACAATGCAGAGCGGAAATTCGCGGGGCGCACAACTTTTTACATCGGGAAGGATGGCAAACTCCTCCACATCGACACCGCTGTGAAGACGGGCTCCCACGGCGCCGACGTGGCCGCCAAACTCAAAGAACTGGGAGTCGCCGAGAAGAAGTAGCCACCAATTCATTTGAATCACGGAAGTGGGTCGGACCAACACCGGCCCACTTTTTTCGCGCGGGAGAAATCTTCTCCCGCGCCCACTCTTCGCATTTGGTTTCGCCAGCCGTGAACGCGATGTGGCAGAAGTTCGAGAAAACGACCTTTAAAACGGAGGTTCGACACGGCTTTGGGGTTCCAAACCACTAATGGACACTAATGCGGCTCAACCGCGTTTTCAAAGCCCAGTTCCATCCGCGCCCATCTGCGACATCGGCGGTTTTTGCAGCCAAACGGCGTCCGGATTGTCTCAAGCCGCACATGCCTCGCGTGGTAAGGACGGATTCCATTCCGTCCCACTTGTTCCCTTGAGGTCGTGCAAATTGCCGCGAGGACGACGATGGGGACATTCAGGCCGCCAAATTTGTCCTTCGCACGTTTATCGGCCTGCGAACACGATCGAGGGAAGTCAGGGACGCGATGGAACGCGCCCCTACCCACGCCGAAGCCGAACCTCAAATCGCATTGGACACAGCCGTCCGTAGGCCCGGGTCATCATCCGAACTGGCGCCAGCGTTTGGACTGCGTGTGCTTGAGCACCGCTTTGGCCCGGGTTTGCCGAAACCTTCAGCGACGACTGCGCCTGCCGCCTCACCGAAAGCGGCGATAAATCGCACGCACTCCACGACGCTCCGCGAGTTCGGTCGCCCTCGGCCAGCGCGAAGCGTTTGGACTGCGGTGGCTGGCGGGGAACAGGGCTGACACCGCTTTTCCGAGTCGTCCACAGACCAGGCACAGGGCGCACGAATAGGAAAGCGGTGTGTGCCCCCAACCCCTCACTCACCGCACTCCAAACGCTTCGCGGCTTCGGAGACCTTAAAGAATTCGACGCCCGCAGATCGAGTCTGAGAAGTGTCGCGGTCGCGTCAGATCATTTCGCCGCCGTTTTTTGCGCGGGCAGGAAGTTCTCCATGACCCACAAGTCAGTCTTGTCACCGCCAGCCACGAACGCAATCCAGCGACCGTCTGGCGAAATCACCGGTGTCCTAAGTTCGTCCATTTCCAAACCAAGAGCTTCCGGTTCGCCGCCCGCTGCTGGCACTCTCCATAGGGCCCGTGCTTTCGAGTTATTCGGGTTTCCTTTGACAAACAGCACGTAGCGGCTGTCAGGTGTCCAACCGAGACCCGTGTCGAAGCCGACCCGCAGCACCGAGTCGATGGCCTCAGACCCGACCAGTTCTACAAGTTGCCGTGTCTCACCGCCCTTGAGCGATGCGACGTTAATCGTCCTCGATAACGAACTCCCATTTGTCTCTGTAACGCTGAATACCAGTAGCTCGCAGGTTGGAGAAAGAACGGTCGAGAACGAGTTTTGAGGAATTGGAGAATCCAGCTTCGCACTCGTGTCCACATCGTGCCGCGTCATTATTTTGGGGCCTTTCTGCTGAAAAAAAGACTTCCCATCGGGCGCCCACGACCACACCGGCCATGAACCATACCAAAGAGACGTCAATTTTTCCCAGAGAACGGCCGACTTGCCAGACTCTATGTCGATGCGGTAAGCGCGGCGCGATGGACGATAAGCGATCGCGAATACCGACTTGCCATCCGGTGACCAATGTGGAAACGAGACCCGCCCCGCATCGGTGGAAAGCTCCCGAATGGCTCCCGTTTCCATGTTCCGGATTCGAATGAAGCCGTCTTGCAGGAAGCTCCCTCCTTGCCGGGTGATGTATGCCAGAAAGCGGCTGTCGCGGGACCAAGCGGGATGTTCGTTAGGACTCTCCTTACCCGCTGCTTTGATGGGATTTCCCTGAATTTTCCCGGAGACCGGGTCGAGTGCAGCGACGTACACTTCTGAAACGTTCATCTCGGACATGTAAAAGAAAGCGCCGGTTTGGGTAAAACCTGTGCCCGAGCGGATGTTCGTGAAGGCTGGACGCCATCCGCTGAGGGACGCCTTCACCAGCACCGCTTCTCCCACCGGCTTGCCGTCGGCGACATGAATCATGAAGGCGTCCCAAGTGCCACGCCGATCGCTGGCGAAGAGAATTTGATCTCCGAACGGGGCCCAGCCCAGCAATCTATCGTCAGCGGGATGCTCGATCAGCAGACCTTCGCGCGAACCGTCCGCTGCTATGAGATGTATGTCTTTCCCGCTGACGTATGCCACCCAGCGGCCGTCCGGTGAAAACGCCACGTCAGGTACGGATGCATCGGTTTTGAATCTCTTCAGCACTCGTAAAGCGCCGCCGCTCATTGAAACTGAGACAAGTTCTGTGGTTTTGTCCTTCTTGTAGAAGACCGCCAAAATGTTCTGGCCATCGGCCGAGCAGTCCATGAAGAATCCGATGTCTTCCAGGTCTTCGCTTTGGTAAAGCTCCTGTAACTTCTGGGTTTGCAGGTCGAGAAGCAGGACCGCCTTCGGCCCGCCAAACCGGCGACTGCCAACGATCTTTTTGCCGTCTGGGGTGAAAAGGCTGGTTTCGAAATTCGGCTCGATCTGACGTTTTTCACCGGTAGCCAAATCAAGGATCCATCGGGTCCAGGTAAGCGGATAGTCCGCGCCGAGGATAAAACGTCCGTCCCGCGATACGTTCCTCGCAAATCCGACGTCTGATGGAAAGTAGGGAACCTTGCGCAGCGTCAATCCCTGGACGGCTTGTTCAGGCATTTTCTTCGAAGCCGCTTTCGCAGCATCCGAAACAATTTGAGAGGCTGTTTGGTCAGCGGATCTTCCCGCCAGGGCCTCAGCCTGTTTCTCGGTTTGCGCGTCGGTCAAACTGACCAGGCACAAGGCCAGCAATACAGCAGGTGCCAACGTCGACCACGGGGAGGATTCTTTATACTGTGCAATCATACCAATTCTCCTTTTCATTTGTTGTTTGTCTTCGAGGATGCCCACCAGGCCGGCCATCGGCGCGGGGCGGATGAAGCTTTCCAGGACTTTGATGACGGTTTCGCCGTACGCTTCCTTCTCGCCGTCACCCGCGCGCGAGAGCGCCAGCGCGTCGCAAGCCAGCTCGCGGTCCGCGCGCATGCGGCTGAATGCAAACCAAACGAGCGGATTGAACCAGTGCAGGATTTGCAGCAGCGTCATCAGCCAATTGACCGCGATGTCGCGGCGCTTGAGGTGGGCGAGTTCGTGCAGGAACACGAACCGCAGTTCCTGGGGCGTAAAGCGCGCCGCCATTCCCTCAGGCAACAGCAGCCAGGGCCGAATGAACCCCATCAACGCCGGGCTGCTCACCGCCGCGCTTTGCACGATGGGCAAAACCCTCCGCATTCCCATGCATTGCTGGGCTTCCTCCAGGATTTCGAGCGCCGCAGGACTCGCCGCGCTATGGAGCCGCGCCAAACGCGCATTCAACCGGAACGGAATCCAGACAACCCGCGCCAGGAGCAGCGCCGCGCCCGTCAGCCAAATCAAGGAAAGCGCCCAATGCCAGGATGCGGTGGACCGTGGGGCCGGCTCCACATCGGGAGCTCGGAGCTGGTTTCCCACGCTGGGAGCAGAGGCCTTTGGCGCCGCCAGTCTAGAGATGTTTCCTAGCCCATCGGTTCGAGGTGGGGGCACAGTCGAAGGGTTAGATTCGGGAGCGGACGAAAGGGACACCGAAGCGACCTCTGTTCCGGCTGCCGACCGGTAATCACCGACAGCTCTTTGAGCATGGACGGTGCTCGCCAAAAAAGGCGGCAAGAAGTTATGCAGGCTGAATGGACTCGGCGGCGGCGCCGGCAGCATCAACCGGACGAGCACCAGCAGCCAGAGACCATACCGCCACCCGGCCGAGAGATGATTGCGCAACAATCCTTGCGACAGCAAGACCAGCCCGATCAGCACCGAGGCCTGCCACGAAGTTTGCAGCAGCCAACCGGTGAAGCCTTCAAGTGTGGCCAGGAGTGTTTCTGTTTTCATCGCCACCCTCGGAGTGCGACGGCTTTGTCAGAACGACCAGGAGGCTCGCCGTCTCGACAAACAGTCGGAGGCTTCGGGTCGGATTCAGTCCGGTTCCCTCTCACCCTGGCCCTCTCCCGCCGGGAGAGGGAACACATCATTTCGCTCGGGGAGGTTGCCAAAGGATCTCGGTCGTCCCGCGCACGCCGGACGCCGCTTTCTCTCCCAGCGGGAGAGGGCCGGGGTGAGGGAGAACGCGCCGTCCGTGCTCGTGAGCCCGCCCGCCTCGTCCAGCCGGTGCGAGGCTCGCCCGAGGGAGAATAAATCTCGCGGCCGATCATTCCTCTATTCCTTTGCCTTGCCAGTGCCGGCCGACTCTTCCTTCAGCAGCCGCCGCAGTTCGCGCACTTCGTCGGCGGATAACTTCCGGTGTTGCGCGAAATGCGCGAGCATGGGCGCCAGCGATCCGCCGAAGACCCTGTCCAAAAATGATTCGCTGGCGGCCGCGACGCACTCGGATTCCTTGATCAAAGGACGATACAGGTACGCGCGTCCTTCCGTTTTGAAACCAAGCGCCTTTTTCTTCACGAGCCGGTTGAGCAAAGTCTTGGCCGTCTTGGGATGCCAAGTGCGATCCACCGCGACCAGCGCGTCAATGATTTCGCCGGCGGCGAGCGGCGCTTTGGCCCAAAGCACTTTCATCACTTCCCATTCGGTTTCGGAGATTCGAGGGACTGATTTCATGGCGGATCGTCGATTACTGTTGTAAGCGTCAAACAAGGATTACGGCAGTAATCGTTGCTTGGCAAGAAAAATGTGAAGGTTATCTCCGGACCGGGCGCATCTTGAAACTGCCACCGTTGTTCTCTCCCTCTCCCACGACGCAGGAGTGGGAGAGGGTCGGGGAGAGGGGCAACCTCGTGTGATGACCGTGACCAGACCTGCTTGGATGAAATGCTCCTCCTCTCCCCGGCCC
>JACQWK010000324.1 GCA_016209525.1 Verrucomicrobiota bacterium
AACCGACCCACCCCTGCACCCCTCCCAGGAGGGGAACCTGCAATCGGCGCACGCAACGTAGCTCCCCTCCTGGGAGGGGGAATGACTGCATGGGGAGGATTGCTGGTGTTGATAGTTCGCTTGAGCGCTGAGAGCGGCGGCTGGAATGGGCTTTGCTGATTCACGGATGCAGACAATGATTGAGAACCGAACACGGCTGATCTTGATGGCAGCGCTTTGGTGTGCCTTGCCAGCGAAAGGCGTCATCTTCTTTTCGACAGCGGATCCGGATTACAATACGACCGCCCCGACCGGCGAATTGGCGAACAGCGGCTGGGAGCTTCAAGGAAATTGGGGCTATTTCCTGGGCACTCCGATCAGTTCTAAGCACTTCATCACGGCCAAGCACTTGGGAGGCGTCGTGGGTGAAAAGTTCATCCTCAACGGCACGGAATACACCACCGTGGCGTATTTCGACGACCCTGCCAGCGACCTTCGCATTTGGAAAGTGAGCGGCAGGTTCCCTGCCTTTGCAGAGCTTTATTCGGGTGCGGATGAGGTGGGTAAAAACCTCGCAGTTTTCGGACGGGGGACCCAAAGGGGCGAGGAAGTCGGGGTGAGCGGCCTGCTTGGCAGCGTCCGGAAAGGCTGGCAATGGGGCTTGGCGGATGGAAGGAAGCGCTGGGGCGAGAACCAGGTGGGCGGCTTGGCCTCCAGTGGACGCAACGCCGACACGACAGGAGGCGCTGCCGGCGATCTGTTGAGAGTCCCTTTCAATGCTCGGGGCGGCCTAAACGAAGCGCATCTCTCAGCCGGAGATTCAGGCGGGGGAGTGTTTATCGACGACGGTGCAGGATGGAAACTAGCCGGAATCAATTTCACGGTGGATGGCGCCTACAACACATCGGATTCGGGCCCGGGCTTTGCGGCGGCAATCTTTGATGAAGGCGGGCTCTACAAAGGCAGGGAAAGCAATTGGACGAAAGTTCCAGACACCGTCGCCGACCTGCCTGGCGCTTTTTATGCCACTCGAATCTCGGTTCGATTGGACTGGATCACGAGCGTATTGGCTCAACCTTCGGCCTCGGATCCGGTCGTCCTTCAATCCGCACCGGCTGTCACTGGTCCGTACACTGATGAACCAAGCGCCTCCACAAATTCTGACCTGCGCCTCATCACGCTGCCGCAACCTTCCGGGCACCGCTTTTATCGGCTCAGAGGACCTCCCGGATTGTGGATTACCGAGCTCAAGGTGGAAGGGGGAAGCCTCATCCTGCGCTACGAATGAAGTTCAGTTTCAACGGGCTCTCCGAACAGACACCGCAGCGACACTGACTTCCGATTCCTTGGAAGCGCGGCGTTTCCGGCGCTTCGATGTGCACAGTTACCGGAGCGTTCGCCTTGCTAGAGGTCGCAAGAGACGTTCGAGCGCGGAAGCGGCCTCAAGTCCGCGCTCGGAGTTTCTGAATCGTCGCGGCCGTGCAGAGCGAGAATCCGCGCTACCTTCGGACAAGAATTCTTGCTTTAACGGCACGGACCACTTGGCCAACGACAACGCCGCAGAGCGCCCGATGTTTCTTCAGAAGTTTCTGCACATGCTCCCATCGCCGTGGTGGGACACAAAGGAGCAAGCCACCGCTCGTCTGCGCATCGGCAAGCAAGATCTTTTGGGCATCCGAAACGCCGTTCCATTCGACGAACCCATTTGCGTAACTCAAATTGTCGCGGCTCCCGCCAGGGATGCAGTTCCGTTCGATGAGCGAACGGACTTCGCCGCTCAACAGAGGCATTCGATCCGCCTCCAGCTCCGCACCAACGCCGCTCGCCCGACACATCGAAATGAGATGGCCCAATAACCCAAAGCCCGTCACATCCACTCCGGCGCGGACCAATCCAGCCTCAGCGACCTCCGGCCCTACCGTGTTGAGCTGGGTCATCGCTCGGATGGCCTTCTTCTGCAGTGAGCTGCTGCTCAATCCACGCTTGATCCCCGTCGTGGTGATGCCCAGGCCGAGCGGCTTGGTCAGAACCAGCAAATCGCCTGGGCGCGCTTGCGCGTTCGTGAGGATGCGCCGCGGTGAAACCATGCCTGTGACGGACAAGCCGTACACCGGCTCAGGATTTCGGATCGTGTGGCCGCCGATCAGTACACATCGGGCCTCCTTGATCTTGCTCGCGCCTCCGCGGAGAATGGCATGGACGACGTTGGGAGGAACCACATCCGTCGGGATTCCCATCAGGTTCATGGCGGTGATGGGGCGCCCTCCCATGGCATAGACATCCGACAACGCGTTGGCTGCGGCGATTTGCCCGTACACGAAAGGGTCATCGACGATGGGCGTGAAAAAATCGACCGTCTGGACAAGGGCACGATGGCGGTCGATGCGATAAATTCCCGCGTCATCGGCCGTAGCCGCGCCCACCAGCACGTTGCGGTCTTTGAGGATGGGGAGTTGACGCAGAACCTGCGTCAGAGCCGCTTGGCTCAGCTTGGAAGCTCAACCGGCACAGGAAGAGAGCGAAGTCAGCTTTAGCACTTGCTCGCGAGACATCCGCGCCACCCCCTTTCTGAAAATCCGAATTCCGAAATCCGAAATCCGAAATCCGAATGGCGGAGCGGGTAGGAATCGGAGGCTCTACGCCTTTGAATGCCGATAGAATAATTAGCTCGTGATCGTCTCACTTTCAACATCTTCCGCCAGAATTCCGACACAATCGACGACCATTTCCTACTATCGTTCAAAACTAAAAACAACCCCATTTACTACCCCATGAAATCGCTCGTTTGCGAGTAGGCACTAAACGCAGAAACGATTCCAGGAATGCCCGTGACGATCCTTCAAATGATGGGAGAGCCGCGACCGGAGATTGCTGGCCAGTCCGACGTAATAAAGCCTGCCGCGCCGGTAGAGCGCGTAAACGCCCTGGCGACGCCGGACAAAGTTCCGGATGATATCCTGATGCTTCTCCAAGGCTTCGCGTGAAATGTTTTCCAGGTGTTGGCAGACCAGGTGCGTTCTTTGTGCCATAATCACAATTCTCGTTCGAAGGCGCGGTCGGGGATGACGGGGAGCATGGCGTCAGCACGGGCGAAAACTACGCCCGCCCTGTCGAGTGCAGCCAATAGTGAGGGCCTTTTGAGAGTGTTCAACTACGGATTGATTCCATGCTTTCGCCGAAATTCGTCCAGAGCACGCAGCTTGGTATCGTGTTGGGTCTTGAGTGATTCACACTTCTCGGCCATGTCCTCTTTATCCACTGGCAATTTCAGCACGCCGGAGACCTCCTGAATCATGTCAACCTTCGTATTCTCGACCCTGAATTCGAGTTCTGCGTCTTCCACTGAGAGGTGCCAAAACTCTGCAATGTTGGTGCTTTGCGATCTGAAATGCCTAACAGTGCGTTCGTTTATTGTTTTTAGTTCGTCAAGCAAGGCGCGGAATGCTGTCTCCAACTTCAGTATGTTCAATTTTGATGTTAGCTCGATGCACCGCCGGATATCATGCTCGATGCGGGAGTGCCGCAACTTCTCACTCTCCAACGTCTCGGCATTTGTCCTGGCGTTTGTCTTTTCAAGCCACTCTGAAAACTCGGCAGCCTCCCTAAACGTACGCGCGCTTCGAGCGGGCAGGCGGCGGTCCAAATCCGGATACGACAATTCGACTTTCACACCGGGTGACAATTTTTGGGAGTCGAGGACTGCTCCATCCACTGGCCGCAAGCGGCTGTTCGCAAGGTGGCCCGGGTGAACTCTATCCGCATCGCGGTGTACATCGAACAGACTGGCCCCTGCAAAGCCATGATCTCGCTCCAATTCCTCGAATACACGCGCCACCACCTCCGAACAAAACATTCCTGAAGCGCGGCGGCGCTCCATCCGTTGATGGTAAGACAGCGCGAGCTTGACCCACCAGCTTCGTTCACCTGAGATTTCTAGCGGTCGGAACAACCGGCGAAAGTCAGAGTAATCTTCTCCCTCCCACGGTTTGACGATTGTCGCGATGGCCTTTTCGATATCTTCCGGTGCCCGGCCTTTGAGGGCGGGATGCCGGAACAACTGGGCATGCGAGCAAGCGGGCAGGGCAAGCAGGTGTTGAAAAACAACACCCGGCCCCTTTGGCCAAGCCCCCAGAGTCCAAGCCGATGAATAGCCCACACCTTCGTCATCCGCCTCAAACCACTTGTTTTTTGAAACGACGAGAATGGCGTGCGAATACTTCCCGTGGGTGACCCAGCCTATCCTTTCGGAGAATTTCTCGTTTCCCAGGGTCAGAACTACATCCCCAGGCTGGAGCTTCGCTTCGATTAGAAACAAGAGCGTCGCGTTGGGTGATTTTCGTTGCATGGATTCGAAGTTTTCTGCAGCGAGTGTTCGCGACAATTCTAGAACTCGTCCAGAATCAGCGGCGAAAGATTAGACTGTGAATTGATGTTGCTGGGTCCATGTTGCGCTTCGTACACATGATTACAACCCTCCTTTGAAGGCGCGGTCGAGGAGCGCGGGGAGCAGGGCGTCCAGCTCGGCGGCGGTCTCGGCTTGCAGGCGCTTCAGCGCGTCCACCTCCACTTGCACTTCGCCAAGACGGTTCTGCCATGCAATCGGCGGCAACCAGAGTTCGTGTTTCAAAAGCTGCGCCGGTTGAACTCGCTGCCTTCGATCACCGAGTCCCTTGCTCCCAGCCGCGACTGCTTTCCACAGGTGCGCAGGCTTAAAATAGGCCGCGAGAAATTCCGAACAAACCTGCTGTGGATCACAATCGAAGGTCGGGTACTCCTGCGAAACAAATGCACCATCGAATTCGGAGGTGACCCTTCCGTAAGCTCCTTCAAAAGCAAAAAGCCGGCTGTAGATAAATTGTCCAGCCCTTACGCGTCGCAGCGCCGTGGCGCTGGTCGCGAGACCATCAATCGGCGGTTTGTGAAACAGTCCACGACCAAAACTATAAATTCCGAGATTGGGATAAGACCTAGCAGGTTCGACTTTATGCGAGTCGTCAACGAACTGCATCAAATCTGCCAGGCGTTTCCGTTTCCAACCGGCGTTTTCTTTTGCAGTTTGATCGAGGTCGCCGCGATGTGCCATCGCTACAAGCAGTCCTTCGGCTTCTTCGGCCGCTTGCTCTCGGAGGGTGCGGGCTTCGTGGATTTGGGCGGCCAGTTCCTCAATCCGCGCCACCACTTGCCGCTGCTCCGCCAACGGCGGCAACGGCACTTGCACTTCGGGAATTCGTTTGATGCTCAAGACGCGGTTGCGACCAGCAGAGCCGGGACAAATCTTCACCAACTGCTGAAGGCCCCTTTCGGTCTTGAAGTAGTTCAGAAGGAACTGCGGCACGCAGCGCCTCTCATCCACGCGGAACGTCGGATAACGTGTCGAGCCATACATTCCATCTTCCGCAGCCGAGACGATGGCGATTGCGCCTTCCCACGCAAACGTGACTTGAAGAATGAAGTCGCCTTGCTTCATCAAAAACAAATCCTTGTCTCCAACTTCAAATCCTGTCCGAGGCGTTTTGTGAAAGATGCCGCGTCCGAAACAATAGATGCCGATCTCCTGGTAGAGCTTTTCCGGCTCGACCTTCACCGGACGACGCTCAAGACGGAGCAATTCGCCGAGACTGACCTTGGGACACGGCTTCGTCGCTCTCCTCCTCGCGGTTTGACTTCATCCAACGGTGGGTGTTTAGTGTCGCCAGTCGCGGAAGCGTTATGAGCATCACGATTGAGTTGGATTTGCCAGAGGACTTGGCTGCGAAAGCGCGAGCCAAGGGGTTGCTGCAAAGTGAGGTGCTTTCGGAACTTCTGGAGCGCGAGTTGAAGCGCCGCCAGGCGTGCGAGGATTTTGGCGCCCTGCTCAAGCAATTGCACTCGGTCACTGGCGATGAGATGACACAGGAGGAAATCCAAGCCGAAATCGATGCCGTCCGGGCAGAGCGACGCGCGCGGCGTGAAGGCGGTCGTTGACAACAACCTGATCGTCTCCGGTCTGCTCTGGGGCGGCCCGCCTTCGCGGTTAATGGAGGCCGTACGGGACGGACGGGTCGAACTCGCCTTTTCCTTGAGCTTGTATGCGGAGTTGGAGGATGTGCTCCATCGCACGAAGTTCGCCGAGCGGATGGCGCGCCGCGAAGCGACACCCGCAGGCGTGCTGGCCACGGTAATGGCAGTCGCGGAGATGGTGGTACCTAGCCCATTGGCCATGCCCCCGAATCTGCGCGACCCGGACGATCTTCCCGTGCTTGAATGTGCGATGGCTGCCGGGGCGGAAGCGATTATTACTGGAGACAATGACTTGCTCGTGCTGAAAGAATTCCATGGCATTCCGATCCTGACTGCGCGGGCCGCTCTGGAAAGGCTTGGAATTTCTGCCGAGTAATTCATGACCCGTGCTTCGCGAGGAGGTCGCGGATGTTGCCCA
>JACQWK010000030.1 GCA_016209525.1 Verrucomicrobiota bacterium
CTCCTACGTCGTGGGAGAGGGAGAAAACAACGGTGGCAGTGTCAAGATGCGCCCGGTTGCTGCAGGCTGCGGCGGCCGGTGGCACGGATTTCTTCCGCTTCAGCGAAACCGAAGCAGTATCAGAGCCGCGCGGGAACGCGTCGCGCTGTGGGACCAGCCACGGAAATTCTCACTTCTCTCCGGGCAACGGCCTCAGGTTGGGTGGAAGCGTTTCCTTGAGCACGGCGACATCCTTTTCGTCCAAATGCCTGCGTAGGACATTGAGCAATCGCGTTTCGACGTTTGGCTCATCGTTGTTCTGGCTGCCCGTGAAACGCTGCTTGAAAACGTCCGTGATCTCCGCCCGGAGCGTTTCGGCCTTTGCCTCAGAAACCGACACCTTCGCCTGAATCCGCCGGACCAATCTCGCGGCGAGGATGCCGGCCTCTTGCTCGCTCAACTTGTTCACGTCACTGGCGCGATACCAGTCGCTACCGGATAGGAATTCTCTCTGCGCGGCCCGGCGCTCTTTGCCTTTTAGTTCGGCGAATTCCATATTGCGATTGCCGAGGATTGTTTGCACGGATTTGGCCAGCGACCGGCGCGAGGCGTGTTCACGACCGACGACCAGCAGGGTTGTGCCGGCCTTGTTCACCCAGGCCTGTTGAATGTTGGAGTCACGCTCCAACTCGCCGAGAATCGGCCTTGCCTTGCTCCCTCAGCCGAGTCCCGCTGCCGCCGGTCAGCCGAAGGGCACCTGGAAGGCGCTCACCCGCTCGGATGGCTGGGGAGTCGAAGTGGTCGCGCAAGCTACCAGCAAGCAGATGAGCGCCGCCATGACCGTTACGGCGTTCAGAATCTTCTTCGTGCCAATCAGAGTTCTGTCCACTTGCGAATCGAAACTACTTTTCTCCCCTGTCACGCAGCTCACTCCACTTTCCTGGTTGGGTTGCCGCAGCATTCCCCGGTCTTGTCGTAGGTCTTGCCGCAAGTCTCGCATTGGTAAAGAGCCGTTTTCTTCACGTCTCCCTTGGGCGCGTCTTTGGGCTTCGGCGCCTCCTCGGCTTTGAAGCGCCCGGCCCCCCCTTTTTCGACCGCAGCGATCAGTTGCGCCGCAATTGGTTTTCCCTTCTTCACTTTGGCCGGGTCCACCGTCACCTCCGCCTTCTGGGGGCTCAGTTCTACTTTCTTGACTCCTTCGACTTGTTTGAGCGACCGCTCAACGGTGATGGCGCATCCCGCTCAGGTCATCCCTTTGACGTTAAGGGTTACTTTGGTGTCTGCGGCGCGTGCTAACGGCATGCAGAGCAAGCCTCCGAGGGCGATCGCGATCAGTTTGGTCTTCATTTCTTTCGGTCCTTTCTTCTGGTTATGGGTCCGGTCAAGAACCCCGCTTTTGAATTTGATCCCGACGCGCGTCCTGTACCACCGGGCAGATTTGAGTCGGAGAAATTCTGCGGCGCCAGAATGACGCCGCGATAGCCTGCGTTTTGGATGGCTGTCTCTGCGACCGCCTCGACGCCCCTCCACCATGGCGATCAAGGACTTGTTTCACATGTTTCGTGACCGTGGCAAGGCAGCACGAACAAAGCGGACTCTTCGTTTCGCACCAGCAGGCTTCTTTCATTCGCGTCTTGATGTCATCCAGCACAGTGGCCTTGCCTGTGAGACGCACTTGCTCCTCGATTTCTTCCAGCGTGTGGTTGAAGCAGTAGCAGACCTGCCGGGGCGGCGCGGTCTCCTTGATGCCGACCCGCATGTTCAGGTCGGCTTTGCGTGATTTCGCTTGGCGTTGCATCGACAAATACCACCGGGGGAATCCCATTCAACGTCCCACAGGGCCAACCACCGGCTGCGGCGTGTTTTTGAGCGCATGAAGCGCGTCGGCTGTGGCCAGCACTTTTGCCAACTTACGCGCCAGGTTCTTTCCTTGAGATTGCAGACGGACGCTGCCGTTCTCGCGCCGAGTTCGTTTGGGTTGGGTGGCTGCCGGCCCGGTATTGCCGTTGGCACTTCCGACGGTACTGGCATTGCCATTCTCTGGTCCGCCGTTGGCCGCAGCCGCAGTGCTTGTGGTTTCGCTCCTGGTCTGTCCGGCAAGCTCGGCTTGTCCGCTCAGGCCTTCAGAAAAGATTTCAGTTTTGAGTGACTTCAACAGCGCGTGCGCCGCCTGGTCGTTATCCGCCCCCGACGGTATCAGGAATAGTCCAGCGAACGGGCGCACGTTGGCGGCAACACCTAATTGGCCTTCCACTTTCACGAAACTCAGGCTGCTGCCAATCATGCTTCCTCCAGCAATATTGCCGACCCCGACCGGGCCGGGCCCACCAGCGGGCCGTCAGGCCGGTCACTGCGCCCAGGCGCTCAGGTGAGGCAGGAACGCCAAGACCGCCAGCAGGAGCATTTGCCACAAACCCGCCGGGTGACGAGAAGCCGGGCAAGCCAGCGTTAGGCGTCGGGGTTCGATACCGAATGACGTTTTCATACCGAGTCGTGTACTGTTATCACAGGTTGACTAAAACTGCATCACCAAACCGCCGCTCCAAACGTGCTGATCGTAGTTGAAAAAGCGGATGTTCGAGTCGGCGTTGTTGAAATCGTATTGCGCGTAGGCCCGCAGCCTCTTGGTCAACGGACGGCTCAACCGCACCGTCACCGTGTCCACATCGTCAGCGCGCTTGAACTCGAATCCACCGGTTATGGCGCTCGAATTCAAGCCCGCCAGGCTGTTCGCATTGGCGTAGCGGTCGAAGTTGTGGATGTAGGCCGCGTCGGCAGTCAGTTTCCAGAAGAGCGACACCGAGGCCGCGCCAAACACGCCGTGCGTGCGGTAATCGAAGTCCGCGCCGTCGGCGTTATTCCAGGTGTGGAAGTAGCCGGCGCGAAGCTGCACCCGCCCATGCGACGGCGTCAGGTATTGCGTGAAAAGCACCGTGTGTGTATCGCTGTCGCGGTCGAGCACCGGCGGCGCCGGAAAGTAGTAGTCGGCGAAGGTAAAGCTGTAGGCCGCCTCGCTGACGGTCCAATCGTTCCAGCGCACGACCAGGGCCGGGCGCACGGTGGTTTGGTTGCGGAAATTGTCGCCCCCCAGTTGCGCGAATTCGTCGCTCAGCCGGAGCGTCGCCGCGAGATTGGCGGTGAAGGTGCGCGTGTATTCGGCCTGCCACAAGTGGTCGCGCAGGTCGAGTTGAGGCACTTTGGAGTAAACGTCCGCCAGGAACGAATACGCGAGTGAGAAGGTGTTGTCCGGCGCGGTACGCCAGCCGTAGTTGCCGCTGAAATTGAAGCGCGCAAAGGGCGACCCTTTTCCGGTGATTTCGCTGGGCAATAGCGCCGTGTCCCCGACGCCGGTTACATTGTCGTTGTAGCCGCCAGCGGTGGAGAGGCTGAGGCCCCATGCCGTTTCCATGGCCTGCGGCAGTGCAGCCAGGCGGCTAAGGCGGTCCACGCGGCTGCGCAACGCGCGGCTCACCGGGGATTCGGGCGTTTCCTGGAGAACCGTTTGCAGGTGCCGGTGGACGGCATCGTGCTGGTCGCGTTCTTGCGCGATGAGCGCCAAGCCCAGACTGACCGTGGGCTTGAGCGTCGGGTCGCGCCGCAGTGCTTCGTTGAAGGCGTCTTCGGCCTTGTCGAATTCCCTCAGCCCAAAGTAAGCGCGGCCCAGGAATTCGCTGGTCTGGCCGCGGCCGGGATGCTCGCGCTCGAATTGCTCCAAGTAACTCACGGCTTCCTTCGGACGGCGCAACGCCACCAACGCCCAGCCAAGTTCAAACTCCAGGTCGGGATGCTTGCTGCCCATCTTGGCTGCGTGCTGCAAACGGGCCAGGGCTTCGGCGTATCGGCCCAGCCGATTCAGCGCCACGCCCTGGAAGAACATTGCTTGGGGGTCAGCGGGATTGGCCTTCACAGCGGCGGTGAATTTCTTGAGCGCCCCTTCGAAGCGCTGCGCGGCCAGGTCGGCGGCGCCTTGCCCAATCAAGTCGCGTGCGTTGTCTGAGCCGACTGCGGCTACCACGAGAGCTAGAAAGAACAACGTGCGCAAAAGCGCGCGACCGTGCGGTGCCACCAGCGGAGTGAAGATCGTGATTTTCAATAGCAGCAATACAGGAGGTGCCGCGCCCAGCTTACGGCTCGCCGGTTTGGGGGCGATAACCCGCCCGCAACGCTTCCTTGAGCGCGGTCATCCCCTGTTCGTCCAGATGTTCGCGCGCTGCTTTAAGCAGTTCACTATTTCGTTGGGCGAGCGGTGCTTGGTCTGATTGGTCCGGCGCGCGGGTGAAACGGCGCTTGAACACAGCGGCAAAAGCAGCCTCGAGAGCCTTTGCTTTTTCTTCCGAAAGCGTGACCTTGGCCTGCACGCGACGAACGAGGCGCGCGGCAATGAGGTCGGCTTCGCGCTTGCTCAGTTCGTCAACTTCAGCGCCCCGATACCAGCCCTTGCGGGACTGGAATTCCTTTATGGTCTTCTCACGGTTCTCGCCTTCGATCTGCTTATACTGAACATTGCGCGCTTCAAGCACCGACTTGACGGCCTCGGCGAGCGATTCGCGTGCGGAGTTCTCCGGACGGACCACCGCGAGTTTCGTGCCCTCGGTATTCAACCAGGCTTCTGTGATTCTGGAGTCACGCTCCAGCGCCGAGAGAATCGGCTTGGCTTTGCTGCCTCAGCCGAACCCCGGTGCCGACCCTCACTGGAAGGGAACTTGGAAGACGCTGATACGGTGATCGGTCGCCACCATAGCCGCGTTTGCCTGACTCCCCGCTTGGAAATTTGCGTTCTGGCGTGGTGAGCAGCAGCCGCCGATGGCAAGGGCGAGGAGCGCAACGCCAACCGTCCAACGGCGGTCGGTCAAATAGTTTTTGAGTTCAGATTGCATGGTGCCTTTTTTAAATAGCGCAGCAGCTTGGTATTGTCACGTTTTTGGAGAACGCTGACGCCGGCAGCTTCACCCCTGCCGCATAAGTTAGGCAGGGATCATAATGGCCGATCAACGAGGGCCTCGTGGTCCCGCTTTTGAAAGCGAAAAATATTTCCATAGGCGATTTCACACCTTCGGGTCTCTATTGAAGAAAACTTGGCGAAAGCCAAAGTAAGCGATGCTGTCCTTCATGTTCGAGACGAAGCGCCAGAACCAATGCATCTCCTCCGACGTCACATATTGTAGGGTCAGGACGAAACGTTCCTCGCCCTTTTGGAGAGGTGTCACCGCGTGATAAACCTTGTCTCCATTGAACAGAACGAGGGTGCCCGGAGCCAACTTCACGGCCATCCATTCCGTCTCACGGTTCGCGTTCCTGGTGTGCAGACGGCAAACCAGCCGCGAATTGGAGTCATCCCGCAGCCCAAACAACACCGTATAGCGCCGATCCTTGTAATAAGAGGTGTCGTAGTGAAAACCGATGTGGTCGCCTTGTTCGGTGTAGGCGTAGAGCGCGCAGCGGTGCGGATCTGACTCCGGACATTCTTTGATCTCGGCGCGCACCAGCTTCTGGAGAAACTGAATGAATGACTGGCTTCGATAAACCGCGTCCATTGCCGGAGCCAGAACACGCATGGTGTCATAGCCCACGCTGCCGCCTTTTTTGTGTCCGGGAATATAGTTTCGGTGAATCCGCGGCCGGAGCGTTGTCAATTCCTGTTCCCATACTCGGAGCACTTCAGGAGGGAGAAAATTGTTGAGATAAAGAAATTCATCCTGTTCCCAGTATTCGTGCTCGAGGCGGGGCCAATCCAGCTTGGCCACCGCTGCCCGGATCATGGCCTCCGTAACGGCGTCGTTCACGACCGAGGTTTTGGAATCGGGACTGTCCATGTCAGTGCTCACCCGCGACGTTATCAACCGGATTGTGTAAAGGTAAATTGGGTGGAAGCTGCGGCTCGGCAGCGCACCCACATTAGGCCGCGCAACAACTCAATTTGCCGACGTCTTTGGAGAATGCCAGCGCCGCGAGCTTCACGCCTTCGCTCAATGTCAGATACGGGTGAAAGCAGGTTGTCAACGCGCGCACCGGGATGCCGAACTTGATCGCCAGACTGATTTCCATGAGCAACTCAGAGCCTTCCGGTGCGAGGATGCGCGCGCCGATCAGCCGGTCCGTTTGGCGGTCGCGAATCAGCTTGAGGAAACCGCGCGTATCACGGGCCGCGAGTGCTCGCGGCACGTGCGACAACGGGAGAACCGCAACGTCCGCGTCAATGCCCTGACGCTCGGCCTGTGTTTCGTCCAGTCCCACACCCGCAACTTGCGGGTCGGTGAAAATCACCCAGGGCAGGGCCGTGTAATCCCGCTTCCGATTTTCACCGTTGAGCGCGTTCCCGGCTGCCAGCGCACCTTCATACGCCGCGCTATAGACGAACATATTTTCACCGAGCACATCACCGGCCGCGAACACTCCGGAGACACTGGTCTGCAAGTTTTGATCGACCTTGATATGTCCATCGGCATCGAGCTTCACCCCCGCTTTCTCAAGGCCCAGTCCGCCGGTGTTGGGTTGCCGCCCCGTGGCCACGAGAATGTGCCGGGCCAGGAACTGCTTGGGGGCGCCATCGACGCAGGCTTGCACAACGAAGTTCCCGTTTTGTCGTCGCACCGCCCGCGTCGTGACGCCCGTGACCACCGCAATGCCTTCAGCGTTCAGAAACCCGGTCAAGGCCGAAGTGAGATCCGCTGTTTCAGTGGGCAAGATTCGGGACGAGCGTTGAAGGAGAGTGACCTTGCTGCCGAGCCGGGAGAACATTTGCGCGCATTCCAGGGCGATGTAGCGACCTCCAAACACGAGCAGCGATTCCGGCAACTCATCCAGTTCGAACGCCGTCTCGTTGGTCAGATAGTTCATCTTGTCCAAACCGGGAATGGGCGGGACGACGGGTCGCGCGCCCGTGGCGATGAGCAGGGCATCGCCACGGATTTTCTTTCCGTCAACTTCCACGGTCCGGGCATCCACCAGACGGCCACGGCCTTTGAGGAACGTGATGTTCGGATTATCGCCGATGACGTCGGCATATTTCGCCTGGCGCAATGCTTTCACCAAGGCGCGCTTCTGCTCGATAACCTCCTTGAAATCGAGCAGCTTGCCGGAGGTCGCAATACCCGCAAACGGCGGGGGGCGGACCGCGCGGTGCAGTGCTTCCGCAGCGCGAATCAAAGTTTTGGAAGGCACGCAGCCGACGTTGACGCACGTGCCACCCATCGGCAGCCCATCGTTGATGATCGTAGCGTGGGCACCCAGTTCAGCCGCTTTGAGCGCCGCAGCGAAGGCCGCGCTGCCGCCGCCGAGGATCACCAGGCTAGCCCGCGGCTGTGCAGCGCGAGCGTTGGAGCGGGTTTTCGTTTCCTTTCCGTGAAGTACGGTATTGGTGGTCGAGCAACATTCAGACATAGGAATATTAAGTTAATGAGGTTAATGGATGAGGCGTTTCGTTAAGAGCACGAAGAGGCAGAAGAGAAAACATGCCCCGCCCGCCGTCAGATTTTCTCGCGGCTCCGGTGGAAAAATCAGAACGAACCCACGTCCTTTGACCAGAGCGGAAAAACTGGAGACGCAAAACGGGATGAGGAAAAAGCGGAGCAGTTGCCACTTGTCCAGCGAGCGTGGTCCGCCGCCGGCTGGACAGGCATTGATGGTCAGAATGCTTCCGACGATGGCCGTCAGACCGAGCGACGTGGTCCAGAGCTTGGCATCGCCGTCGAAATAGCGGACGGCGATGACCAGATACCAGATAAACGAACACCATAAAGTCAATCGGCCCGGGCTCAGGGCCGCGAAATAGCACTTCAGAAAAACCATGTCAGCCCGAGCAGGAGGGCGTTCGTGTTCAAACCGATATTGGGCTGCCGAATTCCTGCGTTCGAGAGGTGTGCAAAACGATAGTTCAACGTGACCGCCAGGTTTTCGCGACAAAACCATTGCAGACCGCCGCCGCCAACAAGGTGGAACTCAAACCGCGTCGCGAGGTCCGGGTCGTCGATGTCCGTCCAGGAAACCCCCGCGCCGCCTTCCAGAAACGGAATCCATCGCGTGCCCGTCGCAAAATGATAGCGAAGCGCCGGAGTAAAGCCAGCGACGGACGCTTTATGGGGATTAAGCTGCCGGCCGCCGAACAACTCGCCCATCAAATCCCAGTTGCCGCGGTACCACTTCTCGTCGCCAACGACATCGCTCCAAACCCGACCGATGTGAGCCGTGCCGAGAGCCATATCGTGGGCTTCCCGACTGCCGAGCACTTTTACTCCAATTGCGCCGCCCAAAGAAAACCCGGCGTGCAGAACGCGTTTTCGGAAGCCCTCTCCGACGCTGTGTTCCCAGATACCGGGCTGGCTGGACTTCAACGACAGAGTTCGGCTTGGTGATTCGTTGGCTGACTCGCCCGCAGCCAGCGTCAAAAATGAGGGAGCCACGCCTGGTTCTTCCGCGTGTGTTTTGGAAACGGTCAAAAACAAGCCAATCACCAAGCCTGCGAGCAGCCTGGCTATTCGGAGCTTGGCGTCTGGAACGACGATCTTGACCATGAGCGGCTCTGGCAGAAAGTCGCTGGGTTCAGGCGCGAAAGCACGAGCCTTATTCATGGCAGTGACATTCCTTGATGGCAGGAACCGAGACGCACAAGCGCCGACGCCCTACTCCCCGGTGGGTTCGGCATGCGCGCCGCCAAACCACCGTTGGCAGTGATGCTTTGCGTTCGGTGCGGTTCGTCAAAAGATCGGGCTGCGGTTTCATTGGCTCTCCAACAGATAACCACTTGCCAAGCGCGGACCGGAACGAACTCGACAGGGACTTTGCGCGGTCCGAGGACAAGGACAGTTTGTAGTCCGTGCGAGTTCCTTTGAGTGGAGCAGCTTGACATGCGGTTTGTTTTTAGCGCGGTGTGAGCAGCGTGCGCCTGTCTGTGGACGGTTCGGGACCTGTTTGTCGCAGGGGTTGCTCCGGTGCCGACGTGACCTCCACTACGCTGTTGCACGAGCCGTATGGATTCGGCACCGATTCGGACGCCCAGGTGTCGCAGCGCCACTCACCATTCACGATGTAGCGGTACTCGTGGCGGCCGGGTGTCAGCGGCACGCGGAGTCGCCAGACGCCCTTTTCGTCCTTGCGCATCGGCAGGCTGCTGCAACTCCAGTTGTTGAAACTACCCGACAGATAAACTTCACGTGCCTCCGGCCATTCGTGAACAAATTCGACTTCGATGGTCCGCGCGCCGCCACCGGCAGCTTTGGCCGAAGTCGATTTTTCCTTTGTCAATTTTCTGTTGAATGCTTTTGCGTTCATAACTTCTCCTGCGTTGACGGTTCCACCGCGTGGAAATTGATAGTGGTTGATGCAGTGGAGATTGCTCCGCGCGCCTGCGCGGCGTCCCGCGCCTGACATTTCGGGCAGAAGCGTCTTTGCAAGGCCGCCTCGCCGCGTTCTTCGGTCGCAATGCGAACGACCTGGCTGAGGTCGGTGACAAAGACCTTTCCGTCGCCCGGCTCTCCGGTAAAAGCGGCTCTTTGTATCGTGGTGACGATTTCAAACTCCAGTTCGTCCGGGCAAAGCATTTCCAGTCTTGCATACGGCACGAAGTCCACCAGGTCCTGGACGATGGGCGGATTGTCTTTGGGGCTGCGACAACGCCCGAAACCCCGCACTTCGCACAGACTCATGCCGGTCAGCGCCTCAATCTTGTGCAACGCCAGTGTGACGGATGAAACCTTGCTGGGCCGGATGTAAGCTTTGAGTTCCTTCATAAAAACGGTTGACGGCACAGTGGATTCATGACGCCGGTTTGGGAAAGTTTGCCACAGTTCGCGACTCGGTCCGCCGAAAGACGTTTCTTAGCAAACTGAAAATACCGCCGGGGTGAGCGACGTATCGCTCGGCCAACAGCCCCAACGCTGCTCCGTAGGCCACATGGGCGATGAAGCTCGTCACCAGCAGACCGGGGCCGAACTTCAGACCGAAGTATCCGGTGTCCATCGCGACCACCATCGGGGGCGTCACCATCATCCCCACTTCAATAATCAGGCCCCAGACGACGCCACCCCACCATCGGATTCGCCCGGCCAGCAAGGTGTAGGTCAGGCCAAAGCAGGCGCCCACCCAGTAGTGATAAAGATAGCCGAGCACGTCCGAGCCGAGGGTGGGGCCAAGGGCCATTCGGTCCAGAATGAGCACTCCGAACATGCGCGGCATGTTGCCTGGCATCTGGCCAAGATAAAACCCGGTCAATCGAATCGCATCGAGCACTCCACTCGCAGCCGCGCCAACCCAAAGCCCCGCGCAGATGCGGTTCGTGAGCCGGGTTTGGCCCAGGCATTTGCCCACGACCCACACGACTGCCAGGAACACCAGTGATGGGGCCAGTGCATAACGTGCGAGCAAAGGCATCTCCGGCAGCCCAGGCGTTAAGGCAACCACCAGGATGTTTGGCCCGACTGCCGCAACCATGAGGCCGCCCGCGGTGAGAACCAGTTCAGACCACGTGGCAGCGGAAGGAGCTTGAGGAGCTGGTGCGCTGCGGCGCCGCAGCAACGCACCCGCCACCACTCCCACTGCGGCTGCGGTAAACAGCAGTTCCACCAACAGGCTTAGGCTTTCGTCGCTCATGCGTGGGATCGTTTGGCTGGTTTTAGAGGCGGGCCGCAGGTTGGCCATGCCAATAAAGGCCGCAGAAGAAGACACACACTATGAACACGACCAGAAGGGTTAACATGGTGGGACTCCTTTCCGCTTGAGACGGATGACGTAGTTGCGGTTCTGAGGCACTCTGGCTTGCGCCAGCCGCATGTATCGCGGGCGCACTGGGAGCGTGGCGAAGAGACATTCGTTCACTACGACAAACAATCGCTCGGGATGGCGAACGTCGCTGAGCTTGTGGCCGGTCAGGTTCATAAGTCTTTTCCGTGATTGCGTTTTGTTTTTCCGGAGAGCGGGCGATGATCAAAGGACGGTCAGTTACTTAGCACGGGCCCGGCTTCCACGCGACCGACTACCGCGTGGCGGCTGACGTGATCTTGTCCGCCATCATGTCCATCATCTCGCCGGCCTTTTTGACTTCCGGATCACCATAAGAGGCATACTGCGGTGCGACTTTCCGGAAGCTGACCACGACCCTGCCGTCCGCCGATTCATAAACGAAGATCTTCCCCGGCATTTCCAGCCCGATGGCCGGATTCATCGGGAGGAGCATCTTGCCCATTTCCGGTTTGCCGAACTCGATGGTCGTCGCGCCCTTGATTGTCGCGCCCACCATCGAGAGCATTTTCTTGTGGTCAATCTTGGCCACGACCATCATGCCCTCAGACTTGACTGTCTTTTCCACCGCCTTGAGCGTGTCGGAGAAGGGTTTGTTGGAGAGTTTGTCCACTCGGTTCGCATCGCCGCTCTGTGCTGTGCCCGTCAGGGCACTGACCCCAAGCAAGCTGGCAACGGCCAGCACCATCATGGTAGTTTTCATATCTTCTGTTTTCCTTTCGCGTGTTTTGCTTTGTTGTTGTGCTTTGTGTTCGACTTGTCGAGTCACCGAGAGTGTTCCTCTTTTAGGCCCGGCTCCCGGTTCACCACGTTTCGTCTTTCCACTGATTGAGATGCCGCGGGATGTCGGATAGATTCGGGAAATGTTCGAATGGCGAGGAAAAAATTCTCGCGAAGGCCTGCCAGCATCGCCATTTTCCTGAGAGGTTCATCGCTCACATGAACTGGGCTCTGAGACGGCCTGTGCCGACTTGGGAAGCCAGCGTTCATCCAAGTGTTCCTTCTCGGCAATGTCCTCCATACGGCGTCCTGCCCCGGCCTCAAAGGCCTCGTAAATGCGCGTCAGGATCAGAGGATGCCAGTATTCCAGCTTGCGGATGCCGCGACTCTCATTGCGTTCGAGACCGTTGCGGTGGCCGATGGCCATCTCCACCCAGAGAGTTTTGATAACCCCCTTTGTTCCCTTAAGGTTTTTGCTTGGCATCCGGGCCAGTGAGTTTGGCGGGTGATTAGCCGGGTCAAATGGGCTGTGGGCTTTGAGATAGACCGCTTCCTGTGTCTGCCCCTCCTGTTCGAGCCGTTGGATGATGGCTTCGTATTTTCGCTGGCGTCGTTTGTCAATGCCGCTCTTGTTCGCTACCCCTTGCACGGTTTCTTCCGCCAGACATTCGTAACAGAAGTAGGGCAGCATCACCAAGCCAAGGTAGGGAATGCCCCGGATGTATTCGGTGGTGCGAACGGTCCGGCCTTCGTTATATTCCAAGCCCACACGGCTTCCGGAAAAGAAATCCAGGAGGAAGGGCGCCGCAGCTTTGCCATACCACGGAGGCTTGATCCGCGCCGCCTCCTTGACTGTCACCGGCTGCGGCAACGGGCCGGTCCAAGTCCCGCTCTTGTCAATCGGCAAGTGAGCACAGCCGGTGGAGAAAATCGAACAGAGAGACGCTGTGATGGCCGCGAGAACGCGGCCGCCAGACGTCGCCTTCTGTAGAGCTTTCGAGTTGTCCATAAATGCATTTCTTTGTTCGGCTCATCAAACCAGCCGGAGCCTGGCTCTCGGTCGCACGAGTTCCGGTTCAACTCGTTCCGCCCTTCCAGAAGTTGAGATGCCGGACATGGCGCGGTGGATTCAAACTGGAGGTCCCCGGCAAACAACCGCCGGGGAGTCCGCAGGAGAAACTTGAAATCAAAGCGGTGCAGCGCCTGCCCGCTGAAACCCCTTGGCGCACCACGGGCCGCACAGCTCGCCGAATCCGCAGATCAGCCTGCGCAATTCCACACGGCCGCGGTGCAACCGCGACTTCGCCGCCCGCATGGAAAGACCCAGTTCCGCCGCGGCCTGAGCCAGCGGGACTTCCTGATAGTCGCACAGCGCCACAATCGGGCAGTATGCTTTGGGCAATTGGGCGCAAAGCGTTTCCATGGCGCTCAGCGAGTCCTCCGAAACAACTTCCCGGTCTGGCGCAAAGACGCTTCCCTGGAGCGCATCGTTCCACTCTGCGGGTTCCGCCTCCAGCGCTTCCATTGGCAAGAGCCTTGCCCATCGGCGCTTCGACGCGCGCAAACGCATCAAGGCATGATTGGCGACCACGCGATAAATCCAGGTGCTCACACTGGAACGGCCGTCGAATTGGCCAATTTTACGTGCCACCTCTCCGAGCGCCTCTTGCGCCGCCTCCCGGGCCTCCGTCTCGTTTTTCAAAATGCCAAGGCACAGAGCGCAGGCTTTCGGCTGGTAACGGCGAAAGATCTCTTCGGCTACCCGCTCCTCGCCGCTCTTGAACCGGTCAAACCACTCATCGTGGCCAGTCGGCGCAAGGCTTGCGACGACGTCACGTTCCGCAGTCTGTTCCTCGGTCGTCATTTGAACCAAGCGTTTGCCCATTGAACGAGTTTGACCAGAAGCGCAATCACGCCGATGACAAGGAGAACCAAGCAACAGGGGTCGGACAATATCCACATAGGTTTTTTCATGGTTTTCCGCGTTCGGCCTCGGTTGCCAGTTTCGTTTGCGGCGCCGGTTCCGGGCTGATTATCTCGTTTAGCATCGCGTTGAGGGTGTCGAACCTTCTTCCCCCAGCAAAACGCCGCCTGACGCAGCCTTCAGGATCAATCAAAACGCACGTGGGAAGTTCGCTCACATGATAACGGCTTGCGGCTTCGCCTTCCGGGTCCAACAACACGCGAAAATTGATCCCTTGTTTGGCGACGACTTGCTTCAGCCGGGCGCAAACACCGGCAACGTCTGGTTTGCTCTCGTGCGCGTGCGAATGCTCGTGGTCCTCGCAGCATTTGTCGAATCCAGCGCCATCGAGGGAGATTCCCAGCACCACCAGCGTCTCCGTATTCCGCCGCTGAAGCTCGACCAGCGACGGGATGTCCAGCGACGACTCGGGAATTGTGCTGCTCCAAAAGTAAAGCAGGACCGCTTTGCCTCTGAAATCCGCCAGACGAACGATTTTGCTTTCCAAGTCTGCCAGCCGAAGCTCTGCCGCAGGCAAGCGCCAGGCGGACGGGCTACGGACTCGCACCGAAGGCTCAACTGCATAATCCGCCTGGTGACGCTTCCACCACTCTTTCCAGCCGCTGACTCCCTGCGCCAAAGCTTCAGCATTTTCAGTGTTCGCATCCTTCGACTTGTCGCCTTTCCGCATCGGCGCGATTTGCCGATAGCGAATCCCGAAGTCCAAGCCAGTCCAGCGGCGAAGCGCCGTCGCGGCTGCATGCACAACGCGAGGGTCAGGGTCGTCCAGGAACAGAATCGCCACGGGCACAAGAGCGGCGCTCCCATGGTCCCGAAGTAAATTTAACCCCAATGCCTTGGCGATCGGATCAACGTCGCGAAGTTGCTCGCCTGCCAGCGGCGCCAGTTGGGGATCATGGTGTTCAGCCAGGGTTTCCAAGGCCATTTGTCTCACCTCCAAGTCTCCGTCACTGGCCGCTGCCAATAACATGCTCCGCGCGCGCTCAACGCGGGAGGCGTTTTGAACTGCGTTTCTTTTGAGGTAGCTCACGGCCAGCACCCGGTGCGGAATTTTATCCGAACGCCACAACCGTTCGAGCCAGGGAACGGGATCTTCCAATTGCGACGCCACTTGATCCACCGCCGTCTCATTTGCCGTGTCCGAACGCAGCACAAGCTTCGCCAGCAATTCCCGCTGCACCGGTCGCCAGAGCAGGACGGCCAATAATCCAAAGACGGCCGTTGCGATGACCAGCCATTTGTCGTTTCGCCTGCGGTTTCGCATAAAGTCTGGTTCAGTTCGGTCTTTTCCGCGCGCTTGACTTTCCAAGAGCGACGCAAGACGCGCCGGCGAGGCGCCAAGGAGGCGGGGGTGGGGGAACCCCGGAAGGAAACGAACTCGCCGGTCGCGCCCAATTCCTGGTGCAAGCCGTCGCGCCAAGCGGGCGCGCTCCCCAACTAGCCGCAGCCTAATTGCACCCTGGACAGCAGGCGGCGAGCAGGGTTGCTAACGCCGCCACTTTCCACCATTTCACGATGAGTATAAGAAGCGCGCTCATGGTTGCTTGTCCACTTTCTTGGTCGGCTTGCCACAGCAATCGCCCGCTTTCTCGTAGGTCGTTCCACAGCTTTCGCACTTGTAGGCCGCTGCTTTCTGACTGCCCTGTTCAACCGGCAGAGGACAACAACTGGCCGACGGACCTGCGCCAGCGCCTGCCGATTCGCCTGTTTGTTCAACTTTGAGCCGGCTGACAGCCGCGATCACCGCCAAACCGATAACCAGAAGGCCGACTCCGATGAGTGTTTTTTTCATGATCTTTGCTGTTACGGGTCACTTCATGGACCCGGTTTTGCGCATCGCCGACACTTTCCACCACTTCGGGGCAAGATGACCGGCGCGTTCACGTTTACTTTTTGACTTCAGATTTCTCGGCTTTGAATGTGTGTCGGCTGCCGCCCGCCTTGCCAACTGCCGCAATGAGTTGCTCGGTCTTGACCTTGCTGGAGTCGAAGGTCACGAGGGCTTGGCCTTGGTCCAGATTTGCGGCGTTGGGTTGGACGTTTTGGGTTCGCGGATAAACCGGCGCTTGAAAGCGTCGGTGAAGGCGCTTTCCAACGCCGTGGCCTTCCCATTCGACAGCGCGACCTTCGTCTGAATTCGGCGAACCAATCGAGCGGCAATGATGCCGGCTTCCTGCTGGCTAAGACTGTCCACCGCCACGCCGCGATACCAGCCGTCGCCGGAAAGGAAGCTTTGCAGTTCCTTTTCCCGAGCTTCGCCGACCAATTCCGTTCCGGTCGCATCCTACTTTTCAAGGAGTGATTGAACCGTCTTGACGCGTGACTCGCGGGTAGAACTTTCCGCGCCGACCACGGCGAGGACAGTTCCCGCGCCGTTCAGCCAAGCTTCAGTGATGTTGGAGTCACGCTCCAACTCCAGGAGAATCGGCTTGGCGCGACTACCGCAGCCGATTTGCGGCGCGGCGGGACATTTCAGCGGAACTTGGAAGAGACTGACGCGGCTCGGGTTCGCAGTGGGTTTGCCGTCGTCCCCGGAAGCCAGCGGGCAGCATTGCGCTCGCGCCGTGGCGGAGCACAGCCGCAGCCCGCCAATGGCAAACGTGGTCAGGATCGTTTTCATTTCTCGCTGTTCCTTTCGTGCTATGGGTTCAGTTTCAACCTGGTTTGGTCAGATAACCGGGACCATCTTGGCCGGCAAAATCTGCGTTACTTCGTTGTTTCCTTCGCCAGTTGTTGGTTGATCTGCGCGTTCACTCCCTTGGCAAACCACTTCTCCACCACAGCCGACTCCTCGGGCGAGAGAGTCTCTTTGGCTTCTTTGAGAAGCTGCTTAGTGGCCGCTTCGACCGCCATGTTGTAGCGTTTTGTAGCGTCTGACCAGGCGACCTTCTTGTCTCCGCTCAACTTGAGCGCATCCACAGTGCCGTGGCCGCAGAGTTGTCCGGCGGACAACCCCTCACAGAAAATCTGTTGCGACTTCTTTGCTGGCTCGGTCGCTTCCTCCGCTTTGAAGGTGTGCTGCGAGCCGCCCGCCTTTCCGATTGCCGCGATGAGTTTGCCGGTCGTCACCTTGGCGGGGTCGAACGTGACGATGGCTTGGCCTTTGTCGAGGCTCACGTCGGCGGTCTTCACGCCGTCCAATTTCGTGAGCGACTTCTTCACGCCAGCCGTGCACATCTCACAGGTCATGCCAGTGATTTTGAGGGTTGCCTTGCCGTCTTCGGCGCGCGCCAGCGGCACGCACAACAGACTGCCGAGTGTTAGTGCTGTCAGTATTTGCTTCATTGTGTTTCTTTTGGTGTTGTGGGTTTGGCTTTGAACCCGGTTTGGTCAATCGCCGTGATGATGTTATCCGGCCAAATCTCCCTCGCATCGTCGCGCCCGATCGTGACTCTGTGGCGAAACTGGCTTGCCCACTGGGAACGCCCGGTTGCGTCTCCTCCTGGATGGTGCGCACACCGCAGCAAATGCACGGGGCGCGGTAGGTTTTTCCACAGGTTTCGCATCTGTACAGCGGTCCTTTGCCGGCGTTGAACTTCGAGCGCTGCCCCTCCGCCTTGCCAGCGGCGGCGGGTATCACCGGCGGTGCCCCCGGTTTCAGCGCCAAGCCAAGACCGGCTACGATCAGTACAAGCGCGCAAACCATCGCGCATTTGCTGACGGCGCTGAGTGAACCGAACACAGACGTGCTGGACACATCGAGAGCGGTTCCGCTGGTGATGGCTTGGTTGACGATCTGGGTTTCGAGCTCGGCCGGAACGGGGCCAACCGCGTGTTGGGCCAAAGTCGTGTTCAAGGCGACCGTGCTGGAGACGATTCCTCTCCGTGCCAGCCGGCCCCGTAGCTTGTCCAATGCCCGTTCCACGCGCATCCGCGCGGCGTTCTCCGACAAACCGAGCGCGGCACCGACTTCAGCAAATGACTTTTTCTCAAAGTAGCGGAGCAAAAGCGCGTCGCGGTCGGCCTCCCCCAGTCGGCCGATGGCTTCATCCAGACAGGGGCGGACTTCTTTCCAGTCTGGATTCGAGTTATGCATGTCGTTAAGCATGGCGGTCAGGGCAATTTGTTCGCGTTGACGCCGGCGCTGTTCGCTGCGGATTTTCTTGGCGGCGATGAACCGTGCGCTGGTATGAAGCCAACCGCTCAGGGCGCGGCACTGATGAAGCGAATCGGCATTGAGAGCCAGCGCGATGAACACTTCTTGCGCCACGTCTTCAGCGAGATGCGTGTCATCACCTGCAACACGCAGCGCCGTGGAATAGACGTGGCCAAGATGCCTGTGAACCAACTCCGCGAAAGCGGCTTCATCGCGTTGCTTCGCGTATCGAATCAGTAACTCAGTGTCCGACGTCATTCTGTTTCTGCTTTGTAGTACCCGCCGACTTGCAGGATCGCACATGAAATCACAGGCGCACGCTTACAACAGCGCGACGGTCCGCAATAACAGGCACCGTTATTTATCGCTCGCGGGTGTGGCTTCAGCCGCCACTTTGTAACCAGCCGACTCCACCGCCTGGTTCAGCGCAGTCGGGTCCACTGAAGGGGCCGCAACGACAACCGCCTTCCGCTCCTTATAACTGACTGCGGCACTGCGCACGCCGGGCACTTTGGCCAGGCTTGCTTGGACGTGCGTGGCGCAGGCTTCGCACGTCATGCCGGCAATCGGAAGCGTGCGCGTCTCCATGTTCTCAAAGCGCCCCTTCAAACCGGCGGCGGTAATAGCCGTCAGCACTTCGTCGCGGGGCGCGGCCGCGCCCTTGGGAACGCCAATGATGGCCTCCTTCTTTTCATAACTGACCATGGCAGCGCTGACTCCGGGAACGGCCTTTAGTCGCTTTTCAAGCCCAGCCGCGCAACCGGCGCAGTCCATGCCTTCCACGGCCACGACGTATTGTTCCACGTTTGCGCCGAAACCGGCGTCCTTCCCGCCGCCCAGCAGCGCGCCGATGTAGTTCGGGAAGAAAACAAAGGCCAGCGCAATGGCCGTCACCACCCACAGCATCGCGCGATTGAACCGTTGCAAGGTCCACCTGCTGTTTCCTTCGGGTGGGCAGCAATCGCCCTTGGCCGTTGCCGTCGTGCAGCAAGCACTGCCCTCCGCCGACGTGGCTGCGGCGGTCTTTAGCTTGGGTCGGTAAGCGAAGTAAAACGCCGCCGCCAGGAAGCCAAATGTAAGCGTTGCGAACAGCGGGCGATACTTCTCGAACGTGGCCGACACCGCCACGCCGGAGACGCCGAAAGCGAGCAGCA
>JACQWK010000335.1 GCA_016209525.1 Verrucomicrobiota bacterium
CGGGGCCCGCGATTCGTGACTGCAGCAGTGGTATTCGGGTCGTGGGCCATGGGTGATACCGTTACCCGATTGTCAAGGAACACGCATGCCTCTCAAGGAGATTCCATGTCGTCGGTAACGAATCATGAGAACAGAATCATGTCGGTGGGGTCGGTCAACGGGGTCATGTTGCGACTCGCGACAAAGTTGCCTTGAAATTGCGCTTCGCCATCCCTCCGTCCACGCGGAAGCGCGTTACAAATTGGCTTGCGCTGGGTATGCGTCCGACCGGGAAGGGATCAACGGGGTCAGTGGGATCGGCGATCGCCGCGGAGGAGGTCTTGGATGCTGATGCGTTCTCGATCGTCGAACGCCCTGACCCCATACGAATGTCTTGACCAGCTCCGGACCCGACACGTCGCGCGGCAGCTTCATCGCGCCAGAATCTCGTCCCGGACGAAGTGGAGCCGGATCACTCTTGGGGCTTCCATTGTGTCGTCAAAATAGCAATCCACCGCTTCCTTCACGTTGGCGCGCAGCTCGTCGAGCGTTTCGCCCTGCGTGTGGATGCCGACGCCCAATGCGGTGGCAGCATAGCCGCCGTCCACCTCGTCCTCGCGCACGTCAAAGATAATTTCCGTCATGGCGGCAATGTGGGTTGAACCGGGTAGTTTTCAACCTCTCTGTTCGCACCAATCCGCAAAGGCGCAGCCCAGACGATCAGTCCGCCAGTCGCTCGAGTTCTGTGCTTCATGAACTAATGTGATCTGCCGGAAAGGGTCGATCCATCGCACTCCGCCGCCGGTTTGAGGCAGCAGGGAAAGTCGACGCAATCCCGTGGCGTCAGACGGGGAACGGTCGACGGGGTCATGTCGCGACTCGCGACAAAGTTGGCTTGAAAACGCGCTTCGCCGTTCCTCCTGCCACGCGGAAGCGCGTCACCAGGGGGAGAACCGGTTGAGACAATTGTGGTGAGACGTCGGCAGTCGCGACCTCTCCCGACGCCGCTGGTGCGGAGGCGCTCGACGTAGACACTGACTGACTCCGGGCGACCCAGATGGAGGTGGCCGGCCAGCGGTTGCTGACTGGCGTGCGCTCCTTGAGCGTGAGCGCAACCGCGGCCTTCCCGGGAGCGCTCTTGCGATCTCGTTGGGCGTCGGCCCGATAGTTTCCGCGGTTGATGAGGTGATAACAAGCCCCGGGGAATTCCAACCGGAGCTTGCGCGCTATGCCCGCCATAACGGGGGCGCCGGCACGCTCGTGCCATTCCGGAGATACCCCAATCTACGGGGGATCCGGCGACCGGTGGACGGGGATCACAACTGTGTCAACCTGACTCCTTCGGCGCTTGAATGGGTCTGACCGGCCTGCTTGACGGTTTCTTTTGCCATCTTACGTTGGGGGCATGAGCTCACTCCTTTCCCGGATCACGATCGATCCGGAGATTTGCCACGGCAAACCTGCGATCCGGCATTTGCGCTATCCGGTCGAGGCCATGCTGGAATACTTGGCGGGCGGCGATACGATTGAGGATCTGCTCGCGGAGTTTCCCGATCTTGAGCGAGACGACTTGCTGGCGTGTCTGGAATTTGCCGCGCAGTCGCTCAAGCTGAAAAGTCAGCACCTGGTGCTCGCATGAAGTTTCTCGTGGATGCACACCTGCCACCGCGTTTGTGCTCGGTGTTGCAGGAGGCGGGGCACGACGCAATCCACACGAGTCAGTTGACCGCGCAGAACCGAACACCCGATGAAATCATCAATCAGATTTCGGTGGCGGACGAGCGGGTTGTCGTGACGAAAGACTCGGACTTCTATCATTCCCATCTGCTGCACGGGAAACCTTGGAAGCTGCTGCTCGTACGCACGGGTAACATCAGGACGCGCGAACTGACTGCGCTTTTCCAGCGCCATCTGACCGCGATCGTGGCGGCATTCGAAGGAAATTCTCTGGTTGAACTGGATCGTCACTCTGTGCAGGTCGTGTCTTGATCAGATCTCACGGCTGTGACCAAGAACCGTGTACTTGCGTCTGACTTCGGACGTTCCGCTCCGGCGTTCCCGCGGTTCAGTCCGTTCGTCGCCAACCTAATATGGTAGTCACCTCAAATCGCAAAACCCCGAAGGGATGAGTCTCGCGCCCGAACCAAAGGGGTTGAGTGTTACACCGACCGTGACTCGGCGATCAGTTCCTCAAGGCCGCCAAGCCCGTACCGTGCGCAGAC
>JACQWK010000330.1 GCA_016209525.1 Verrucomicrobiota bacterium
GAGTGGTATGCCTTACAACGGTGGGGTGCAGATTACTGGCAGGAGTTCAAAGAACCGAAGATCATATTCAACGAAACTTCCAAAGAGTTTCATGCGTTCTTTGACGAGAGCGGCCTCTACCCAAATAAGACCTTATTTATTCTCATCGCGCCGCAACCAAAGCCGTTGCTCGCAGTCTTACTCAGCCGCACGCTGGACTGGCTCTTCCGTCACGAATTTCCAAGCTGGGGCGATCCATGGAAAGGCGGGCGCGTTCAATTTCGTGGAGATCGAATGGCGACCGTTCCTATCCCAGATTTCCTACCGAAAGTTGAGCAAAATCTCACCAAATTGGTCGACCAAATCCTCGCCGCGAAGAAGCGCGATCCCGACGCGGACACAACGGCGTGGGAGCGAGAGATTGACCGCCTCATTTACAAGCTCTACGACCTGACCCCTGACGAGATCAAGCTAATGGAGGAAAGCGCGCGGCGATGAAACTTCCACGGACTGGAGGAAGAGGCCATGAACAAGAAAAAAACGATCCACAAAACACCGCCCGTCGCCGCATCGTCAAAGCGTGGCGCGAAACGGGACTACGCCTGGTTATTGAAAACCATCGAGTCCGCCAACACGCAGATGGTCAGCCGTGCGACGGCAGTCGTCAATCAGGCGTTGCTCTTTCGTAACTGGCTGGTCGGCGCCTATCTGGTGGATTTCGAACAGAGCGGATCGGATCGCGCAAAATATGGCGACAAACTCCTCGCTACCCTGGCGAGCGACCTTGCTGCCCGCAAGGTCGCCGGGTTCAGCATCAGCGCCTTGGAGCGCTGCCGTCGTTTCTACCTGGCTGCGCCGCAACTGAGTACCATGATTCCGTCAACAGTGTTGACGGAATTGACGGATACGGCGACGTTTGGAATTCCGTCAACCATGTTGATGAAATCGCCGAAGGCAACGGGCGTCGATCTGCCCACACCATTGATGCCGGAACAGATCATAAGGTTGTCGTGGAGCAAATGGATTGAGCTTGTCCGGATTGACGATCCGTGGAAGCGTGCCTTCTATGAAAACGAATGCCTCAAAGGCAACTGGTCCGTGCGCCAGCTTCAGCGCCAGATCGAATCGCTGCTTTATGAACGCACAGGGCTTTCCAGGAACAAGCAGGCGGTGATCGAGCGTGCGCGACGGCAGGCCCACGAGACACCATCCGAGACCGTCTCTGATCTCATTCGCGACCCCTATGTGCTGGAGTTCACCGGGCTGGCCGAGCGGCCGGAGTATTCGGAGAGCGACCTGGAGACGACGCTGCTCGACCACTTGCAGCGCTTTCTGCTGGAGTTGGGGGCGGGCTTCTGCTTCGAGGCGCGGCAGTTCCGCATCACGGTGAACAACAAGCACGACCGGGTGGACCTCGTCTTTTATCACCGCCGTCTGCGCTGTCATGTGCTGCTCGACCTCAAAACCCGCGCCTTCCGGCACACCGACGTCGGGCAGATGAATTTCTACCTCAACTGGTTCAAGGCGAACGTGATGGACGAGGGAGACAACCCGCCGGTGGGGATCATTCTGTGCAGCGACAGGGACGGCACGGAGGTCGAGTTTGCCACGGCGGGGATGGACAACAAGCTCTTCGTGTCCCGCTATCTGACGGCGCTGCCTTCGGCGGAGCAACTCAAGGCGCTGGTCGAAGGCGACCGGGCACGCCTCGCAGCCCCCGCGCCGAAAATCAAGAAGACGGAGACGAAGTGATGGATGCCTCCCGGTGAAACCACAGATCACGAAGCTGGACACCTTGCCGGTCAGGCAGGCGGCTGCGAGGCACGTCGCGATGAAGCTTCCACGAGTCGACGACCTCATTGAGGCAAACCATGATTAAGGAACACGATTGCATCGTGCTGTTGCAGGACCTGCCCGAAGACGGCCTGAAGGCCGGCGACATCGGGACGGTGGTGCACATCCACAAAGGTGGAGCGGGCTACGAGGTCGAATTTATGACACTTGCCGGTGAGACCGTAGCTGTCGTCACGCTGTTGCCGTCCCAACTGCGCCCGATCGCTCGCCGCGACCTGGCCCATGTGCGCGAGTTAAGCGTAGCTTGAAGGAGGCGCGATCCCGACGCGGACGCGACGGCGTTGGAGCGGGAGATTGACCGGCTTGTTTACAAGCTCTACGACCCGACCCCCGACGAGATCAAGCTAATGGAGGAAAGCGGGCAGAAATGAAACTGCCCAACGCTGAACGCGCCGTTGTTGAGCGAGAAAAAATTGTGGACTACTTGCTCAATGCCGCACATCCCGACAACGGCGGCAAGGCCGCTTTTTTTCTGGCGCTCGGCTTAAGGCAGGAAGAGTGGCAAACGCTGGCCGACGAGTTCCGCCGGCTTGCCGAGAAGTTTGATATCCACAGCAGTATGGAATCAGCCCACGGTGGGTAA
>JACQWK010000355.1 GCA_016209525.1 Verrucomicrobiota bacterium
GGACCGAGGAGAGGGGAACCAATAACAACGTGCTTCCTCTCCCCAACCCTCTCCTCCATCCGATGGAGGAGAGGGCGGATTCGAGGAGCTTGATGCACCCCTGTTTTTCCGCGAATAGCAGTGTCGCCCGAAATCGTTGCAGGCTGCCACGATTTCGGACTGCGGTGGCAGAGCGAAGCGGCGCCACCGCTTCTGGGACGCCGCACGGTGCCAAAGCGGCGTGGCGCTTCGCTTCCCGCTGCACTCCAAAAAGCTTCGTTGCGGATCAGCCGCGACCAAATCCGGTGAGGCGAGACGCCGTCGAGCCCTGGTATCCTTCCCGGCAAGAAAGTCAGGGCTCGACGGGAGTCTCGCCCCACCCAAGAACCCGCGCGGCTTGCGACGATTCCAGGCGATACTTATAGATTACAGGTCTGTCGGAATTTGCTTTCTTGAAGCTCTGCGAGTGAGAGTGTAACTCGAACGCGCATGACGACGCTCAACCTCGAGGCGATTAGAGAGGAATTCCCCGCGCTGAAGCGCGAGCTGGATGGCCGGCCGCTCATCTATTTCGACGCGCCAGGCGGCACCCAAATGACCCGCCGCTGCCTGGATCGCATAGTCGATTACCTCACGCGCTGCAACGCCAACACGCACGGCGCGTTCGTCACGGCGGTCGAAAGCGACGCCATCATTGCGGAGGCGCACGAAGCTGCCGCGGACTTCCTGAACGCGCGCAGCGCCGACGAAATCGTCTTCGGCCAGAACATGACCAGCCTGACCTTCGCCGTCAGCCGCAGCCTCGGCCAATGGCTCAAGGAAGGCGACGAAATCATCCTGACCCGCCTGGACCACGACGCGAACTATTCGCCTTGGCACCTCATCGCGATGGAACGCGGCGTCAAGGTCAACGTGGTTGATATCAACCCGGACGATTGCACCTTACTCATGGGAGACTTCGAGCGTTTTCTCGGCCCGCGCACGAAACTGGTTGCCGTCGGCTACGTCAGCAACGCGGTCGGCACCATCAACCCAGTCGCACGGATCGTCCGGATGGCGCATGCCGCGGGAGCACTCACGTTCATTGATGCCGTGGCGGCCGCGCCGCACTTGCCCATCGACGTGCAAGACCTGGATACCGACTTCCTCGTTTGCTCCCCTTACAAATTCTGGGGGCCGCACCAAGGCTTCCTGTACGGGAAATACGATTTGCTCGACCGTTTGCCCGCCCACAAAGTCCGCCCGGCCGAAGACAAACCGCCGCACAAGTTTCAGACTGGCACCCAGAGTTTCGAGAATCAGGCCGGCTTAATCGGCGTGATGGAATATCTGGAGTGGTTTGGGGAGTCCGCCGTTCCTGCCCTTGAACTCCACGGTGGGGCGAGACTCCCTTCGAGCCCTGACTCTCCTGCCAGCGACGATTCCAGGGCTCGACAGGAGTCTCGCCCCACCGGTGGGCAGGTTCAGGGAATCAAGCCGGGAACAGCTTCCGAGAATTCCCTCCGTGACTCGGCGAAATGCCGAACCTGGCGCTCGCCGCGGTCAGCGCGGCTCCACTATGCCATGCGCGCCTCTCAGCTTTACGAGCAAGAACTGATCTCCTACCTCATCGAGCATATTCTTGCCATCGACGGCGTGCGGTTCTTTGGGATTCGCGAGAGGGGACGCGTGTCCGAGCGCGCTCCGACCGTCGCGATTCGCTACAAAGACGAGCACCCCCGCGCCACCGCCGAACGCCTGGCGCGCGCCGGAATCTGCGTGTGGGATGGCAACTACTACGCCATCAACCTGAGCGAATGCCTCGGCGTGGAGAGCACGGGCGGCATGGTGCGCGTCGGCCTGACGCACTACAACACCCGCGACGAGATCAACCGGCTGTTGGCCGCGCTCGTCCGTTGAGGTCTGCTTTTCCGGATGATCTCGATTACAGGCACAACAGATACGCGAGTGACTTCAAATAGGCGTCGATGGCGGCGGGCACATCCTCCGGCTGTTGCGTGAAGAGAATGTGGTGAATGCCCGCGCGCACCGCCACCTCCGCGCTGGCCCGGACACCGAGCGCCATGACCGGAGCAGTTTGGTGGGTCCAGAGCAGACTCTTGGTATTCTTCGGATTGCCGACGCCATCGTTGAGGAGGTCCCAATTCAGAGCATCCATCCGTCCGTCCGCATCGTGGCAACTGGCGCAGCTTTGCCATCTTTGCGCGCAGAGCTGCGCGTCGTTGAAGAACATTTCGCCTTTGCGGATGAGGGAAAGACCAAGGGCAGGTTCAATTGTCCACACATCAGCCGAACCTGTCCGCAGGGACGCGTTCCACTGCGTCGGTGACTTCAGGTTCTGCAAAGCTTAATCCAGAGACATCAGGGATGGGGTGGTCCGCGCTTCGCGAAGCGAGCGTGGATCGTGGGGAAACCAATGGCGGGGCTTGGGAGGTCCATCCTTCCTTACCGGTTTTTGGCCGCAGCACGAGCTGCAATGCTTCGACGCTCGGTTCTGGAGTCGTCAGATCGATCCGGCAAAGATTATCGGAGAAATAATTGGCGACATAGAGCTTGGACCCGGCGACGGCCAAGGCGCGCGGCCCGTTGCCTGGAAGCGGCAGGCGCTTGCGGACCCGGACGGGGTGCTTGGGCGGTGGCCGGATATTGCGCCCGTCGTTGGCGTAAGTTCCGATCCGAAGGTTGAAGAAGCTGGAAGGGTCCGCTTCCACAGGGGCATCGACCAGGCTGAGTTCGTGGGTGCCGGCGTGAGAGACAACGATGGTCTTGCCGTCGGTCGTCCAGGTCACCGCCCAGGGATTGGCCGCGCCGTAGGCCGTTTGATCAAGGAGCAGGATTCCCAACAGTTCCAGGCGCTCCATGTCGAGAAGGCCGAGCGCATTGCAGTTGATCCTCCCCAACTCCACGCCGGTGGTGGAAAGCCAATAACGCGCCCGGACAAACGTGACCGCGGCAAACCGGCCGTCGGGAGAAACCGCGGCGCCACGCAGCAGACCGGCACCTTCGGTCAAAGGGATGTCTTTGGCCACCCGGCCCGCGGTTGTGTCGATGATACTGACGGACGCCCCAACTCGGACATGATTCGCAGCTCCGGCGTGCAAGTGATTGGCGACAACCAAGTATTGTCCGTTCGGGGTGATGGCAGCCGCGACCGGTTCCCGTTCGACGCGGACGCGCTTCGTTTTCCGACCGGCGGCCAAGTCGATGACGGAAACGTCATCATTGAAACGATTGCACACGTAGAGTGTCTTCTCGTCCGGGCTCAGCACCGGCGCCATAGCGGTGTGTCCAGCTTGAATGCGCTCGATGATTTCGCGCCGAGACGTGTCGATCACGCAAATCGTGCTCAGAGGCGCGGCGCAAGAGACATAAAGCAGAGCGCCATTCCTTGAGAGGGTCAAGCCGAGCGGCGGCGCGGGGACCTCAATGCGGTGAGTAGTCCCCGCCGATTCGGTGTCAAAGACCGCAACTTGATTGGCCGTGGCGCAGGCAATAAAAAGCTGGCTTCCGTCCGGCGCTGCCACCAAGGCCGTCGGCGAAGCAAAGGCGGGTTCCGCCGGGGCCCGTCCGTGAATTGAGAACAACAGAGCCACCGCCAGATCGATCAGTTCCCATCGCGTCAGAGTCATGCCCATGCTCGATTTGCGATTCCCGATTTCCTTTTTGACAGTTCGCGCCGGTCTTAAGTCACGCGCCGGTGTATCACGAATAATTGATCAGTTCAATTGGTCGTTCAGCAATTCTCATTATGACCCGTATGTAGTCCCGGCTTTAGCCGGCCAGCGCGAGAAAACCGGCTAAAGCCGGGACTACAAGCGGGTCGCAGGTCGTGCC
>JACQWK010000338.1 GCA_016209525.1 Verrucomicrobiota bacterium
GCGTCGGCTTGCGCCGCTGGCTTTCCGGTACGCTGCATTTCCCGCTGGCGCGCCTGCCGCGCCATGGCGCGGTTGGCGGTGCAAAACGCCTCGCGCACATCAGCAGTACCGAGAAGCTGAATACCGGCCTCCATGCGGTCCGCCGCGAGACGCGCGCGGCGGATCAACTCCTTCGCGGTCTTGGCCCGCTCGGCATCGCCTGCGAGTTCACCCGTGATGACGGCTGCCTGTGCGGTGATCCAATCCCGATAATGGGTAACCAGTGGCTGTAGTTTCGCTTGGGCGTCCGCGAGGTCCGTGATGCCGGAGAGGACTTCCATTTGCAGTTCCACCCCCGGCAGCGCTGCGGCCTCCAGGTGGCCGATGAATTCGACCTCCGCTCCCGGCATCCAACACGTTTGAACCTGATGGCAAGGCTGCCCCTCGACCGAATCGACCGGCTCGGCCGAGCAACCGATGCCCGCCACGAAGTCAAAGGCCCGTCGGTATTGCAGATCGGCGACCTTGATATCCATCGAAGCCAGGCTGTCGCTGCCACGCAAATCCGGCCGGGGGACAAAACCCTCGGCGCAGCCCAAACGCAGCCGGGCCTGAAACGCATTGGCATGATACGCCCTTTCAGCGGCGGGTCGGCCGTTCACCAGAAACACGCACAGCGCACGTGTGCCAGCCGGGATCCGCCCGTGCGCATCGGGGGCGACGGGGCGCAGCGTCGCCACGACGCGCAACCCGTCGCTGTTGGGTACGAGCCGCAATTCCGGACGGCCATTTGGTGCCGGGAGCGGCAACGGGAAGACCTCGCAGTGGGGCGATCGACGAAAACCTTTTTGCGGAACGGCTTTCGCAACGTCTAGTTTTCCCTCGCTGTCTTCTGCTACCACCGCGGTCTTGTATTCCGTAGGCGGGTACGCCTCCGCCGGATCGACGATCTTCACGCCCAGCCCTTGGTCCTCGGGTTCGGGCTCCTCCTTGGTCGGATCTTCCCAGAGGTAGGTCCCCCACGTGACCTCGGCCTCGATCTGTTCTGTACCGGCCGAGATCAACACGCTCAGCCCCATCGAGCTCGGCAAGAGGCTTGGGGGTGCCGCTTCCTTGTCTGGGGTGGCGGAGTCGTCAGCTCCGCCGCCTTCACCGGCCGCATCCACCTCCTCTTTCGCCTCGGCATCGGTGCGATGCTCGACCGGGGCAGCTTCCGGCACGAGATAGCCCGTCAGATACCAGCGGGTCGGGTTCTCGGGGAGCAACTCGTGCTCAAAGGCATGACCCGGCCACGGTCCCACAAGATCAAGATGCAGGGCTTCGACAAGCTTCGCGCGGGCTTCAGGGGAGGTCATCGCGGGTAGCGCCGGTGATGAGGTTCACTCGATCGCCAAATTCCAAATCCAAGGAACCGACGGGGCCGATGTTGGAAACGGTGAGATGCGTTAACACGGTGCGAGAGTGTTGCCGGTGAGCGCAAAATAATCACCCCAAAAGATCGGCTGGTGCCCCAGCGAGGCGCGGTCTCAGACCGGGGGTGCGCTTGGAGATGGGCGAGAGCACCGGGGGCACTCGGGCACCCGAGGTGGACATCGCGGACGGCGTCGGGCCAGCGGGAGGGCGCTTAACCCGGCTCTGGGCTTGTCAAGCTGTTTTTTGACGTTAGATTCAAAACGTGGCACTCGAAAAAGAAATCGAAACCTATAACCGTGAATTGCAGGCGCTGTTGTCCGAACAGGGCAAATTCGCGATTATAACCGGCGACCAAATTCTGGGGGTTTACGCGACCTACGAAGACGCGGTAAAAGTAGGCTATGATAAATGCGGGCTGACCCCTTTCCTGGTTAAGAGGATTCAAGCAGTCGAGCAGGTCCAGTATTTCAGCCGGGATTTGAAATTTCCATGCCACATGTCAGCCTGATTATTAGTCCGGCAGGCCCATTGATCGATTTTTGGATTGGCGTAAGCGTTCCACGATCCGCAGCCCTGCAAAAGGCCGGGCAGCCAGTTCCAAACCCCATCCTGATTAGGGGATTGATCGATACGGGCGCGAGCTGCACGAATGTCGATCCGACGATTTTGAGTCAGCTTGGGGTTGTTTCCACCGGATCAGTGCCGGTGCACACGCCATCAACCAAGGCTGGCGCCCCCCATATGGCTGATCAGTTCGATGTCAGCATCATATTGTCCCACCCAAAGATCAATTGGCAAATTCACGCCATACCAATCATCGCCTCCGACCTGGTCCATCAAGGGATTCATGCTCTCATCGGTCGAGATATCCTGGCCAATTGTCTTTTTACCTATGACGGTCAGGGCAATGTATTCTGTTTGGCTTTTTGATGGCCGGGTGTCCAAATTAGGACACTACCAGCCGCCGCGGCGGATCGCTTTTTGCCGGCGTCTTGTTCAATCTTCTCAGGGCCGCGGATCCCACCTCTCACTGGAATCATCGTCTCGCCGCGCTGATCGCGCACCATTCCGTTAACCGACTATACTTTACGCAATTAAGCCATGTTTGCGCGCACCTTCCTCGTTGATGACGGCGACTGCGTTCGCTCCCAAAGCCCACGTCTGCGTTGTCGGGTGAAGTGCGCTGACCAAGGCATCCTGGAGCGGCGGGAGCCATTCCTTCTTGTGAGCGTTGATGACCAAGACCAATCGAAAGCCGCTGGAAGTCAGGTCCAGCGTTTGAAACGGCTCCGGTAACTCGGCGGCGGCGGATGCATGTCGTCTCAAGCATGAGGCCACGCCCAGCGTCAGCCCGTTGACCAATTTCTCCCGGATTTCTGAAATGTAATCACCGAAATTGGGATTGGATTCAGGACGCGGTGCGCTGGACTTGGCCTCAACGACCAACACCACCGGAGGTTTCCCTTCCTGGCGACGGAGCAAGAAAAATTCGCCCATCCGGACACCCTCCTGGATGGCCGCGTAAGTCGCGCTCTTTTCGATGTGAAAGCAATGGCCTTCCGGATACGGGCCGAAAGTCATGCCTGATTCGATGATCGGCGGCATAACTACTTGAGCACGAGGTTTACTTCCTCTTCGTAAAGCCGGATCGACTCGGCGATGATGGCATTTTCCGGCATGCCATCGTGGAGGTCGGCCGCGTGCCACTGCCCGCCGTCCTCGGCGATCACCGGAATCGAAACGTTTTTCTCCTGGGCGATAAGAAACAGCTTCTTCACCACGAAGCAGGAGTGGCTGGCCAGGAAGAATTGAATACCTCCCTGGGCCAGCATGGCGACGATGTCGAGCAACTGACCGAGCGCCACCGGGTGAAGCGCGGCCTCCGGCTCGTCGATGAAAATGACGGATCCGGGATCGAGATAGCGGTTGCCCAAGAGCGTGTCGAGGATGGCGACCTTTTTGATGCCTTCGGCCGTCACCCCGATGGGGAATCGCTGGTTGCCTTTCTTGAACTGCCATTTCCCCGTGCTCTCGTCATACTCGACCTTCCCTCCCAGCATCGCTTCCAGATTCCGCCGGGAGATTGAAAATTCCTCGTAGTTTTTCCCCTTTTGCGGAGATTGCCGCAGGGCGCGGGCGAGGTCCAGGTAGGTGTCGTCGAATCCAAAGACCTGATCGGTTTCGCGGGATTTCAGAATGACCGCATGCAATGAAAGCACTTCCTTGGCCGGTAGAAAAATCGAGTTACTCGACTTCGGGGGCACGTGATTCTCGAGCGAGGAGATCTGCCTGGTCGTGTCCTTGCCGAAACTGTAGGTGAATTCGTTGCCATCGACCCAGCAGCGAAACGTGAGCGGTCCGTCCGCCGACTTTCCCACCAGGTCGCCAATTCGGTCGGCCTGAAACGTCCAATGCAGTTTGTCGGCCAGAATCTCGGCGGCGCTGCGCGGATCATCGCCCCGTTTGTACTCCTCGAGCGTGCGCATCGCGCTGTAGAGAGATTTCAACAGGAACGTCTTGCCGCTGCCGTTACTGCCAATTACCAGATTGATGCTCCCGAGTTTTTTCCAGTCGGTCTTTTTCAGCGGCCCAAAATTCTTCAGTTCAAGTCGGGTGATCATGGGATTTCTCCTAGCTTGGGTGCGTTTGGGTGTATTTCAAGATTCCCGAACACCGCGGTGTCGGAGGTTGGAATCGAGTCGTCTCGTTTGTCCCTCATGGATCGAAGAGGTCCCCCTGAGCCGGCCGGAGGAGTTCGGGTTGGGCGAGGGCGATGCCGGGCGCCTTGGGTTTGCCACCGCGTTTTGCGCCAGGGGCAGGCTTGACCTTGGGCTTGGCGGCGGACGCCGCCAAGCCGGTGAGGCATTCCTGCTCGGCCCGCTCGGCGTTGAGTCTGAGGAGGCGGGCGAGGACTTCGTCGCGGATCTCGTCGGGCCAGCGGTAGCGCCAGGGCTTTTTCCTTTTACGGCCGCCCGACCTGTCGCTTGCCGCGCCGGAGTCGTCAGAGAAGGCGGGGCCTCGTAATCAAGCAGAAACTCGCAGGTGCATTTGAGGAGCAGGTCGGTCCAGCCGTAGGCAATGAGGACGGCGGCGTCCATCGCGGCGTGCAGCTCGCGCAGGTGCTGGACGCCTACTAGCGCGGCGGCGGGGGTGGAGTAAGCCTTCAGCGGCGAGCGGTCGGCGGGGACTTTCTCGGCGGTGCGCCAATCGCTGCTGGCCGCGCGCTTGCGAGAGAGGGTTTCCAACCGCGCCAGGGCCTCGTCATCGGGCGAGTGAAAGAGGTTGTAGATTTCGGTGAGGCCGAGCCAAAGGTCCTGCATGAGCGCCGCTCGGAACTCGTAATACTCCCGCCCCGCCGCCTCCAGCGCGACGTCCGCTTTGAACCCGGCGGGGAACGGGAACGTCTCAAAGCAGTCGCTCGGGGTGTAACGCAACCGGCCTTCTAGTGAAGAGCCAAAGAATCGAGCCCAGATTTCGTGCACTCTTGATTGGACCAGCGTGAACAGTTGAAAGCTCTCGCTCGCGATCACAACCAATGCGTGCGACAGAATCGTGCGCGCAGGAGCCAACGCAAACGACACATACTCCGTGTGGCACGAAATCGCAAAAACATTGCTCAAGCTCTTTGTGGCTTCACGAAGTTCCATGCGCGGGCGCCAGAACTGCCACCATGGACACGCCGCCAGGTCGGAAGCCTTTCCTTCCCGCTCTGGACGCACTTTACGTTCGACCAATTCGATGAGTTCCGGCCATTGGCGCGCCTCCGCCTCCGACATCTTGTCGAAGGAGATCACCCAACGACGATGTGCTTGTAGCGGGTCAGTCGTAAGC
>JACQWK010000331.1 GCA_016209525.1 Verrucomicrobiota bacterium
AAAGGGGATGTGTTCACGAGCGATTTTCTGGACATGTGGATTAGCGCCAAGCGGCGGGAGCACGACGCGCTGCGGTTGCGACCGCATCCCTACGAACTCCACCTCTACTACGACGTGTAGGAAAAGTTTTTCACAGGGCATCTCGCAAGGCTGGATGCCCTTTTTTTGTCCGGACGTGGAAAAAACGCTTGGATTTATTGGAAAATCTTGTTGTTAATAACTCGTGAATAAGAGTTAATATGTTGTCCTAGCAACACTCGCGCTTTTCGAATAAAAGGTGCCTGCTTTATCGGAGCTGCAGAGCATGAGTTTCGGACAAGCTCGACCGTCTGACCGTTTGATTTGTGTGTTCCAGAAGTAGTTGAAGGTTAGATATATATGACTACACCGATCGGGTCCTCCTCCGCGTTGTCAACGAGATTTTTAGGCCTTCCTGAGAGATTGATCTGCATCATGCAAACGGCTGCGAAAAAGGATGTTACGAGCGTGTGACATTACCGAGTGAATAAATCTGCTCTCGCTAACCCTGTAGCCGAAGGATCGCGATGCAATCTTCTGCTGAAAAACTCTGGGCTTCCGCGCAGGAAAAACTGCGCACCATGCTCAATTCCGACATCTACAATCTGTGGTTTGCACCCATTCAAGCCATCGCCGTTGAGGGGGATTCCATCAGTCTGAAGGTCGCGAACGATTTCTGTGAGCTTTGGCTGAAAGACAACTATCTCGGTTTGATCCAAGACGTCCTGACGGTTGCTTCGGGTCGTCCCCTTAAGGTGATCTTCCGAGTCTCAGGTGAAACCCACAAAGAGGACCGGGTGGACGCCAGAGTCGGTGCCGAGAAATCGTCCGACGAGACTTTTGAGCGCAGTCCATCCATGCGGGAGGTCTTCAACTCGAAGAATACGTTCGATACGTTTGTCGTTGGCAACAATAATAACTTCGCGCACGCAGCCGCCTTGGCCGTCGCCCAGGCTCCGGGTAAATCGTACAATCCGCTCTTTCTCTACGGGGGCGTCGGATTAGGAAAGACGCACTTGCTCCATGCGATCGGACAACACGTGTTGACCCACAAGAAGGGTTCGCGCGTGGCTTACGTTTCTTCCGAGAAATTCACCAATGAGTACATCGATGCCATTCAAAACAACCAAATGGGACGCTTCCGGCGGAGATATCGGCAAACCGACGTGCTGTTGATCGACGATATTCAGTTCCTCTCCGGAAAGGAGCGCATTCAGGAGGAGTTCTTCCACACTTTTAATGCGCTTCACGAAGGACACAAACAGATTGTTCTGACGTGTGATCGACCGGCGAGTGAGATACAGAATCTTGAACACCGCTTAGTCTCCCGGTTTGAATGGGGTTTGGTGACCGATCTGCAACCCCCGGATCGCGAGACAAGAGTGGCCATTCTCCGGAAAAAGGAGAAGGCCATGGGAGTCGAACTGTCCGATGAGATCATGGAGTTTCTGGCCGCACGGATTCGTTCAAATATCCGGCGACTGGAAGGGGCCCTGATTCGTGTGGCTTCTTATGCTTCGCTGACCGGAAAGAAACCAACCGTCGAAATGGTGGAGGCGCTCCTCCACGACGTCCTGCACGAAGAAGGCCGGTTCTCCATCAACATCGAGGCCATTCAGAAGAAGGTGGCCGAACATTTCGATATCCGCGTGGCGGACATGACCAGCAAACGACGACCGGAGAATATCGCGTTTCCCAGACAGATCGCTATGTTTCTGGCGCGCCAATTGACAGACAGCTCTCTGAACATCATCGGAGAGGCCTTTGGCGGCCGAGACCACGGGACGGTTCTGCATGCCTGCCGCCTGGTTAAAGATCGAATGGAAATCGATCCGAGCGTCCGGCAGGTCGTGATCTATTTGGAAAAACAGTTGCAGCGGTAGGACGATTTCAAATTTCGAATCTGAGATTTGAAATTCATCATGCCTGTTATCCGTGTCGAAGGGCTGACCAAAGCCTATCGGACCTACAAGAAGGAGCCTGGAATTCTCGGGGCAGTCAAAGGCCTGTTCCGGCGAGACTACGAGACCACCCTTGCGGCGAAAAACATCAGCTTTTCCGTTGAGGAGGGTGAGTTGGTGGGAGTCCTTGGCCCGAACGGAGCGGGCAAGACCACGACGTTAAAGATGCTGGCCGGCCTCCTCTTTCCGACGAGCGGCACGGCCCAAGTGCTCGGCTACGTCCCGTGGGAACGCGACGACGGCTATCGCCGCCAGTTCGCGTTGTTGCTTGGCCAGAAGAATCAACTCTGGTGGGACTTGCCGGCCCGTGAATCCCTCGAACTCAACAGCAAAATCTACGGCCTCCCGGCCCATACGTTCCACGGCACGGTCAACGAGATGGCCGAGTTGTTGAACGTGAAAGACAAACTCGATGTCATGGTTCGCGAACTGTCGCTTGGGGAACGCATGAAAATGGAGTTGATCGCTTCCTTGCTGCACCGGCCAAAAGTTTTGTTCCTTGACGAGCCAACGATCGGCTTGGATCTCGTGTCGCAAAAAATCGTCCGGGATTTCCTTCGAACGCACAACGCGGTCCAAAAAACGACCATCCTGCTGACCAGCCACTACATGGCGGATATCCAGGCCCTCTGCCAGCGGGTGATCATCATCGATCGCGGAAGCATCTTTTTTGATGGCCAGCTCGCCGAAGTTGTGGATCGATTTGCGGATTTCAAAGTTGTGACTATTCAGTGCGCGGCCGGGGCCAGTGTGCCGGCCGAGCGATGTCACAAATATGGCGAAGTGATTGAACAAACCGCCGCCAGCATCAAGTTCAAGGTGAGGCGCGACCGCGTCATCTCCACGTGCAAGGCCTTGCTCGACGAACTACCGGTGAGCGATATCGACATTCAAGAAGTGCCGATCGAGGAAGTCATCCGTCAGATTTTCGCCCGCCGTTGAGTTTGATTAACCAGCTCATAACAAATCCGACGTGATGCACCCCTCTCCCCGCATCGCGTGCAGGGTGCCGGTGCCAGGCGAGGATTAAACTGATTGATCCGTTCAGGAGCGGAGCCGGGCGACGAAGCGTGCCATGCGTGCGGCCGCTTCTTCAAGCTGCTCTAACGAAGCCGCGAAACAGCAGCGGACGTATCCTTCGCCGCTCGGGCCGAAGGCGCCGCCGGGGACGCAGGCGACCCGCTCCTCCTGGAGCAACCTGATCGCGAATTCCTTGGAACTCAATCCTGTGGGTTGCACGCACGGAAAGGCGTAGAACGAGCCCCGAGGCAAATGGCACGGCAGACCCATGGCATTGAGCGCGTGGACGATGAAATTGCGACGGGCCCGATACTGTTCCTTCATCTCTAGAGTGTCCGCCTCTCCGTGAAGGATGGCCTCAATGGCTGCTTCCTGGCTGATGATGCTCGCACAAAGCATCGAGTATTGATGGATGCGCATCATGGCTTCGATGAGATCCGCAGGGCCGCAGGCGTAACCGATGCGGAAGCCCGTCATGGCATAAGCCTTGGAGAACCCATGGAGAAAAACCACGCGTTCCCGCATGCCAGGCAGAGCCGCGATGCTGACGTGATCTCCTTCGAACGTCAGTTCGGAGTAAATCTCGTCCGTGATCACGAGCAAATTGTGCCGCAAGACCACCTCGGCGATCTGCAGCAGCTCAACGCGGGTCATCGTTCCGCCGGTTGGATTCGTGGGGAAGTTCAAGAGCAACACCTTGCTCCGCGGGGTGAGGGCTTGCTCGACACGATCTGCCGAAACCGCGAACCCGTTGTCGGCCCGGCAGGGGACCGCGACGGGAATCCCGTGGGCGAGGGCGATACTCGGAGAATAGCTGACATAGCACGGTTCGTGGTAAAGCACTTCGTCGCCCGGATTGATCACAGCGCGCAGAGTTATGTCCAGAGCTTCGCTCACGCCCACGGCGATGAGGATTTGCGTGGCGGGATCAAAAGTCAGGCCGAGCTTCCGAAGGAGATGGGCGCTGATGGCCTCGCGCAGCTTGGGCAGCCCCAGATTGGAAGTGTAGCTGGTCCGGCCCTGTTCAAGCGCGTAAATGGCCGCTTCGCGGATATGCCATGGAGTGACGAAGTCCGGCTCACCCACACCGAGCGAAATCACGTCACTTTGGTTTTGAACGATGTCGAAGAATTCGCGGATGCCGGAGCGTGGAATGGATCTGACGTGGCGAGCGACGAGCTGGTTGACCTGGAATTCGGAGGACATGCGTGGAGTGTGTACCTAAAATTCGCGCTGGCAACTCTGAGGTCGTTGCCCGCGCGAAGGGGTTAAGCGGCCGCCTGATCCTGCTTGCGCCGGATGAGTGGCTTCGATTCCTCCAACACCACCGGCCGGGTTATTTTCACCGACAGGATGTTCTCGCTGCTCGGAACTTCGTACATCACGTCGAGCATGATCTTCTCGAGCAAACCTCGGAGCGCGCGCGCTCCGGTTCCTTTTTTCAAGGCCTGGGCGGCGAGCTCATGAAGAGCATCGGGCAGGAATTCCAGTTCCACCCCTTCCATGGCCAACAGCTTGGCGTACTGCTTGGTCAGAGCGTTTTTCGGCTCCGTGAGGATTGAGACAAGTTGGGTTTCGGTCAATTCATCCAGCACGGTCACCATCGGCAGCCGGCCGATGAACTCCGGGATGAAGCCGTAAGTCAGCAAATCTTCTGGCTCGATGTGATGCCGGATATCGCGGCCGTCCAGAGAGGCCAACTTGCTGCCATGATCAACGGCCCCGAAGCCCATGACCCGATTGCCAATGCGACGCTGGATAATCTTCTCCAAGCCCACGAACGCGCCCCCGCAGAGGAACAAGATGTCGGTCGTATCGACTCGAATGTACTCCTGCTGCGGGTGTTTGCGTCCGCCTTGAGGAGGCACATTGCAGACGGTTCCTTCAAGAATCTTGAGCAAGGCCTGCTGCACGCCCTCGCCGGAAACATCGCGCGTGATGGAGACGTTCTCAGTCTTCCGAGCGATCTTGTCGATTTCGTCGATGTAAACGATCCCCATTTGCGCCCGCTTGACGTCGTAGTCCGCGTTTTGGAGCAGGCGCAGGATGATGTTCTCCACGTCTTCGCCGACGTAGCCGGCTTCCGTGAGCGTGGTCGCGTCCGCGATGGCGAACGGAACTTCCAGGATTTTCGCCAGAGTTCGGGCGAGGAGCGTCTTGCCGGAACCGGTCGGGCCGACCAGCAGGATATTGCTTTTTTCGATCTCCACCTCGGGCGTTCGGGCCTCGGCCAAGTCGGTGTGGCTATCGCGGTGAACCGAGCCGGCGAGCTGTTGAATCCGTTTGTAATGATTGTGAACGGCGACGGCCAAGGTTCTCTTCGCGTGGTCCTGCCCGATGCAGTAAAGGTCCAGCTCGCGCTTGATTTCCGCGGGCTTGGGCATCTTGAGCTTCAACGTGCTCTTTCTGCTTTCGGCCCGCAGTTCTTTGTCCAGAACGTTCTTGCAGACCAGCACGCAGCTATCGCAGATATAAACCCCGGGCCCCTGAATCAGTTTTTTGACTTCCGCGTGCGACTTGCCGCAGAAGCTGCACAGGGTTAGTTGGGAAGGGCGAGCCATGGGCGTTAGCGTCAGGATTTCTTTTCGCCGTCCTTTTCCATCAAGCCCGGGATTTCTTTGCGCGACTGCACCACTTCATCGACCAGGCCAAACGACTTTGCATCGTCGGAAGTCATGAAGTTGTCCCGATCGCAGGCTTTTTCGACCGTTTCGTAAGTTTGGCCGCTGTGCTTGGAGATAATGGCATTGATGCGTTGTTTGAGCCGGAGCATGTATTTGACGCGAATCTCAACGTCGCTCGCGGGGCCTTCCGCTCCGCCCAGCACCTGATGGATCATGATATTCGCGTTGGGAAGCGCGAACCGCTTTCCCTTCGTGCCCCCGCACAACAGTACCGCCCCCATGCTTGCCGCCTGACCGATGCAGTACGTGTTCACGTCGCAGGTGAGAAACTGAATCGTGTCATAGATGGCCAAGCCCGCCGTGACGCTCCCTCCCGGAGAATTGATGTAGAGATGAATGTCCTTTTTGGGATCGGTCATCTGCAAAAAAAGCAATTGGGCGATGATGACGTTGGCCACCATGTCGTCCACCGGCGTGCCCAGGAATACAATTCGATCCACGAGCAGCCGTGAATAAATGTCGTAGCCGCGCTCTCCGCGGCCCGTCTGCTCGACGACCATGGGGACTAAGAAATTCTGCATCGCAAACCTTTTCGTACTTTGGGCTGCAAAGTACCTGCCTACCCCAAGCCCGTCAAGCGTGGGACTGACCAGATTTAATATCGTTCAATTTCGCGCGCACTTGAGGAGAATCTCCCTCAAACCTTCGGCGACACAGTCCCCCGCAGCGAAAGAGACGGAGCGCAGGCGGTTCGCCCGCAAGTTTCGCAGTCACTACCGAAGGCGCGGCCAATACACCCGCGTTTAACTCCGTTCCGTGGCTGATCGTCTGCTTGCTGGCGGCAGCCGCTCCAAGGGTTGTCTGCGAACCGTGCGCGTTGACACTTGGAGTCACGGTTGTTAGGTTCCGCGTTCTTAAATTGTTTCGCAATGGACTACAAGAGCACGCTGAATTTGCCGAAGACCGACTTTCCCATGAAAGCGGACTTGGTCGCCCGCGAACCGGAACGTTTGGAACAGTGGCTGCGCGGCCGGCTCTATGATCGGATTCAAGCCCAGCGTGCCGGCCGCGAGGCTTTCGTCTTGCATGACGGCCCGCCGTTTGCCAATGGCGATGTCCACATCGGTACCGCGCTGAACAAGATTCTCAAGGACTTCGTCGTGAAGTGCCATACGTTGCGCGGGCGGCGCGCGCCCTACGTGCCGGGCTGGGACTGTCACGGCCTGCCGATCGAGTTCAAGGTCACGCAGGAGATGCGCAAGGCCGGAGAGACGAGTTCCGACGCGGCCACGGTTCGCAAGGCGTGTGAGGCTTACGCGCGGAAATACATCGAGATTCAGCGAGTTCAATTTAAGCGCCTGGGCGTGTTGGCGGATTGGGACCATCCTTACCTCACTTTGCACAAGGAATACGAAGCGGAGGAACTCCGCCTCTTCGCTAATATCGTGGAAAAAGGCTTTGTGTACCGGGGGAAGAAGCCCGTGTATTGGAGCATCCCGTGCCGAACCGCTCTGGCTGAGGCCGAAGTCGAGTATCAGGACCACGTCAGCCAGAGCATCTACGTCAAATTCCCGCTGCTCGGTCACCCCAACACGTCGATGCTGATCTGGACGACGACACCATGGACCTTGCCCGCGAACTTGGCGGTCGCCTACAACTCGACCTTCAGTTATTCGCTGATCCACGTCCAGGGAGAGAACTTCATCGTTTCGACGCTCCTTTTATCGGCCATTGCGGAACGCTGCGGCTGGTCGGATTTTGAAATCGTCCGGAGTTTGGACGGTGAACATCTCCGTCAAGTCGAGTATCAGCATCCTTTCATCGCGCGCACGGGACGTTTGTTTGCCGGCGACAGCTTTGTCGAGAATACGACGGGCACCGGATTCGTTCATATCGCCCCTGGCCACGGCTTGGAGGACTATCTTCTCGGCAGGCAGAACGGCCTGTCGATCTATTCGCCCGTGGACAACGACGGCCGGTTCACCCACACCAACGACCTGCCCATTGACGCGCAGATGCCGGCTGAACTTCTGGGCAAAGCCATCCTGGCCAAGCACGGCAAGAGCGAGGCGAATGAGGCCGTCCTGCAACTGCTGGGCGAACGCCAAATGTTGGTTCGCCAGGAAGACTACACTCACAGCTACCCGCACTGCTGGCGCAGCAAGACGCCCGTCATTTTTCGCGCCATGGACCAGTGGTTCATCCGCATTGATCACGATGAATTTCGGTCCAAGGCTCTGGAAACAATCAATCAAGTCGCATGGATCCCGGAGTGGGGAAAGAATCGAATTGAAGCGGCTGTCAAAGCACGTCCGGATTGGTGTATTTCACGCCAGCGAACTTGGGGTGTTCCGATCCCGGCCTTTTACGATGCATCAGGTAACCCGATCCTGGGCGCGCAGATCGTCCGAGCCGCCGCCGATCTTATCGAAAAGCACGGCTCCAACGTGTGGTTTGAAAAATCCGATGCCGAATTGTGGGCTCTGCTCAGACCTTCGGATTGGACCGACCCTGAAGCCGTCAAGAAATCAAACGACACGCTCGACGTCTGGATCGATTCCGGTTCATCCTCGCGCGCCGTCACCGCCCGCGACGCCGATTTGCGAGGAAAGGAAAAGCCGTTCCAGGCCGACATGTATCTGGAAGGGAGCGACCAACATCGCGGCTGGTTCCAATCTTCCTTGCTCATCTCACTGGCGGGTAACGGCGCGCCGCCTTACAAAACCGTATTGACGCACGGCTTCATGGTCGATGCCGATCGGGAGAAAATCTCCAAGAGCAAGCAAGGGCAGGGGAGCTACGAAAAGCCGCAGACGTCCGAAGCGTACGTCAAGAAATGGGGCGCAGACATCATTCGCCTCTGGGTGGCTTCTCAGGACTATCGAAACGACGTTATCGTCAGCGAGGAGCGCATCGGCAAAGTGGCGGAAATCTACCGCCTGGTCCGAAACACTTTGAGGTATCAGCTCTCCAATCTCTACGACTTCGACCCTCGGAAAGATTCCGTCCCTGATGAAAAACTCACCGGCCTGGATCGATGGGTTTTGGGAGAATTCAGCGAACTGGAAGTCCAAATCGCAGCCGCGTACCGAGCCTACGAATTCCATGTGGTTTACCAGAAAGTCAGCCAATTCGCGGCCGTGGAACTTTCGGCCATTTACCACGACTTGGTGAAGGATCGACTCTATACAGATCCCGCGAATTCGGCACGGAGACGTTCGACCCAGACGGCTCTGCATCGGATGGTCGTCAGGCTGTGCAAGATGTTGGGGCCGATCCTGGCGTTCACCGCCGACGAGGCGTGGGAATTCGTGCCGACCACCGAGGCCGACTCTGTGCATCTCACCGAGTGGCATCCTCAGGCGTTCGCTCGTTCCGAAGCCGAAAAAACAGTCTGGCAAACATTCTTGAGGTACCGGGAAAACATTTTGCCGAAATTGGAGGAAATGCGCCGGCAAAAAATCATCGGCAAATCGCTGGACGCGAAAGTGGTGTTCACTCCGAGCCAAGAAACGCCGAATGCGATCCGCTCAGGCCGGGAGGAGTTCCAAGAATTGCTGAACGTCTCCCAGTTTGCGCTCACCGAGGCCGGCCCGGCCGAAAGCATCAAGATCGAGCACGCGGATGGCCAAAAGTGCGAACGGTGCTGGCACTGGGAAACCAGCGTGGGCTCGCATCCCGATCATCCGATCCTCTGCGTCCGCTGCGTTCAGGCCGTCGAGGCGGCTGCGGCGTCTGCCTCGGCCTGATCAACCGCGCGGCGAGATTGAGGCGTTGCCATTCGGCCAAGTTTATTCTTTCGTAGGCACCGATTGGATGCCCGCCTTGCGCCTCAGTTTCTCCAGATCCAACTCGCGCAGGTAACGGACGAGATTTTGCCAAACTTTGTGGAAGCCAAAATCGCGGCTGGTCATTTCGCGGATGGCTTCGTCCTTGGACCATCCTTCGAAGGCGATGCGGTAGATGGCAATCATGGTGCCGGTGCGGTCGGAACCATGCTGGCAATGCACGACGAATGGCCCGCGGTTGGTGTCGGCAACAATTCGCAGAAACCGAATCACGTCCTCATCCTCCGGATGCCAGGTGTTGAAGGAAATGCGTTCGCACTTCAACGAGGTTCCTTTGAGTTCGTCCTTGTCCGAATGGAAGGCCCGCAGGTTGATCACGGTTTTGATGCCCATGGCTTCGAGTTCGCGCATGCCTCGGGCGGTCGGTTGCGCGCAGCGGAAAAGGTTCGTGCTGACCTGGTGGAAGTTTGTCAGTCCTGGCCGGTTGAGCTTCACCGCGCGGGCGCGCTTCGGTGTTGCTGGGGTTTGGCTGAAAGCCGGCGGCGCGGTACCATCTGAAGCATCGGAATTAATGATGATGCCGCCGAACAGTGCCACTCCCAACGCAAATGAGCGTGTGCGCCCCCAGCGAGTGTTGGTTCGGCATTGGTCTCCGCTTCGTTTTGCGGCGGTGTCGATCATTGGACTTTTGGAAAACCTCCCGTGCGAATTGAACTGTTCCAGCGCGGGAAGCACTTCATCCTCTCCCTGAGGGAGAGTGCTGGGGTGCACTGCTGTAGAATTAAGGTCAACCGGCCGTTTCTTGCTCTT
>JACQWK010000332.1 GCA_016209525.1 Verrucomicrobiota bacterium
AGCCAGCAGGGATCAGGACCAACGCGAGTCCGAGCAACCCCGCCACGGCGAACCCAAAGGCCAGCGCCATTCCGCCGACCACGCCCATGATGACGCGTTTGATTTTCCTAGCAGCGAGCATGCGTTTTCTCCGATGGGATTATGGGCGTTGAGGACAGGGTTCCGGACGCAACGTTCCCTCTCGCCTCGCCATCTCTGACGATTCCGGGGCGCGTCGAATCCGTCACCACCACTGCTTCCAGCCCATTCTCGTGAGACGCGTAGGCGGGAGAAACCGAACCCAGGCTCATGATGAACTTGATGCCGTCGGCCACCGACATTTCCAGTTTGATGACGTCTTCTTCCGGAACCAGAACGATGAAGCCGGTCGTGGGGTTGGGAGTAGTTGGCACAAAGACGCCCACCACGTGCGGCTTGGTTTTGTCCTGCATTTCACCGCGGGCAGCCCCGGTGAGGAATCCGACGGAATAGAGCCTCGGCCGCGGGAACTCCACCAGCACCACCTGCTTGAAGGAAGAGGTTTTGTTGGAGGTGAACGCTTCGTTGATCTGCTTGAGGGCGCCGTAAATCTTGTTGAGCAGAGGCACGTGCCTGAAAATGACGTCCACGAGCTGAATCAGTTTTTTGCCGAAGTAAAAACGGGCGAATCGTCCGACGACGATGATCAGGAAGATCACAAGGAACAACGCCGCCAGGCTCCAGCGAAAGAGCACCGGCCCCTCGCCATTCCCTTCGTGCGTCAACGCCCTGGGCAGGAAAAAGAGCAAGGTGTCGGTAAGATTTGAGACCGTGCCAAACAACCAAACCACGACTCCGATCGAGACGGCCGCCGGCAAGATCACCGCCAAACCCGCCAGGAAATTGGCTCTCCATTCGGCCAAAGGATTCTTCCCCGTACTCACGGTTCGGTGTTCCGGCGGAGGCAGAGAGTTGGCAGCCATATCACACCACCTCCCGCACCACGACCCGCATTCCCTCCACGGCCACGACTTTGAGCGAGGCGCCCCGGTCAATGAGGGCGCCCTCAGAGATGACATCGACTCGCTGGCCATTGATGAAGGCGGCGCCCGAGGGCCGCAATTGGGTAATGGCTACGCCCGTGCGGTGAAGCAAATCGGACTTGGCCACGCCCAATTCGCCGACCGCACTCCGTGAAATGAACAGCCGGGCGATGCGGCTTCCGGGAAAGAATTTCAGCCAGCACCAACAGCCAATCACCAGTCCCGCCAAGACCCCCCCGAGAATTAGATTACCTCCCTGGTACCCCAGCTCTTTGTAGCCGATGATCACCGCGGTCGCCAGGCAAAGCAGTCCGACCGTCCCAGTGACCATTCCGGGCAGAAAAGTCTCCAGGAACATCAGGATCGCTCCCAGAACCAACAGTGTGATGATGAGTGCCACGGTCTATTCACTGCCGGCCAACGCGAGCGGCCGGTTCTCCAGGGCTTTGGGTGAACTAAACACCACCGAGGCAATGAAAGCCTGGCGTACCGTGTGGGAATTGCGCACCAGCGCCGCAACTCGCGCGCCCCCGCGTGAACGGTGCTGACGTCCCGCTGCCACCGATTCCGATACCTCACCGATCCGTCCCCGTTCCGGTTGCGGTGTTTCTTTCTCAAACCGATCTGGCGAAGCTTGATCGTCAGGCATGACAGAGGCAATCGGCGGTGGAGACGGCACCTGTGAGACAGCTTCACCCCCCAGAAGTTGGCGCAAGACGTCTTCCATATTGAACCGCTTGGTCGAGCGCTCTTGTTCGCCGGGCGCGGGCAGTAGTTGCTCTCCGTTTGACGCATCACCCGCACCCTCCGTGCGACGCCGCTTCGCCAGCCAACTGGAGAGCGCTCCGAGCAGGAGGATAATCACGAGAACCAGCGGGTTCTCGAAGAAATTGGCGGCGGCAAATGAATTCATCTGAACGTAAGCAGGGTGTTAGGATTTCGCAGCGTGTGCGCCGGCTGACGATGTCTCTGCCCCGTTGCTTCCGATGCTTTCGCGCATGGTGGTGTCGGCTTGCACATTCCTGATTCGGTAGTAATCCATCACGCCCAGGTGGCCTTTGTCGAAAGCGCGCGCGACCGCCATAGGGATCTGCGCTTCCGCCTCGACGACTCGCGCTCTCATCTCGGACACTCGCGCCACCATTTCCTGCTCCGTGGCGACCGCGGCCGCGCGGCGAACTTCCGCCTGGGCTTGCGCGATAAGCTTGTTTGCTTCGGCTTGCTCGGCCTGGAGTTTGGCCCCGACATTCCCGCCCACGTCCACGTCGGCGATGTCGATGGACAAAATTTCGAAGGCGGTGTTGCTGTCGAGGGCCTTGCCGAGAACGGTTTTGGAAATGCGGTCGGGATTTTCCAGGACCTCCTTGTAACTGCCGGCCGAACCAATCGTCGAGACAATGCCTTCACCGACGCGCGCAACGATGGTCTCC
>JACQWK010000362.1 GCA_016209525.1 Verrucomicrobiota bacterium
ACGGAAAGTAGCACAGAAAACACACAGCCCAACTTTCCCCTAAAGGGAAAGAGGCAACGGTGAAAAGGCGGGGTAAGAGCCCACCGCCCCGAGAGCAATCGAGGGGGCGCGGAAAACCCCATCGGGAGCAAGGCCAAATAGGAAACCGCGGAGTGGCCCGCTCCACGGCCAGAGTAGGGCAGGCTTCCAGCCTGCCCGAAGATTGGGACAAAGTATGCGACGAAGTTTGCGACGGAGCATAGGAACTCAAAATGTCGGATCTCCCAGGACAGTCGCCTCTTTTGTCTCTGGACCGGCAGGATGCCCGTCCTACTCTGGCCCGGTTTCGGGTATTGGCCGCTCAGACAAATGATTCTCTCCCCCGGCGCGAGTCGGGGCAGACAAAATTCGGCTTACAGCCCTTCCGAAGCCATGAACCGTGGCTTCGTAGCCACCGAGGTGACGAGGCGGAGATCTTGGTCATGACCGAAATCCACCGCCTCACGGCGGCGGCTACGGTGCATGGATCTACGATGGACCGTTATCGGCTTGGCGTCGCCCACTGATAGTGTGCTTTGCGGCTTGCAGCGGCGTTTCGCGGGATTAACCTGCCGTCGTGGCTTGGTTCACGGACCGACATTATTTTTTGGCGGCCGTAGTCTTCTACGGCATTTGCACGCTCTACGCCGTTTTCCTCTGGCGAAGGGGCTTCCGGCAGCACAACCGCGTCAGCTATTTCCTGCTCCTGCTAGGGTTTGTCTTCCATACCTTGGCCATCGTCGGCCGCGGATTCTCCTTTTCCCGCTGCCCTGTCAATAATCTCTACGAAGCGATTGCGTTCGTGTCGTGGACGATCGCGGCTTCCTACCTCGTGATCGGCGCTTGGCCGCGCTTTCAATCTCTCGGTGTGTTCGCCGCGCCGATGTTGTTTGGGATTGGGGTGTTCGCCTTGATGCCCGATCTGGATCCTCCTTTCACCGGCAAGCCCCATTTCGTCGGAGGTTGGACCAGTTTTCATGCGGCCTCCATCTTACTGGCTTACGGTGCGTTTGGGCTAAGCACTGCGGCGGGTTTGATGTACCTGACCCAAGAGCGCGACCTCAAACTGCATCGGCTGCGCGCCGTTCTCTCGCTGATGCCTCCGATCCAACGGCTGGAGCTCATTGTCACCCGCGTCATGCTGGCGGGGTTCATTCTGCTGACCGTGGGCTTGACGATTGGCGGCTACAACCTCAAACGCACACAAATTGAGTTTTATCGAAGCGACCCGAAGATTCTTTGGTCGGCCATCGTGTGGATGGTTTATCTTGGGTTGCTGCTGATGCGGTGGAAATTTGCGCAAACCGGCCGCCGTTTTGTGTGGGGCGTCGTCGGGACGTTCGCCTTTGTGCTCCTGACGTTCTGGGGCACGAATCTCCTTTCGGGCATCCACCAGCAATAGGAGGACACTCTGGTGGCCGAGTCGATTGATAGTCACTGTCAATATGAGACGCAGGCCCCTCACCCCGCCCCTCTCCCCATCAGATGGGGAGAGGGTGTCCGCAGCACGGGTGAGGGGTTTGTCAAGAAGAGGCTTCACAAAGCTTGGTCGTATCTTGGTTGCTCCTTGGAATAAGTTCCAAACTCGATTGTGCCCGTGCTCGAGACCACAAATCATAGATCATAAATCGTAAATCATAAATCCTCGACATGCCCATCGTCGTCGTCGGCCTTAGCCACCATTCGTCGCCAGTCACCTTCCGAGAGCGGTTCGCGTTCGCGGAAGCGGCGCTGCCGCCGGCTGTGGCTAAGTTGCGAGAGAACGGCGTCGCCGAGGAAGCCGTGATCCTATCGACGTGCAATCGAGTTGAAATTTACGCCTTCACCCGGCGGGCGGCTCGCGAGGCCGTGGAGTCGATCCAGCGGTTCTTGGCGGATTTCCACGAGTGCCGGGAATCGCTCGGCGGCCACCTCTACGGCTTGACCGAACCGCAAAGTCTGGAGCACCTGTTTAAGGTGGCGTCGGGACTCGACTCGATGGTTCTGGGCGAGACGGAAATTCTTGGCCAGCTCAAGAAGGCCTACGATGTGGCGCTGCAACACAAGCACACTGGCGGCCGCCTCAACAAGGCCTTTCAGAAGGCCTTCAACGTCGCCAAACAGATTCGAACCGAGACGAACATCCAACGCGGAACGGCCTCCGTGGGCTCCGTGGCCGTGGAGCTGGCGGAAAAGATTTTCTCCGCCCTCGAGAACCGCGCCGTGATGGTCCTGGGCGCGGGCGACACCAGCGAAAAGACGGCGCGCGCCCTGCTCAGCCGCGGGGCGCGAAGTATCCTCGTCTCGAACCGGTCGCACGAGCGGGCGGTTGCGCTCGCCCAGCAATTGGGGGGACGGGCCATCCACTTTGAAGCGTGGGCCGAGGAGTTCGAGCGGATCGACATCGTCATCAGCAGCACCGCCGCCCCCCATTACATCCTCGACCGAGCCAAGCTTGCGCCGTTGATGAAGCTTCGCCGGAACCGGCCCTTGCTGCTGATCGACATCGCCGTGCCGCGGGATATCGAACCGGAAGTGAACTTCCTCGACAATGTGTACCTCTACAACATCGATGATTTGCAGGCCATCGCTGACGACTGCGTGCGCCAACGCCAGCAGGAAATTGCCCGGTGCGAGGAAATTATCCGCGAGAAGGCACGGGCGCTCCTGGAAGGACTCGCCCATTTCGCCTTGCCGACCCAAAAGCCGCCGGCGGAATTGCAGGCCTGACCCCATGATTCTGAATCCATCCCATGTCTGCCGATAACCGTCCCATCGTGATCGCCACGCGTGGAAGCGCGCTGGCCTTGACGCAAACGCACGCAATCCTGGAGGCCTGCAAAGCCGCGTTTCCAAGCGTTCAATTCGAAATCAAGATCCTCAAAACCACCGGCGACAAGCTGCAAACCGTGCCGGCCACGGCACCGAATCAGCCCGCCAGCAAAGGATTGTTCACAAAAGAACTGGAGGTCGCACTCCTCAACGGCGAGGCCGACCTCGCCGTGCACAGCCTCAAGGACTTGCCGACAGACCTGCCCGAAGGTCTGGCTTTGGCGGCGGTCACGAAGCGCGAGGACGTCCGCGATGTGCTCATTTATCGCGATGCCGAATTTTTTGGCCGCACGGCTGAAGGCCAACGGGTCAAGAGCGGGCTCAAACCCCATGCCACACTTCTTGATTTCGCTCCCGGTTCGACTATCGCCACCGGCAGCACCCGGCGCCAGGCTCAAATCCTGGCGGCTCGGCCGGATTTGAAGCTCGTTCCCGTCCGCGGCAACGTGGGCACTCGCTTGCGAAAATTGGCGGATCGCGCCGAGTACGACGGACTTGTCCTGGCGGCCGCCGGCCTGAACCGGCTCCAGGTTCGCCTGCAGTCGGATGGACGCATGAAAGCCGGCCAGAAGGCGGGAGGACCGACCGTGGTGCCCGACGGTTTGCTGGCCAGCTACCTTTCGTTGGAAGAAATGTTGCCTTGCGTTGGCCAAGGGGCCATTGGCATCGAGACGCGAGCGGGCGATGCCAAAATCGCGGCGATCTGCGAACGACTGAACGATCCTGAAACACAGGCTTGCGTCACGGCCGAGCGCGCCTTTCTCCAATGGATGGGGGGAGGCTGCCTGAGTCCGGTGGCGGCCCTCGCACAGATCATAGACGGGGGCTTGCGACTCAAGGCTGTTTCTTTCCGTGATGGAATTGCCCGAAGAGGAGAGTCCAGCGGAACTCCGGCCGACGCGGCTGCGATTGGCGGCAAACTAGCCCGTGAACTGAAATGAAAGGAAACGGAACAGTTTACTTGGTTGGCGCCGGCCCCGGCGACGCCGGATTGCTCACGTTGCGGGGAGCGGAGTTGTTGGGCCGCGCGGATGTGGTCGTCTATGACGCGTTGGTCAACCCGGAACTGCTGCGGCTGGCCCCGAACACCGCGGAGATTATTTACGGCGGCAAGCGATCGAAGGACCACGCCATCCCGCAAGGGGATCTGAACGAACTCCTGATTTCCAAGGCGCGGGAGGGCAAGTGTGTGGTCCGGCTCAAAGGCGGCGATCCCTACATATTTGGGCGCGGCGGCGAAGAGGCCGAACACTTGGCGGCGGCGGAGATTCCGTTCGAAGTGGTGCCCGGCGTTTCTTCCGTGGTGGCAGCGCCCAACTACGCGGGCATCCCGCTCACTCACCGGGCTCATTGTTCGAGCTACACAGTCGTGACCGGCCACGAGGAGCCTGCCAAGGAGGAAAGCACAATCGATTGGGCTCAGTTGGCGAAGGTCCAAGGGACGAAAGTCATCCTCATGGGCACGGAACGAATCCGTAAAATTGCCGAAGCGCTCGTGGCTCACGGCGTGCCCAAAGAGACTCCGGTGGCCATGGTCCGCTGGGGAACCACGAGCCAACAACAGTCGATTGAAGGAACCCTTGCCACCATCGCCGACGTGGCCGACCGGAACCAATTCGCGCCCCCTTCCGTGACCGTGATCGGGGAAGTGGTGAAGCTGAGAGGCAAACTGAATTGGTTCGAAAAGCGCCCGCTCTTTGGCCGGCGAGTGGTCGTGACCCGCACGCGCGAACAGGCCGGCCGGCTTTCCCGGCGGTTGTCGGAACTTGGGGCCGACGTTCTGGAAATCCCCACCATCAAAATCATTCCGCCCAAGAACAAGATGGATTTGAAAGATGCGGTTCTCGGACTGCATGAATACGACTGGGTGGTTTTCACGAGTCCGAACGGCGTCACTTGTTTCTTTGAATATTTCTTCAAAGGCTTCGACGATTTGCGCGAAATCGGCGGCGTGCGCATCGCCGCGGTCGGCCCGGCGACGGCCGCGAAGCTCAAAGAATTGCACCTGCAAGTCGATTTGATGCCGGAGGAATACGTCGCCGCTCGTATCGTGGATGCCTTTGTCAATTACCAAAGCGTGGAGAATCTGAAAATCCTGCTGCTGCGCGCCGAGGTGGCCAATCCGGAGCTGCCGAAGGCGCTCGAGAAATTGGGCGCGATTGTCGATGACATTGCGTGTTACCAGACCGTCCCCGAGACGGAAGATGTGACAGGCGCGGCGGCAAAACTGGTAGAGCGAGGGGCGGACTGGATCACCTTCACGAGCAGCTCAACCGTTGAACATTTTCACGAGAGGTTCAATCTGCCGGAACTGCTGAAGAAGTTCTCAGGGCTGCAACTCGCCTCCATCGGCCCCGAAACGAGCAAGACGCTCAAGGCCCTTGGGCTTGAGCCCAGCATCGAGGCCAGCCCCCACACCATCGACGGCTTGGTCGAAGGCATTGCCAACCACAAATGATTCGACATTCGCCGAGCCAGCGATGCTCGACGCAGCGCGGCGAAGCCGCAACCAGACTGAGTGGGGCTTGACTCCCGTCGAGCCCTGGAATCCTTCCTGGCAAAGAAGTCAGGGCTCGACGGGAGTCTCGCCCCACCGACGGACGGGTTCAGGGCTCCAAGGCTTGCTGGAGCACATGGTCCAAGAAGGCCTCGAATTCGATCTTCTGGATTTTGCGAAGGATATCTTTCTGAGTGCCGCCCCGCCCGCCCCGTTCCAACTCTTCGCAGGCGTCAACAAAGGCGAAGGGATCCCAGTTCCCGTTCAGAACCAGCGCTGTGAAGCGCTTTTCCCGGTCGTGTTCGAGCAGCGCGCCGGCACGCGCGGCGATCGCCGAGTAACAAATATGTTTGCCCGCGTGCTGGAACCAGTACTTGGAGTTCCAATAATCCGGCTCGCGGCGATGCATGATTGCGTGAAGCAAGCTGCCATCAGCGTTTTCGATACTCTGGGCAATCGCGTGGGCCGCGTCGAGGTGGTCGTGCCAAAGCAGCAACGTGCCGCGGATCAACTCGCCTGTCCTTTCGGCCAGAATCGTCTCGCCGACCACCGCGCGGATCGCTTCCTCGATCGGTTCATGCGGCAGTGTTCCGGAGCGGGCTGTCGGCCCAAGTTCAGCCGGTTCCGAAGTGTGGAGAAATCGCCTGAGCTCCTGGAATTCGAACTTTTGATTCGGCGTCGGCATCGCAATCGCGTCGTCCCATTTCAAACCAGACGCGCCTGGGTTTCAATCTCAATTCAAAAACAGACTTGTCCTCCGCGCCGCGATTGCTTATTCATTTCAGCGCACTGTCCACGATTCCCAAATGACTGATAGCCGCAGCAACAACCGGTCGGTCAACCTTAGAGACAAGCTCAACCCATAGAAGTCAACATTCATATGCAAAAACAAATCCTTCGATTCCTCGTTCTGATCTGTTCGGGTCTGGCGGCGAACTCCGTTTCGGCGCAGACACTCATGGAATTCAACTTCAACGAAGGGACCGGTTCGACGGTGACCAGCAGCGAGGGCAAGCTCGTGGGAACGTTCGTCGGCACGCCCACCTTCTCGAGCGATTCACCCTCGGGTTTGGAGGGGGATTTTTCGATGCAATTCGCAACCGGTCAGCGAGTGACCGTGCCGGACCCAACGAAGCTCTTGGCGCTGGATACCGCCAACCCGCACTTCACGATCCAGGCCTGGGTGAAATTTGCGACACCGACCGGGCGTTCGGTATTCTTTTACAATAATGGCCCCGGCGGAGCCGTTTCGGCCTCAGTGTTCACGGACCGGACCGCGTATGTCACCACGCTCGGAGTGAAAGATCAGCAATCCAGTGCCACCATCCCGGACGACGGGAAGTGGCATCACATGGCAGTCGTTCATGAAGCGAAGAAGGAATTCCGGTTCTACATTGATGGCCAGTTGGCGGATACGGTCGCCTACACAGGCAGCACGATTTTCACTCGGACCAATCAGGTCTTCTATATCGGGGCCGAGCACAATGGCGGACTGCAATACGTCGGGCTGCTCGATCGACTCCGCTACTCGAAGGGCATGTTGGCACCTGAGCAGTTGGACTCTAAGGCAACTCCGGCAGGGGCCAGACCGAAGGGGGCCGTCTATCTGCCCCCCAAGAGTGGTTGGGCATATATCTTCGAGGGCAATAAGGACACCGCCGGCGATGACGGGTCAGGATATACATCTTTGGATGGAACTTGGAGCCACGACAACGGCTCAGACACTTGGGATGGATCAAAAATCGGGGGAGATTTGCTGGCCGACGCCTTCGGAGTTGGCAACGCACCGGGCGGCGTCATGAGCCTTACCGAAGGCGGGGTGACGTTTCTCCGGATGCAGGACACTGGCAATCCGACCGGTTATCAATTCCCAGATCCCTACAGCAACCGTAAGCTTTTCTTCGGGCACGACATCACCGCCGAAGGGGCGCCAGACACGTTTCTCGATGATGGAGTGACCTTAACATTCCGCGCCCGCATACCCACGCCGAAAAAAACTACGGGCCCCCTGGACCAGCTTCATCGAGACGGACAGGCCGCCGCGGGACCTCAGCCGTATCCGGAGGCGGGAGACGGCTATTTGGTCAGTGACGGTGGCAAAGGCAATGTGACGATCAAGCAACTCGCCGGCGGGGCTGTCGCGTTTGCCTTAACGCTGCCCGACGACACTTTTGGCGGTGCTCCGACAGGTACCAAGGCGGCTGTTGCGGGCCTTACTATGAACCGCCTGAACGGCACGGCGATCACGGCTGCCGTTGATTTCGATGACCCAGGCGAATTGCCCACCGTTAAGTTGGATCCAACCGATTGGCACGAGTTCTGGATCACGATCAAGGCAGACCCGACCGGTGCCGGCAATTACCAGGTCGCGGTCTATGTCGATGGCTCAACGCAGCCCTCGACTTTCAGTGTGACAGCGGGGGACGGAAACGATTTCACCGGAGTTAGCTATCTGTCGATCGGCGGGAGTCGAACAGCGGAAAACTGGGCGTTGGACCTTGATTTTGTGGGATACGCGGTTGGAGCCGAAACGCCATCCGCTTCGCCTCCACCCACTGAAGCTCCCAAATTCAGTTCGATCGCTCGGCAGGCCACAGGCTTGGTTCTCACCTGGACGGGCGGAGGAACGCTGCAGGTCGCGGACAACGTCCAAGGGCCTTACGCCGATGTCACAGGCGCAACGAGTCCTCAAACCGTGACACTCTCCGGGGCACAGAAATTCTATCGGATCAAACGGTAATCGAGCCCCGTTGCCGCCCACGTAAGGAGGCGGACCTCGGTGTTGTCAACGCTGTCCGCCTCGCAACCCCGGCGGCTATAGCCGTCGGCGCGATTCCCAGACCGGCGTAGGTACGACGGTCATGACCGGGCAATTGGGCTTGGTGTGTGTCAGACCCGGTGTTAAACGTGTCGTCCGATATGTCATTCGCGGATTTTCCGGCACAACAACCAGCCGTAAGCCTGCTGCAGCGGAGCCTGGATCGGGGGCGACTCTCCCATGCTTACATGTTTGTCGGCGGGAGTCTCGAAGAACTCTCGGCCGCAGCGCGGACCCTGGCGAAGGCTTTGGTTTGTTCAGAGCCACCCCGACGCGGATCGGACGGCGTAGCGCTGGACTGTTGCGATCGCTGCGTACAGTGTCGGAGGACTGACGACGACAATCATTCGGATGTGCATTGGGTCAAACCCGAAGCGAAATCCAGGGTGATCACGATCGATCAGATTCGCGAGTTGATGCGAGCCGTTTTCCTCAAACCTCTCGAAGCTCCTTGGAAAGTGGCGGTCATCGTCGCCGCAGACCGCCTGAACACTCAGGCAGCCAATGCCTTCTTGAAAACTCTGGAGGAACCGCCCGCCCGGTCAGTCGTATTGCTGCTTTCCACTGAACCTGAGCGAATCTTGGAGACTATTTCATCTCGATGCCTCAGGCTGATCTTCTCAAGCGCGGCAGCGTTCCAAGCCGCGCCGGCTCAGGCAGAATGGTTGTCTCGTTTCGCAGACATCGCTGTCCATCGTCCCAAGAGCCTCCTGGGCCGATACCGATTATTGAGTGCGATGTTATCGAGACTGACCCAGATCAAAGCGGAAACGCAGAAGACCCTGGAGTCGAAGTCACCGCTGAACCGGTTTGAGGATATCGATCCACACCTGCGAGAAAAATGGGAGGACGAGCTCACCGCCGCTGTTGAAGCCGAGTATCGACTGCATCGAGGAGAAGTTCTGCTTTCCCTTGAATGGTGGCTGCGGGATGTCTGGCTACAGACGCTTGGATTGAGCGAGGACTTCCTAGCATGGCCACAGCTAGCCGCGGCGACGCGAGCTGTCGCTGGAAGAATCTCCGTCAAGCAGGCGGCCGAGAACCTCCATCTCCTCGAAGATACCCATCGCCTCCTCGGATCGAACGTCCAAGAAGCCCTAGCGCTCGAAGTCGGAGTGCTCCGATGGCACCTGTGAGGAAGCTCTAACGCGACTTCTCTTCTTGATTGATCGTGCCTTCTACAAAGCGATCCGGGAACGCAATGCCCGGAAAAGCGACCCCGTCCAAACTGTCGGATGGCCAAATCCAACGCGTGTCCTCCATCTCAGCAGGTGTTTTGCTCGGGCTGGCCCTCCTGAAGTTTGGCAATCCAGTTATCTTTGATCGACTCGTGGAGCGCCCCGGCACCGTGATCGAGGCAATCTTCCAGCCTTGGCCTATCCTGTGGGGATACTGCTTGCTCGGAGGGATCACTCTATTGGGCGTGACCAGCATTCAGTTCACCGTAGCAGTGCCATCCTGGATCAAATTCCTGCCGATTCTTTGGCTAGGATGGCAGGGCTTGTCCGCGCTACGGACGGTCAATCCGGACCTCACTCGAGTCACACTTTTGCACTTTGCCTCGTGTGTTGTGTGGTTTTACTTGGGGCTCTTTGCCTTGAGCAGGATGTCGAACTCTCAGTCGTTGTGGATGGGCCTCGTGGCTGGCCTCGTTCTCGTTCTCTGGTTTGGGTTTGAACAGCATTATGGGGGACTGGAGGCAACCAGGCGTTTCTTCTACGAACAGCCAAACTGGAAAGAATTCCCGCCGGAGTATCTGAAGAGAATGTCCAGTGATCGCATATTCTCGACTCTCGTTTATCCGAACGCACTGGCTGGGGTAGTTCTCCTCCTCCTGCCAGGTGCGCTCGTGGTGTCCTGGCAATGGGGGCAGCACCTGCCAAGAATTCTCCGCACTGTGCTGGTTGGTTCGCTGGCGTATCTCGGATCGGCCTGCCTCGTTTGGTCCGGTTCGAAGGCCGGTTGGTTGATCGCACTGGTTATGGCGATGGCGTGGCTTGCTCAGATTGCCGTTCCGGGGAAATTCAAGGTCGTCATGGCCGTTGTCGTAGCGGTTGTCGGCTTAACGGCGTTTGCCACAAGATTCGCTCCGTATTTCAACAAGGGAGCCACGAGCGTCGGTGCGCGTTTCGACTACTGGAAGGCGGCAGCGATGGCGGCGAAGGAGCACCCAATGTTGGGGACTGGTCCCGGCACGTTCTCCGTGACTTACGCAAAGACGAAGCCGCCGGAAGCTGAAATGGCAAGACTCGCGCACAATGATTACCTCGAACAAGCTTCGGACTCTGGAATCATCGGTGCGTTGAGTTACTTCATCTTTGTCGCTGGGGCCTTAGGTTACCTTTATCGACAACGCTCGCGCGATTTCGGCTCATTATCCTTCGCCGTGTGGATCGGGCTGCTCGGCTGGGCGCTTCAGGCTTTCGTCGAGTTCCCACTCTATATCCCCGCGCTGGCGTGGCCAGCATTCGTCCTGATGGGGTGGGCCTTGGGACGCAGTGCCTCTACTGGACGCTCCATCCCTGCCTAACTCGCAGGCGGATAATCGTAGGGACGCCGCCTGGATTGCAGAGGTAGGGTCGAGCGATAGAAATCGACTTTGGGCGGTTTGGTCACTAGAGTGGCATCGACAATGAAGATTCTCTTCCTGAATGGACCCAATCTAAACCTATTGGGGAAACGTCAGCCCGAAATCTACGGATCCCTGACGCTGTCAGAAATTGAGGACAAGGTCCGCGCCCGGTCGGCTCAACTCGCGGTAGAGATCGACTTCCACCAATCCAACTCCGAGGGCGAATTGGTCGATTTGATTCACCATGCGAAAGGAAGTTTTGACGTGATCGTTCTCAATGCAGCGGCCTACACTCACACGAGCATAGCGCTCAGAGATGCGATTGCGGCTGTCGGTATTCCCACCATCGAAATCCATCTGTCGAATATCCATGCCAGAGAAGAATTCCGACATCAATCGATGATCGCCGGTGTCTGCCGAGGTCAAATTGCCGGCTTTGGAGCGCAATCTTACCTTCTTGGTTTGGAGGCGGCCGTTAACATTAACGGCTGATCAATCTGGTCAAAAAAATGGCCGGTTTGGACCATAAACCCCAAGAAATCCAGACCACTCGACGAGCCCACTCGGAGCTTGACGCACCCGGACCTGGTAACTAACATGCCTCGCAATTCGAAGAATAAGGCATAAGCAGAGTCGAGATTCGGCTGCTGCTTTTTTACTTCATGAGCACGACCGAAAAGAGTTCGAGTCACTAATGCCTCCCCGGATCATTCTGTGGACCTAAAAGACATAAAGGCGATCATCGACCTGATGAAGAAGAACTCCATTTGCGAGTTCGAGCTTGAAAAGCAGGACTTTAAAATACGGCTGAAACGGGCCTCTAACGGCATTCCACAATCCTCCTTCGGGGACGATACACAACCGCAGCCTTACCTCACACAACCTTCAACCAATCAGCCGGCATTGCTCCCCTCCTCTGCCGCGCAGACAGCGGTCGCCTCTCATGAGCTTGAGATAAAATCGCCGATGGTTGGGACATTCTACCGCGCCCCATCCCCGGAGTCCGCGAACTATGTCGAGGTTGGAACCGAGGTCAACACGGACACGATCGTGTGCATTATAGAGGCGATGAAGGTCATGAACGAAATCAAAGCCGAAGCCAAAGGCGTCATCACCCAAGTCTTGGTTGAAAACGCCAAGCCTGTCGAGTTCAGCCAATCGCTCTTCAAGATTCGACCGAATTGATGTGTTGATTCGGCGGCACGAGCCTTGCCCTTTCGAATGCCTCTTCAGCCAAATCGGTAGTTCTTCTCTTTCAGAATGTTCGAGAAAATACTCGTTGCGAATCGAGGTGAAATTGCCGTCCGCATCATCCGCGCCTGCAAGGAATTGAATATTCGGACTGTCGCGGTCTATTCGGAAGCCGACATCAACTCCATGCACGTGCAGCTCGCCGATGAAGCGATCTGCATTGGCAAAGCGCCGAGTTCGGAGAGCTATCTGCGGATCGATCGTCTGATAAGCAGCGCGGAGGTTGCGGATGTGGACGCAATCCATCCCGGCTACGGCTTCCTGGCCGAGAACGCCCATTTCGCTGACGTTTGCGAAAACTGCAACATCCGGTTTATTGGGCCCAGTTCTCAAGCGATGAACGCCCTCGAGAACAAGGCCGTGAGCCGTGCGCTGGCAAAGAAAGCAGGCGTGCCCGTGCCTCCAGGGTCCGATGGCCTCATCGAAAATGAACAGGACGCTCTGGCAACGGCAAAACGAATCGGATACCCGGTGATGATCAAAGCGGTGGCCGGAGGCGGTGGACGTGGGATGAGAGCGGCGCACAACGACATCTCGTTGGTCAAAGGCTTCCACACGGCGCGCAATGAAGCGGAGAAGGCCTTCGGAAACTCCGGGGTCTATATCGAGAAGTACATTGAAAATCCGCACCATATTGAATTTCAGATACTCGGGGACAATCGCGGGAACATCATCCATCTGGGTGAGCGGGATTGCTCAATCCAGAGGCGCAACCAGAAAATCGTGGAGGAGACTCCATCGCCTCTTATCGAAAACAAACACAAGGATTTGCGCAAGCGTATGGGAAAAGCCGCCGTCCGCTTGGCTGAACTGGCCCACTACACAAATGCGGGAACCGTCGAGTTTATCGTGGATGACCACGGGAACTTCTATTTTCTCGAGGTCAATAAGCGCATCCAAGTCGAACACCCAATCACCGAGGAAGTCACCGGGATTGATTTGATCAAACAGCAGATCCTTATTTCAATGGGAGAACCGCTCCGCATTTCCCAGTCGGATGTTAATATCAAGGGGCACGCGATTGAGTGCCGCATTAACGCGGAGGACCCTTTCGACGATTTCATGCCCTGTCCGGGTCGGATCGATATGTATTACACGCCGGGTGGCCGCGGCGTCCGAGTGGATAGCCATGTTTACGCAGGTTACACCATCCCTCCGCACTACGACTCGATGATCGGCAAGCTCATCACATTTGGAAAAGACAGACGCGATGCGATGGACAAGATGAGCCGCGCGTTAGCGGAATACATCATAGCCGGCATCAAAACGACGATTCCCTTCGAACAGGCAATTCTCCAAGATCCGAATTTTCGGCGGGGGGTTTATTCTACTAACTTCATTGAGCAACTCCTCGGCGGCGCTCGACGCGAGTTGATCGAGGAAAAGGCCTAGCGAAGGGTGAAGCCGCTAGCCGAATGCCTCCTTTACGCTTTCATCGATACCGCCTATCTCGGAGGGCGTGTCCCGGAAGACGTGGCTCGCGAACTCTGCCACGGAGGGGCTGATCTAATCCAAGTTCGCGCTAAAAACAAACCGCTCGCGGAAATTCGTGAAATGGGCGAACGCATTTTGCCAATAACACAGCGAGCTGGAGTTTGGCTGGTTATCAATGACCATCTAAGCGTTGCCTTGGAAATCGGTGCTCCGGCCTGCCATCTTGGGCAAGAGGATTTCTTTCACGCAGGCTATCGGCATCGATCGGGATTGATCCCTCCTGGCAGCACTTTGAAAATCGGCTTGAGCACTCACGCCCCCGAACAGGCCGAACAGTCCGTTGCTGCGGGGGCCGATTACATCGCCGTGGGGCCGGTGTTCAGGACGGCGACGAAGCCTTCCGCGAAACCTGTCACGCTGAACTATGTACGATGGGCGGCATCACATTTGGCGGCGCCTTGGTTCGCGATCGGCGGCATCACCCTGGAAAATCTGGATGCCGTTCTGGAGGCGGGAGCCCGTCGGATTTGCGTCGTGTCGGCCCTGCTGAACTCGACGGACCTTGCGGCGGCTTGCCGAAAATTCCGGGATCGTCTGACTGCTCACAACGTTCCATAACACAACCATGAGTATCCTCATCGTCGGCTCAACCGCTCTCGATTCCATCACAACCCCCCATTCACATCGTCCCCGCCTGCTCGGCGGATCGGCCAGCCATGCCAGTGTTGCGGCCAGCTTTTTCGCGCCGGTGCATCTCGTCGGCATTGTGGGAGATGACTTCCCGAAGGCCTACCTGAATCTCTACCGCCGACACGGAATCAACCTGGACGCCCTCCAGATCGTCTCTGGAAAAACCTTCCATTGGGCGGGCGAGTACGAGGAGAACATGAATAATCGCCGTACCCTCAAGACCGAGCTTGGCGTCTTCGAATCCTTTAGCCCGGATCTGCCGGCCTCACTGCAGAAAGTTCCCTACGTCCTGCTCGCGAACATCGCGCCGTCACTGCAGCACCATGTGCTCGACCAGATGCACAAGCCGAGGTTCGTGATCGCCGACACTATGGACCTTTGGCTCAACACAGCCCGTTCCGAATTGTTGAGACTCCTGAGGCGTGTGGACGCCGTGGTGCTGAATGATAGCGAAGCCCGCCTCCTCACCGCCGACGACAACGTCATTTCGGCGGTGAAGAAGATCCATCGCCTCGGCCCGGAGTACGTGATTGTGAAGAAAGGCGAGCACGGTTCCCTTCTCTCGGCTCGCAAAGGCCTTTTCCTTGCGCCGGCGTTCCCGTTGAGCAAAGTCGTGGACCCGACAGGTGCCGGTGACTCCTTCGTCGGCGGACTGATTGGCCATTTGGCCGAGGGCAAAGGATCCATCGGAAGCCGTCTCCGGCGGGCGATCATTTACGGAACGGTGGTGGCCTCCTTCTGTTGTGAAGGATTCGGTTTGACCGGAACCACTCGAATCAACAGGAAAGCGATCGAGAAGCGGGTGAAATCGTTGGAAGATCTCATGCGGTTCTGAAACAACCTCGCGGATTTCAGCTTGAAGGCTCGGAATCCGGTTTTCAAGCCGGTTGAATTAGGCTTGCGACTCGTCTTGTTCGGTCTGAAGTCCGTCCCTCGCCGGAAAGCGTGTGCGAGTTCCTCAGGGCGACAGGAGCCGCACACGGAAGAATGTCGTGTTCCCACAGCAGTTCGGGATCGTGGTTTCAAGAATTGCGGTCGGCTCAGAAACCGCCTCCACAGAATCAAAATTCACCACAGGCGACTGTTCCACCACGTAGCGGTGGACGGACTTCGCTTCGCCGGTGCGCAAGTTTCTAAGGACTGTGGATGGGCCGTGCCATTGGATCGTCAGCCCTTTGTCGCTCCTCGCCACGGCGACAATCCTTGGCAACGGGTGATATCCGATCACCCCGCGGACCGGCAAATCCGCCTCCCAATCGCTCGAATTCCAAAGCCGAATGGAATTATCGCCGCTGCCACCCCAACTGGTCTTGTACCGGACGAACTCTCGACCGTCGTCGGCGATCAAATATCCGTAAGCCAGCATTCCGTGAACGTTCGGATTCGCGCGCGGCATGTTGGCCAAGGGACGGGAGAATTCGTCATATCGTTGCAGGAAGAGCATGACTGGATATCCGGCGTCAATCTCTGCTTTCAGGTCCGCGAAAGTGAATCCCTTGCCCGTCGGGACCGTCGGATTGAAATCCACTAATTGGGAAAACACGATGCAGTCATACCCCCGGTACTGAGTCCAGGCCCGCAAGCCTGACGGCACATCGCGAACCGCCAATGCACCTTGTGGCGGCGGAACGTAATTTACCCGCCGAAGGCCTGTGCGGTCCCAGTAAGTCACAGCATAAGCGTCGATGTTGCCATCGCACTCGCCATCGAGGTTTTTCCACTTGTTTTGGCTGGCACCCATGAAATCACTGATGCAATCGGGGGCATGTTCCGAGCGCCGACTAGCGAGGTACGGGTCCGGGGCTGTGCTTTGATAACTATTGACCCCGTCCGACAGGTAATATCTCCAATAGTCATCAATGTGGCCGGGTTGATCCGCAGGCCGTCCATCCAAACCGCCTTTGGTGGCCCACATGGACCGAATTCCCTCGTTGGCGCCATCGCTGTTGAGAGGTGCCACTCCTTTGCCGGTGGGACCGGTGTACATATTCGGGAATCCATGGCGATCCCAATAACCCGTCATGTTCCCGGCTGCGATCCCGAAACACCCGGCGTACCATGAGTAGTCCGGCACGTCGGTCAACAGGACATTCTCGATTGCCCGCCCGAAACTGATCGAACCACAGCAAAGAACTAGCCTCAGCCACCAACCTCCAAGCGCCGCAGTTGCTCCTGAAAATCGGAGTGCTTGTCTCCGATCCGGCGCAGCCCCTTGCTCGCCCCGTTTGGCGCCGGGTCGGGGACCGGCGCTCCGGCCCTGGGTCGCCATGCGCGTCAAGGGCTCAGCGGGTATCCTGTCGCGATTGCAGGAAGGACCAAAGGTCTTTGGAGTTCGCAATTTCAGTGCTTTGAACGCTTTTCGGATTTCAGGCTTCGGATTTCGGCCTAGTCATTACGCCGCACGCCACGACCACGGCTCATTTCGACCTGGCCACGGATTCGCGCGTCAAACAAAATCCATTTCCCGGAATTGTCAAATGCGGACGCTTTATGGATTGGACGAAAATTCGTGAATTCTCCAAACTCAAATTCCTATGGTTACCACTCGTGTTTACCGACCCACTTTAGCCGCTTTCCGATTCTGCCTCGCCGCCGCGTCGCTCGGCATGCTAGCCAACCCGTCGCACCTGTTGGCGCAACAAGACGGACGGGCCGCCGGAAACGCCGCTCGCAAGCCCAATATCATCTTCATCCTGGCCGACGACTTGGGCTACGGTGACCTCGGATGTTACGGCCAGAAGATGATCAAAACGCCGCATCTCGACAAACTCGCCTCGGAAGGGATGCGGTTCACTCAGTGCTACGCTGGCAGCACTGTCTGCGCCCCTTCGCGATCCGCGCTCATGACAGGCCAGCACACAGGGCACACCCGGATCCGCGGGAATGCCCGGCACCCGTTGAAGCCTGAGGATTTCACGGTGGCCGAGGTGTTGAAATCAGCCGGCTATCAAACGGCGGTGATGGGCAAGTGGGGCCTGGGAGAAGCGGGCTCGACAGGAGCGCCCACTCGGAAGGGCTTCGACGAGTTTTTCGGTTACCTCAATCAGCGGCACGCGCATAATTATTTCCCGACGCATCTTTGGCGGAACGAACAGAAGGTCCCGCTCCGTAACGAGGTCCCGAACGAAGACAGCGAAGGCTCCGGTGTGGCCGTCCGGCGAATCGATTACAGCCACGACTTGATCGCGCGCGAAGCGCTGGATTTCCTGGATCGCCATCGAGACCGGCCATTTTTCCTCTATTTCGCGGTCACCATTCCCCACGCCAACAACGAAGCGAAGGGCCAAGGCATGGAAGTGCCTAGCGACGAGCCTTACACTCGTGAGACCTGGCCTCAGCCGGAACGCAACAAGGCCGCCATGATCACCCGCCTGGATGCCGACGTCGGCAAGCTTATGGGCAAACTCAACGAGCTGAAAATTGACGAGCAAACAATCGTTTTCTTTTCCAGCGACAACGGTCCGCACCGCGAAGGCGGCAATGATCCCAAATTCTTCGACAGTTCCGGGCCCTTGCGCGGAATCAAGCGCGATCTCTACGAAGGCGGCATTCGAGTCCCAATGATCGTCCGCTGGCCCGGGAAAATCAAAGCCGGCACCGTGAATCCGCATGTCTGGGCCTTTTGGGATTTTCTTCCGACCGCCGCCGAGATTGCCGGAGTCCAGCCTCCCAAAGGCGCCGATGGCACTTCCGCACTCCCGACCTTGCTGGGGCGACAACAATCAACTCACGCGGCCCTCTACTGGGAATTTCACGAGAGAGGCTTCAAGCAAGCCGTGCGAATGGGGAACTGGAAGGGCATTCGCCTTGCCCAAGGCCAACCATTGGAACTGTTCGATCTCAAGACTGACATCGGCGAGACCAAGAACCTTGCCGCCCAGCACCCCGAAATTGTGGCCAGCATTGAGGCCTATCTTCAGACCGCGCGAACGGAGTCAGAACTCTGGCCGGTGAAGCAGTGAGTCGCAGCCGCCGAGGCAACGAGGCGGACGCTGCGGTCATAATGGAAATCCGACTGCTCCTGTCAGCCGCCACGAGTCAGTTTTGACTTGTGCCACTCTGGGAAAGCGCCTAAAGCCCGATGGCAATTTGCACCCGACATGACGAAGAAACTGCTTCAAAGCCTGGCCCAGCAACATGGCACGCCATTGGTCGTGATCGACCATGACGCCATCCGGCGCAACTACGCGGAGTTTAAGAAGCATCTGCCCAAAGTGCAGGCCTATTACGCTGTCAAAGCCAACCCTGCGCCCGAGATCGTCCGCACGCTTTACGCCGCCGGCGCAAGCTTCGACGTGGCATCGCTCCCGGAGTTCATGCTGGTTTATCAGAACATCAAGCGTCTTCCTCCCAAGGAGCAGCAAGATTTCATCTGGGACAAAATCATCTACGCCAATCCGACGAAACCAAAAGAAACTCTCCAAGCGCTCGACCAATACAAACCGCTTGTCACCTACGACAACCTCAATGAACTGAAAAAGATCAAGCAGTTCGCTCCGCAGGCCGGCGTCGTGTTGCGGCTCCGTGTTCCGAACACGGGCTCGATGGTGGAGCTTTCCTCGAAATTCGGCTGCGATCCGGGCGAGGCGGTGGACCTCATTCAAGCTGCCTTCGAAATGGGATTGATCGTCGAAGGTCTCAGCTTCCACGTGGGCAGCCAGTGCACGAATTTCGAGAACTTCGTGCAAGCGCTGAACATGGCGGCCGCGGTCCTGAATGAAGCGAAATCTCGCGGCCACGAAATCAAGATACTCGATATCGGCGGCGGCTTCCCGGCTCACTACAACAAACACGTCAAACCGTTCAGCGCTCTGGCGAAGAAAATCAACGCTGAGATCGACCGGCTTTTCCCGAAAGACATTCAGTTTCTGGCAGAACCAGGCCGCTTCCTCGTGGCCACTTCGGCCACCTCCATCGCCCGCATCATTGGCAAGGCCGTGCGCGACGGCAAGCCGTGCTACTTCATCGACGACAGTGTCTATCACACGTTTTCCGGTATCATTTTCGACCATTGCCAGTACCACCTCAAAGCGTTCAAGAAGGGCAAAACCGAGGTTTGCGCCGTGTTCGGCCAGACCTGTGACGGACTGGATACCATCTCGCAATCGGAAGAGCTGCCGGAACTGGAAATTGAGGACCTGGTTTATTCAGAAAACATCGGCGCCTACAGCAACGCATCGGCAACGTGGTTCAACGGTTTTCCTCCAGCCCAGGTCGTGCACGTCAATCAGTGATGCCAAATCTCGCAGTTCCCACCATAAGACCTCGAGGCGACCGTTCGATGTCCACGGAATGTAGTTGGCCTCTTTCCCCCTCACCCCGGCCCCACTGCTGTTGAATTAAGGTCAACCGGCCGCTTCTTGCTCTTAATCGTGCTCTTACTCTTACTACGGAACTCCCTGGAGAGATTAAGATTACGAGTAAGAGTAAGAGCAAGACTTGCTCGGGATGGAATCGAATTCATTCTTAATTCAACAGGAGTGCACCCCGGCCCTCTCCCCAGGGGAGAGAGAGAACCGTCCACAGCGCGCGCAAAAGCCAGCGGTTCCTGATTAACCGGAGACGGGAATAGCCATTCCCTCTCCTTGGGAAGAGGGTCAGGGTGAGGGGAATGCCACGACCGCACAACTCGAGCGCCGGAGTTCTTCAATGACTCCAGGCGCCACTCGGCTCGTCCTTGGCCATTTAATTTCTTGCCTGCCGCCCTCCGTAGCCATTTTATGCCGCAAGCATGCACGAGCTCACAAGTGAGATCACAGGCCGGCTCCAATCGATCCTGGGCCCCGCCAATGTTTTGACAGCGAAGGAGGATTTGATCCCTTATTCCTTCGACGGCACGGCTGCAATGCAACAATTGCCGGGCTGCGTTGTCTTCGCTCACACGACCGAAGAAGTCGCCTCAGTGCTCAAGTTCGCCAACGAAGCCAGAACCCCCGTGGTCACGCGCGGCTCCGGGACCGGCTTGAGCGGAGGGAGCCTGCCGATCCCCGGCTGCACGGTCCTTTGCACTGTGAAGATGGGCCGTATTCTCGACCTCGACCGCGCAAATCTCACGATGCTCGTTGAAGCCGGCGTCACGACTTTGCAGATTGCCGACGCCGCATCAGCCGCTGGACTGTTCTACCCACCCGATCCGGGTTCCATGAAAATATCCACCATCGGCGGCAACGTGGCGGAGAACTCCGGCGGGTTGCGCGGGCTCAAGTATGGGATCACGCGCAATTATGTCATGGGACTTGAAGTTGTTCTCCCGAACGGCGAGATCCTATGGACCGGCAACAAATGCGTCAAAGATGTGGCCGGCTACTCCTTAAAGGACCTGTTCATCGGCTCCGAAGGCACGCTCGGCGTCATCACCAAGGTGCTGCTTCGCCTCATTCCCAAGCCGCAGGCCAAACGAACCATGGTCGCGACCTTCGCCCACATGGACCAAGCCGCCGAAGCCGTGTCCGCGATCATCGCCGCGCAGATCATTCCTTGCACGCTGGAATTCCTCGATCGGATGACGATTCACTGCGTCGAGGACTACGCCAAGATCGGATTGCCTTTGGATTGCGAGGCGCTGTTGTTGATGGAAACCGATGGACACCCGGCGGCGGTCGCTGAAGAAGCCACCCAGATGCAAAACATCTGCCGGGAAAAAGGCTGTCTCGAACTCCGCGTGGCCAAGGACGAAGCGGAAGCCAACAAACTGGCGAGCGCGCGGCGCACCGCCTTCTCAGCTCTCGCCCGCGTGGCGCCGACCACGATTCTGGAGGATGCAACAGTGCCGCGGAGCGAACTAGCCAAGATGATTCGCTTCGTCGAGGCCGTGGCCAGAAGGCACAAACTCAAGATCGGCACTTTTGGCCACATGGGCGACGGCAATCTTCACCCGACCTTCCTGACCGATGAGCGCAATCAAGACGAGATGCATCGGGTCGAGCAAGCCTTTAGGGAAATCTTCGAGGAAGCGATTCGGCTCGGCGGCACGATTACCGGCGAACACGGCATTGGCATCGCCAAAAAGGGATTCCTCCCGAAGTTTGCCGGCGACGCCCAAATGCGCGTGATGCGAGAACTGCGGCGGGCGCTCGATCCCAATGCGGTATTGAATCCGGGAAAGATTTTTGATTAGGACGCGAACGAGATCATTGCTAGCATCGGGCTCGTGTTGCCCGCGGAAGAACCGGCGAATCAGACAAGCCATCTATGAAAACGAGTTTTGCAAACCTAGTGGAGCAGATTCGGTCTCGGCCCCAAGAAGAAAAGGAGGAACTCAGGTTCCTGCTCGAAAAAGCGCTGATTCAGGAGCGTCGGCGGCAAATGCTGGAAAACTACCGGCAGAGCCGTGAGGAATTGAAGTCTCGACGCCTGACCTTTTCCGGAAAAATTGGTCAACTCAAGTCCGAACTCGCGAGCCACTGATGGAAATTGCCTTCAGCACGTCGTTCCGCCGGACGTTTCGGAAGCGAATCGCGGTCGATCAAGAGCTCGAGGCAAAATACTGGCAGCAGGTCAGAATCTTTCTGCAGAACCCTCACGATCCTCGCTTGAGAACGCACAAACTTTCGGGAGATCTCCGCGAGATATGGAGTTTCAGTATCGGCCACGACATGCGGGTGGTTTTCTTCTTCGCTGGAGACCGAAAAGCAGTTTTCACGGATGTCGGAAAACACGATGAAGTTTATTGAATTTGCCCCCCTGGACCGATGCTTTCAGACGCGCCCCTGAAAAATCTCGACTACTCCGTCGTGCAGCAATGCATGCATTGCGGGCTTTGCCTGCCGACGTGCCCCACCTACGACGCGACGAAAAACGAGCGCAACAGCCCGCGCGGACGCATCTCCCTGATGCGAGCCATCGCGGACGACCGGCTCGAACCCAGCCGCGCGTTCGCGGAAGAAATGTATTTCTGCCTGGGCTGCCTCGCCTGCATGACGGCTTGTCCGGCCGGAGTCAATTACGCCGAGCTTTTCGAACACGCCCGCGCCGAAGCCGAGGCCAGCGGCGTGCTGTACTCTCCGAAGCGCAGCTTGATCCGAGATTTCACTCTGCGATGGCTGTTCATGGATTTGCATCGGCTGCAATGGGTCGGTCGGGCGCTTCGGTTGTATCAACGCCTTGGCCTTCAATCCTTCGTGCGGCGCAGCGGGCTGCTCCGGTTGCTCCCGAATCGTTTGCGTGAACTGGAAGCCATGACGCCGGCGATTCAGCCTCGGTTTTCAGCAGACTTGATCGAACCGTTCACTCCCGCCATCGGAAAGGCCCGCTTCCATGTGGCCCTGCTGACCGGCTGCGCGCAGGATCTGATTTTCAGCGATGTGAACCGTGACACCAGCGAGGTATTAACTCGGAATGGATGCGACGTTTCGACGCCGCCGGAACAACTCTGCTGCGGCTCGCTGCACGCGCACAACGGAGAATTGGAACTGGCCCGGCGCCTCGCCAAGAAACAGATCGACCAGTTTCCACCCGAGAAGTTCGACGCCATCATCACGAACGCGGCAGGTTGCGGATCGCACTTGAAACACTATTCGAAGTTGTTGCAGAACGAGCCCGCCTACTTGCGCCGGGCGGAACTCTGGGACGCGAAGATCAAGGATATTCACGAGTGGCTGGCGGAGATCGGGATTGACCCGCCGCCGGCGTCCAACGGCTCCGAGCGAACAGTGACCTATCACGAAGCTTGCCACCTCTGCCATGGCCAAAAGATTACCTCGCAACCTCGCCAAGTCTTGCGGGCTATTCCGAACTTAAAACTCGTCGAGTTGCCCGAAAGCACTTGGTGTTGCGGCAGTGCGGGCATTTACAATCTCATTCAACCAGAAATGGCCAACGAACTCCTGGAACGCAAACTCAAGCAGATCAAAACCACGGGCGCGGATGTGGTTGCAACCGGGAATCCAGGATGCTTGCTGCAAATCATCAATGGGGCCAAACGGCAAGGCGGGAGGCTCCGCGTGGTTCATCCCATCACCCTCCTGGCAGACGCCTATCGCAGTCTGCCGCGATAACGCAGTGCTCCAAAACCAAGCCCGTCATTTCGATCTCTTCATCTGCTCGACGTGCTTGAGGATGGCGCTGCGCATGGCTTGGCCTGCTTTCGGAGAAACCGTATGGACGCTGGGCGGGTCGTTGAAAATCTCCTTCTCGCCGGCCAGCGCGTTGTAAGCGGCATAGACGCTTGTGGGTGGACAGGTCGTGTCAATGAAGCCGACCGTCAAAATGCCTGCAGCCTTGGTCCGCGTCGCAAAATTCATCGCATCGTAATATCGCGCGGCTTCCAGCACCTTCGGGTCAGGTTTGCCGTCGGGACCGTTCGGAACCAACTTGGGCCAGCCGTTGACGCGGCCGACCGCCACTCCGGTGTGGTCGCACATGGCTGGAACCCCGGCGGCAAAGAACGTCACGCGCGCGTCCAGTCCGGCGGCCACAATGGACTGGGCGCCGCCTTGACTGCTGCCGTGGACGACGACCGTGCGGCCGTCCCATTCAGGCTTCGTCGTCAGAAAATCCAGGGCGCGCACCAACCGCAGGAACATGCCGCGAAAATAGACGGTCTCCCGCGATTCGCGCCCGCGAAAGCGGTAATCTCTCAACTCGCCGTTGGCCAGATCGGTGTAGAATGGCTCCGGCCTTCCATTCGGGATTCCGTGGGCGTTGATGTCGAGCGCCAGAAATCCCTGCTTGGCCCAACCCGCCGCGCCGCTCAAACTCGAACTTCTCACGCCGGCACCATGCACGGTGAGAATGATCGGCAGGCTCTTCGGCGCAGCTCCGGCAGGCTTGGCGAAATACCCGGACACAGGGGCCCCGACGCAATCCGCCTGAAGATCAAAACAATCAACTCCGGACTGCTGGAACGGGATCGGCGTGAGCCTCGGATTGACCGGCACGCCGGCAAGTTCGCTTTTCTGCTCGGTCCAAAACGCGTCAAAATCTGCCGGCACGGGAAGGCTCGGCTTGATCTGAAGCGGATCGATGCCGGCCCCCGCGACGGCCGTCACTGTTTTTCCCGACGGCGAGCGAAAGGTGACTCGGCATTGGAGGAATCCTGGTTCGTCAAGCTGGCCCGTCACCGATCCGGTGCCGTCCGTCAGTTTCAGCTTGCCCGACTTGGTCGGCGGCACGCCATCCTTGGAAATTGTCCATTGCACTTCCGCGTCCGGTACTGGGTGTTGGTCGAGGAGGAGCTTGGCCATGAACGCGACCGTGTCGCCTCGCCTGTAAATTGCCTCGGACCGCTCTGTCGCGATGGTGAGGACGTAATTGGTGGACAGCTTCTCCGTCTGGGCCTGCAAGGAAGCAAACCCGAGCGCGAAAACACAACAAGCCACGAAGCCGGCGAACAAACGCCGGAGGTGCAGGAATTTCATGCCGTGATTTGATTCGGAGGCAGCGAGGGCGGCAAGCACAATTCGTCGCGCCGATCTCGTCTGGTCGCATCTTGACACTGCCACTGGATGGTAGGGACGCCGGGCTTCCGGCGTCCCCGCCCGCGTGCAGCGGGCGGAACTTAAATCCCGCAGCCAACATAGACGTTCCAGTTGCGCTGCTGAACACGGCGCGGACAGCGCAGCCGCGCCGTCCCTACCATCACGGTGGCGGTGTCAGGATGCGTCGATCCGCATCTGGCGCACCCTCAAGCGACCTGAAGACCGTGCCATCCAGTTTTCAGACAAACGCTAACGGAGGAAATCCGCCAGGGATACACCAAGCACGACTTTTTCCAGCCCCGCCATGGCAATCGTTGACCGGAGCGTCGGCGCAATCTCACCATAAAGCTTTAACTTGTCTCCCATCAGCACGATCACTTCCGGGATGTCTGTGAATTTCAAGATTCCGAGATAATGCGGTCCCAGTCTGTGCGACTCCGGAGGCGAGGCCAGAACAACTTTATCGACCTCTCCATCCAACAGAGCGGCGTACAGGCCGTTAATGCCCGTCTCTCCTCGGCCCACAATGGTAATTCTCGCCCGATCGACTTCCGGTTGTGACCGGAGGAATTCCAGCGAGCGAAGAATCTCATACACCTGCATCGATTCGAGCGTTGTGCCCGCCACCATTGCCTGCCGCTTCATGTGGTGCAGCAGATCGTCATCGCTGAAACTCCGAAGATTCTGTTCGAGCGCGCGGCTGCCCCGGTCGAGCGTTTCGATGACGAGGACCGCGCGGTCGCCCCAGCGAATCCGTTCCAGAGGCTGTTCGTTTCCCCAAACCGGAATCCCCTTTCGGTGGTCCACCACAAGCACGCCCGGCAGCTTAGCCCGTGTGCCCGGACTGGCCGGAAGCGAATAGACCCCGCGGACGGTCAGATCTTCGAAGGAACGGAAGCCGACCTTCTTGATGGTCCGGCCTTGGAGATCGATGGTTTCGTTCCAGACGGGTCGGAGTGGAGCGGCGGTTTTCGGGAAGAAGCTGAACACCTCGTGGCGCAACTGGCCGGTGAGCTCCTTGATTCTCGTTTCTCGATCCTGCGCGGACGCCGGCGCCGGCGAATATGCGTAAGTGGCTATCAACTCTTCGTCGATCCGGCTCAATCGTTCGTCGAGCGGAAGCCCATCACGGAAGCACACAAGTTCATTGGCGGAGGGATCATCGACCGGGCCTTCGGCGGTAACAGGCACGTCGATACCGAGAAATTCTTTCAGGAAAAACGAGTAAACCGGAAGTCGCATTGTCTCGGTGTCCGCGTGTCCACCGCGGGCCACCGCCGTACGGAGAGCCGCGTCGGCGTCGTGGAGCCGATAGATTTCGCGCATCTTGGCCACCATTTCGTTGAACGCGTCCATCGGAAAGCCGCGGTCCGCATCGGCGTTGCAGAGGAGTTGGATCCGAGGCGCGATGAGCGCTCCGATTTCCGAGTAGAGCAAGCCGTAGCTGTTCACCGGATACTGGCAATCGCAATGGGCGGAGGTGAGCCGTTGCTTGACCCACCCTTCGGTCGAGAGGGTTCCGGAGACTGGAGCGGCGGCCGCAACTCGGTCATCAATGGCAGCCAGAAAGAAGGTCGTCATCCCGCCGCCGGATCTCCCCGTAGCGCCGATTCGGCTGCGGTCGAGATCCGCGCGGCTGCACAGATAGTCCAGCGCGCGCTTCGCGTTCAGCAACTCCACCGCGAGCGGCGAAAAGCCACGGCTGTACCAGTGGAACCAGCCGTGGGAGTAAACTCCGTGATGAGTGAATTCGAGCTCGGCCATCTCGATGTTGTCCAGGATCAGCACCGCAATGCCCCTGGCGGCAAACCAAGCGCCGTGCCGGGCGTATTTGTCTTTGCCGGCATGACCGCATTGATAAAGGATGACTGGAAACGGCTTCCGGGCGGAGCGCGGCAGGTAGAGGTTTGCCGTCGCGTAAAGCTTGGGCGCACTTTCGAGAACCAGGTTTTCGATGGTGTACTTCGCGTGCTCCACGCGCGCGGTGATCCTCGAGGGCGGCGGGCTGTCGGGCCAACGGCGGTCGTGCCACAGCATTCGCGCCAGGGCGGACCTGGTTTGGCGTTTGCGTTCCTCCCACTGCGCGACATCCTCAATCCCGTCGAAGACGGCATGGGATCGAGTGCTAATCACGCGCTCAAAGTGAGTCTGGAGCGACAAGAACTCCTGGTTCTGAGCGGCCAATTGGTTCGGCAAGACCCCCAGCCCCAGGCAGAGGGCCGTGATGACGAGCTGGGAATGCGCTTCGATTGCGGCCGCGCGTGGACGTTTAGCGGTGTGACTCGGCGGATTCAAAATCATTTGGCGATCAGCCAGTCCGCCGGAGCGACCGTTTGTTGGTTCTCCGCGGAGCGGTAACAAGCAAAAACGACAGCCACGGTTTTCAGGTACTCTTCGCCTTCGCTTTCGCTGGGTTGGCCAGTGTTCAGGCAGTTCACGATGTGTTCTTGAGTCGCCATCACGCTGTCCCCCTTGTACCCTTGCTCCGTCGTTGGGAACTCATGCCGGACTTCGTCCTTCCCATACTCGGTCAACCAGAGCTGGCCGTCCGGCGACAAGCGGATCGTCGCTCCGTCGCCTTCGAGCCGAAAAGTTCCCAAGGCCAAGTCCACCGGGAACCGTCCGCTGATTCGATTCGCGTCGATGAGTCCGTGAGGCCCGGTGTGGAACTTAAGTTGAACCAAAGCGTAGTCCTCGCCCTGGATCACCGGATTGACCCGTCCGATCTGACAGAAGACGGAGGACACTTCTCCGAGGAGAAATCGAAAGGTGTCGATGAAATGCACGACCACTTCGTAGAGGATGAAGCGCGGCATTTCCCGGAAATACGGCTGCACCGTGTAGGGTTGGCCGCCTCGACCGTCTCCGGTGCGCATGTGGAATGCGACGTGAAACGGCTGGCCAAGCCTGCCGCGTTCCAGCAAGCGTTTGATCTCGCGGTACCAAGGTTGCCAGCGCCAATTCTCATGAATCAGCAACTGCACCTTGGCCTCGCGGCAGACCTTGACCATGGCCAGGCATTCTTCCCACGTCGGCGCCATCGGCTTTTGGCAAATCGCGTGTGCTCCATGCGCAGCCGCCAACTTCACCAGCTCCAGATGGGATTGCGGCCGCGTGGCAATGTCCACGAAGTCTGGTTTTTCATTCGCTAACATCTCTGCCGCGTCGGTGTAGGCGTTCGGGATATTCCACTGCGAGGCGAACTGTTGCGCGCGATCCGGAAGAGTATCCGCAACCGCAACGATGCGAGCTCCCGTGATGCGATTCCAGGCCTCGGCCTGAAACCCGGCAAAGTAGCCCGCGCCAATCAGGGCGCCTTTCAATGACTTCATTAAACGGAGATGAAACCTTGCCAAACCGAATTTTCCAAACGATTTTCATCCCTGCAACCTTTTGTTGCAGTTGCAACAAAAGTCTGCAAGGATACTGGCCTGCTTGACTCGGTAGAATTGCCTGTGGGGAATCGGGAGTCCTTGAGCCTAACACCATGGCGGCACATCGATTGTGGCGCGCGGCCTTCCAGGCCGCAGCGCGCCCGCTTGGGCCATACGCTCGGTCTGTCCTACGATCCCGCCGACCGCTCCCGGCCGCTGCGGCCTGGAAGGCCGCGCGCCAAAGCAAGGTGTCGCTGTAGTGCTAAAAACGCCGTGGAGCGCCCGGAACGGGCGCCCCACTTTGTCGGTTCATTATTGCGCTGGTCTGAACCTAAGGTGCTACGAGTGCCCACGAGCCGCCCGGCCGGGAGGGCCGCAGGAGTTGCGCGGACGATAGTTGAATTCCATTCATGAACCACGCCGCTAGGGCTCCATCTCCTTTGTGCTGGAACACGAGGTCCGGCCTTCCGTCGTGGTTCAGGTCCGCCACGCTCGCCACGCGCCAACGTTTGTCGCGAGGATCGTGCGGCCTGAGCAGCCCGGATTCGATGAGCTTGACGCCGTCGAGATACCAGTAGGCCAGGCTGCCATCCTCGTGCTGAAAAATCAGATCGACCTTGCCGTCGGCGTTGAAGTCGCCCGCGCCGGCCACGCGCCATTCTTCGTCACCGGTGCGGTCGGGTTTGAGAAACTCTCCGGACGCGACTTTCAGGCCGTCCATGTACCACACGGCCAGAGTCGCATCCTTGTGCTGGAAGAGGAGGTCCACGTGGCCATCTTGATCGAAGTCTCCGGTGCCGACGACGCGCCAATCCTCGTCGCCTGGATCCATCGGATCGAGGAACGCACCCGAACGCAGCCGGGTTCCCTCCATGTGCCAAACGGCCAAGGTCCCTTCCTTGTGCTGGAACAAGATGTCCTCATGCGCATCGGCATTAAAGTTTCCGGCGCCGACGATGCGCCACTGTTCGTCGCGCACATGATTCGGCGTTAACAGGCTTGCGGATTTCATGCTGGCTCCGTCCATGAACCAAATGGCCAGGAAGCCGTCCTCGTTCTGAAAGAGGAGATCCGCCAAACCGTCTGAATTGAAATCGCCCTTCGCTGATCCACTGACGACCGTCAGAGTGGCGGAGGCACTGGTGACAACGCCGTAGGAGTTTCGCACCGCCACGGTGTACGAGCCGGCCTGACTGAGTTGGACATTGCTGAGGGTATAGGAAGAGGAGGTTGCGCCGAGAATGGCGTCGCCACCAAATCGCCACTGATACGTCAACGGTTCCGCGCCGCTGGCCACAACGTTGAATGTGACACTACTGCCGACTCGTGCCGTCTGGCTCAAAGGTTGACGGACAATGACCGGAATCCGGCTTGTCACCGTGAACCCGGTCAAGCCGGTCAGATTCGCAGGCGGAAGAGTGCCTCCGCCCAAGGTCACGGTGATCGGTTTAGATTGGCCGTACACGACCGCGCTTTCGAGCGAAGCGCCGAGGTAGGCTACCATGACCAGGTTCGCTCGAGCGCCGGGTGGGAGCCCGTTCACCGAGATGACAACCGGTTCGACGTAGCCATAAGCGGCGGCACTGCTGGTCCGGAACGTTGTGGTGGGATGCAACGGGACCAGTTGCCCGCCTTCCGGGCCGCCGTACAGTTGGGCTGTGTAACCCAAACCGGCGCCCGATCCATCCGGCAAGAGCACACTGGCCTCGACTTCACCCGGCACGCGGTTGTTGAACGTGACTGTGCCGGCGGTGGTTGGCGGGGGCGGTTCGGCCGGTAATGTGAAACCCTGCAAACCTTCCAAATTCGCGGCCGGCAAGAGTCCGCCTCCCAGGGTGACGGTGACGGGAGCCGATTCGCCCTTCGTGGCGGACGTTTCGTAGGTGGCGCCATTATACACGCGCATGACCAGAATGGCTTTGCGGCTGGGAGACACTCCCGGCACCGAAACATCGACGGCATTGACGTACCCGAGAGTGGCTTCGCTGGAGGTCCGAAACGTCGTTGTTGGGTAAAGCCTCTTCAGATCCGACACGGCCGTTCCCTCCGGCCCGCCATAAAGCTGGGCGGTCCAACCCGCGCCCGCGCCCGCGCCACTCGCCAGGAGCACGCGGGCATCGATCAGGCCAGGAATGTAATTGCTGAAAACGACCAAGCCATCGAGCGATGCCAATTTGAAGCTCACGGCCACAGATGCGTTCGCTTGGATTTTCGCGAATGTAAAAGCGGTCCCGCCCGTCTGCACTGGACGTCCATCGACCGTCCACTCATCCACGGTGTAATTGGCGTCGGGCACGGCGATGAACGCCTGGCTCTCGCCCTGGAATTTGCTGAAAGTCCCGCTGGGCGAAATCGAACCATGCGCTCCGGCGGAGGCCGTGATCGTGAAGACAGGGCCATTGACCTTGAAACTTTGCAGACCGGCGAGGTTCGCAGGAGTAAAGACGCCGCCGCCAACGACGATCGTTATTGGAGCGGATTCGCCGCGGAACCCAGCCGTTTCAAAATTGGCGCCTTGAAAGACTCTCATGGCCAGAGTGGCTTTGGCGCTCGGTGACACGCCGGGCACCGCCACTTCGACCGGATTCACGTAACCGAAGGTGCTCTCGCTGCTGAGACGGAACGTCGTGGTCGGGGAGAGCGGCTTGAGCAATTCCGTCGGCGTTCCTTCGGGCCCGCCGTACAACTGCGCCGTCCATCCGGCTCCCACTCCCGTTCCATCCGGATGACGCACTCTCGCATCCACAACTCCCGGTATGTAGTTGTTGAAGGTGACAGTTCCGCCGCCGTTGGAAAAAACTTTGAAGGTCACGGCAACGGCGTGATTTACTTGAATGTTGGTGAGAGTGTAAGTGATGCCGCCTTCCTGCACCACCGTGCCGTCCACCGACCATCGATCCACCGTGAAGTTCGTTTCCGGAATTGCGATGATCGTCAAGCTTTCACCCCTCACCCGGGTCGCATGGGCGGGGCTGACTGTGCCGTTGGCGCCGGCGGAGGCAGTCACGGCAAAGACATCAAGGTTGTTTCCAACGGTGAAACTCTGCAATCCAACCATATTTGCCGGTGGGTATTTATCCCCACCCAGAACTATCGTAATGGGTGGAGATTCGCCACGAAGCGGAGAGGATTCATATGTGGCTCCGTTGAACGCACGCATGACAACGACCGCCTGGCTGCCCGGCGGCAGCCCTGGCACAACGACGTCCAAAGGGTTCACATAACCCCGAGTCAGCGGGCTGGTGAGCCGGAAGGTGGTGCGTGGACTCAGCGGCGTGAGATCGGCGACCGCAGTGCCCTCGGCTCCGGCGTAGAGTTGTGCCGACCACCCTTCGCCCACCCCTGAGCCATCAGGGAGCAGAACTCTGGCATCCACGACATCCGTGATGCGGTTATTAAAGAAGATCGCTCCTTGCCCGTAGGCTCTGACGGAGACCAACATTGCCACCAAAGTGACAAACACAGTTTTCATAGCAGCTTCCTAACTGGCTCCCGCTTTCGCGGGGTTGGCTAGAGACTCGTCCCCGTTCACGCTACCGGTGCGCCTATTAGCAGACGCTGTGCCGGATCATCGATTTGAAAGCCTTCGCACAAGTGCGAGATCGGGAGGTCATCGCAGAGGTGCGCCATCGCGGAGCTGAGAACTTAGTGTTGAGGAAAGCCAGCGGGACGCCGGGCGGTGGGACAGTCTGGAGAGCTGGGGAGAAGACCCCAGAACGGGCCGGATGAATATCCTATCCGTGGGCCTTGCGGTCCCACGCTCGCGTCAATCAACCACCGCCAAATCCATGTGCCGCGCGTAGTAGAGCATGCGCCCGCAATTCGGGCACGTGACCAAGTCCTGCTGCGCCTGACAGGAGATGACGATGTGGGTGGGCAGTTTCATGTGGCAGCCGCCGCACACGCTGTGCTCGATGCCCACGACGGTTTTGTCTCCGCGCTGTTTCCGGAGGCGTTGGTAGCGCGCCAGCACCGTCTCGCCGATTCCTGTGGAGAGCTGGTCATAATTCGCTTCGAGATCGGCGAGTTGCTTTTTCAGATTCTGTTCCCTCGCGGCCAGCTCCGCCGTCTTTTGATCCACGAGTTTCTTCATCTCGGCGGCGGCTTGCGCGGCGGCCGCCACCTCCTTCTGAACGTGTTCGGCTTGCTCCATCAAGTCCAACTCCTGGTCCTCCAATTCCACGATCGCAGTCTTGCACGTCTCAATTTCATGGGCCAGCGCGCGATACTCGTCATTCTTCTTCGTTTGAAATTGCTGGATCGAGTATCTCTCAATGAGCTGTTTCTTCCCTTCCACCTCCAATTCGAGCCGCTTCCGGTCGCTTTCGAGTTGCTTGATCCTCAACTTCGCGCCCTCCAAGGCGGCCTGAGTCGAGTTGCCGCGGACTTGGAGGGCCTGCCGCTCCGGTCCGAGGCCGTTCAATTCACTCCGGACGCGAAGGATCAAGCGGTCGCGGTCTTGGAGCACGAGCAGTTTTTCAATGACTTCGAGCATTCGTCTCTGACTTTCTTCGGCCACGTTATCGGGCCAAAATGAGCAAGTCAATCCGCTGAACCGATCCATTTGAGTGTTGTTCTGGCTGCGAAACTGAACGATGATGCCGACCATGAAAACAAACATTCGCACGGCTCGGAAGGCCTCCGGCTACGGAATTCGACTCGCCATCGTACTGGCGTTCCTGGCCGGCTTCCCGTGGACGCAGGCGAAGGATGTTCCGACCGCGCTCGATTTCGCGCAGCAACTGAACGAGGCGTTCGTCCAGGTGGCCGATTCCGTCTCACCCGCCGTGGTCGTCATCGAAGTCGCGCAAACTCGTGACGTGAGGCGTCTGCATCAAGGTAATCCTCTGTGGGAATCGCTTCCGCCCGATGTCCGCCAGCAGATCGAAGAAGAGTGGGAGAAACGGGAGAAACGGCGGAAGGAAACGGCTCCGGATGCCGAACCCGACTTCAACGGGAGCGGTTCCGGTATCGTCATCCGCGGCGATGGTTACATCTTGACCAATACCCATGTGGTGCAGGACGCGGAGAAAATCCGGGTCCGCTTCAAAGACGGCCGAGAGTTCGAGACCGTCGGCTCGTGGACGGATCCTCAGTCGGACATTGCGGTCATCAAGATTGACGCGAAGGACTTGGTGATCGCCAAACTGGGAGACTCGGCCAAAACGCGCGTCGGAGAATTCGCCATCGCCATTGGCGCTCCGTTCGTTTTGGACTACAGCGTTACGTTCGGGCATGTGAGCGCCAAAGGCCGTCAGCAGGTCATTCCAAGCTTCGGCCAGAACTCGCTGGGCGCGAAGATGGACCAGGACTTCATCCAGACCGATGCCAGCATCAATCCAGGCAACAGCGGCGGCCCGCTCGTGAACATTCGCGGAGAAGTCATTGGCGTCAATACGATGGTGTCCGGCATCGGCACGGGAATCGGCTTCGCGGTCCCCATCAACCGAGCCAAGAACATCGCCGAACAATTGATCAGCGACGGCAAAGTGGCCCGGGCTTGGCTCGGCATCGGCACGGGCGCGCTGCGGGAATTGAAGCCGCGCAAGATCGTGAAGGGCTTGAGTCACGGCCTGGTGGTCACTCAGATCCAGACCAACGGCCCGGCTTTCAAATCGGAGCTGAAGGAAAATGACATCATCACCTCGGTCGAAGGCCAGCCCGTGACGAATGTGCAGGAACTCAGGGACGCCATCCGCGCCAAAAAGATTGGCAGTTCGATCTTGCTGGATGTGGTCCGTCTCGATCCCTCAGGAGGCTCGGAGACCCTCAAGATCGAAGTCCGCACCGAAGCTTGGCCCGAGGAAGCGCCCGCGCTGGCCAAGCGATCGGAGCCGTCAGAATCGGATCGGACGCCGCCGTTCGGCCTGACCGTGCAAACGCTGACGGACGAACTGGCCAAGAAATACGGCGTGAAAAAAGCGAAGGGCGTCGTGGTGACGGACGTGCAACCGGAAAGCCCGGCCGCGCTCGTCAGACTCAAACCGGGTGATATCATTACGCAAGTCGGTCAGAAACGGGTCAGGACGCCGCAGGAATTTCGCGAGGCGGTCGAAGCCGCGGGCTCCAAGGAGGTCGGGATCGATTTCATCAGCGACGGTGTGCCCGAGTCCCGGACGATCAAACCCAGGAGTCACTGACACAGTTGCAGTTTCTCCGTCAGCCCTTACCCTAGAGCCCCATGCGATTCATCGGCAGTGTCATTGAAAAATTGCAGCGCCACCCGAAGCGGATTGTTTTCCCGGAGGGAACCGAGCCGCGAGTCTTGCAGGCGGCGCGGCAGTTCCATTCGCTTCGAATGGGCGCTCCGATTTTGCTGGGAGATCGATCGAAGGTCAAAGAAGTGGCCGAACTGATCAATGTCTCCCTGGAAGGCGTCCGTATCCTCAATCCGGGCGAGAGCGAAGAATTGGAAAACTTCGTCCGGCGGCTCGAACTCTTGCGGAGGCACAAAGGCATCCAAGAGACCGAAGCGCGGGAGGTGATGCTCCGGCCGAATTACTTTGGCGCGATGATGGTGGCCATGAACCAAGCCGACGGACTGGTCTCGGGAACCAACGAGATCACAGGGAGCGTCCTGCGTCCCCTCTTTCAAATCATCCGCGTGGCCCCTCAGGTCACCACGGCGTCCAGTTGCATGATCATGGAAGTGGAAGACACGCGTTTTGGTGAGAACGGGGTGCTGTTCATGGGGGATTGCGGCGTGATCCCAGAACCCAACGTCGATCAATTGGCGGACGTCGCCGTCTCGACCGCCCAACTGGCCCGGCAGTTGTTGGGCGTGCGGCCGCGCGTGGCGATGCTGTCGTACTCCACCAAAGGCAGCGCGACGCATCCTTCAATTGCCAAGGTCCAAGCGGCCACGGCGATGGCGGAGCAGAAGGCCAAACAAAAAATGCTCGAAGCCGATTTCGACGGGGAACTCCAGTTGGACGCCGCCCTCGTGCCCGAAATCGCGGCCCGGAAACTTCCCGAAAGCAAAGTGGCCGGGCGCGCCAACGTCCTGATTTTTCCAGACCTGAACGCCGGAAACATCGGCAGCAAATTGATCCAGCACATCGCGCGCGCCCACGCTTACGGACAGATTCTGCTGGGACTGGATCGTCCCGCCGCCGATGTTTCGCGCGGGTCGAGTGCCCATGACATTCTCGGTGTCGCCGGCATCGTCGGGGTGCAATCCATCGCCTACAAGTTGCTCTACCCGGACGTGGCGCGACGGCTGCCGGGAGAGTTCTGATGAATGCTGTCACGCCGCGCGTCTTTATCGCCGCGACTCGTCAGAACGACGGCAAAACTACCACTTCCCTCGGGTTGCTGGCGGCCTTGCGGAGTATTTATCCCCGGATTGGCTATATCAAACCCGTCGGTCAGAGATTTGTCCAAGTCGATGAGCAGAAGATCGATGAGGACACGATTCTGATGGATCGTGTTTATCAGTTGAACTGCCCCTTGGTGGACATGAGCCCCATTGCGGTCGAGCCGGATTTCACCCGGAAGTACCTTCAGTCTTCCAATTACGATGCGCTCGTGAAACGGATTCAGAAGGCTTTCGACCGCGTGGCCTGGGAGAAGGATTTCGTGCTCTGCGAAGGATCGGGACACGCCGGCGTCGGTTCGGTCTTCGATCTTTCGAATGCGCGCGTGGCAAAAATTCTGGAGGCCAAAGTGGTGATCGTGACCCAAGGGGGGATCGGCCGGCCTATCGATGAAGTTGCGCTCAACCAGGCATTATTCGACAACGAAGGCGTGGAAATTATCGGAGTAATCCTGAACAAAGTCACCCCGGAAAGGCTCGATTACATCGGCGACTTCGCCCGCCGCGGTTTGAAACGGAGAGGGCTCGATTTGCTGGGCGTCATCCCGCATCAGCCGATTTTGACCCGTCCGACCATGGAGTTCGTTCAAGACGAACTGAAGGCCGAGCTCCTCAATCGCCCCGACCAAATCCACAATTTGGTGGACGAGGTGGTCATCGGTGCCATGGGTGTCCAAAATGCCACAAACTACTTCAAACGAGGCGTTCTGATCATTGCTTCCGGGGACCGCGAAGACATCATTCTGGCCGCGGCGACCACTCTGCTCGGCGCCGCCGACGGCTTGGCCGGCGTGATTCTGACCGGCGGCTTGCGGCCCAACCCGAGCCTGACAAAAATCATCGAGCGCATGCCCTTCCCGGTTCTGCTGGTCCCCGACGACATTTACAACGTCGCCTCCAAAGTCCACGACTTGATTGTGAAGACCAGGCCGGACGAAACGGAAAAAATCTCCGTGATCCGCGATCTGATCGCGAAGCACGTGGACGCAAACCGAATTGTGAAAGCGTTATGACCAAGTCCTTGCCGTTCAACCCGGCTTTGAGAAACTTGCCCGTCTATCAACCGGGCCGTCCCATCGAGGAGGTGGCGCGCAAAATGGGCCTCCCGCCTCACGACATCATCAAACTCGCCTCGAACGAGAATCCGCTTGGACCTTCGCCCGCGGCGTTGCAGGCCATGCGCCAGGCGTTGAATCAGCTTCACCTTTATCCCGACGGCAATGCGTTTTACCTGAAACGGAGGCTCGCGGAAAAACTGGGGCTCGAACCGCATCACATCGTGCTGGGCAACGGCTCCAACGAAATCATTGAGTTCGTCGGCCATGCCCTCATGGAACCGGGAGCGGATGTCATCGTGTCGCAATATTGCTTTGCGATTTATCCGATCATGGCCCGGATGTTCGGCGCGAATCTCATCACCGTCCCGGCGAAGAATTACGGCCACGATTTGCCGGCAATGCTCGCGGCGATCACGCCTCAAACACGAGTCGTGTTTGTGGCCAACCCGAACAATCCGACGGGCACTCTTGCGCCTCGAGCGGAAGTGACGCGCGTTGTCAATGAAGTTCCTCCTTCTGCACTCCTGGTGTTGGATGAAGCCTACTTGGAATTTCTGGAGGACCCTGTGGATTTGCTGCCGTTGATCAGGTCGGGCACGAAATCGAACCTGCTGCTGATGCGGACCTTTTCCAAGGTGTTTGGATTGGCTGGGCTTCGCCTCGGATATGGAATCGGGCATCCGGACCTGATCGCGATTCTCGAGAAGGTCCGGCAGCCCTTCAACATCAATTCCCTGGTGCAAGCCGGGGCGCTGGCGGCGCTGGACGATGACGACCATCTGGCCCGAACCCGCGCGAATAACGCCGTCGGAATCAGATTTTTCGAAAAGGCGTTCCGCGAACTGAGGCTCGAATTTGTGCCCTCCGCGGCCAACTTCGTTCTCGTGCGAGTCGGCGATGGTCAACGGTTCTTCTTCGAGCTGCAAAAGCGCGGAATCATCACGCGGCCGATGGGCGGTTATCAATTGCCCGAATGGATTCGCATTTCGATTGGCACGCCTTTGGAGAACGAACGATGCCTAAAGGCGCTCAAGGAAGTGTTGGCGCAAGCAGGCCGTGGCTAAGAACCACAGAAGTTGTCGAGTTCGGGCCAGTGCGAGGAGAGGGTCTGCCGCCAAATTGCTGTATTGCGTTGAGGCGGCGCTTTTGCTAGACACAGCATCGTTGCGGGTGTGGTTCAATGGTAGAACGTGGGCTTCCCAAGCCTGAGACGAGGGTTCGATTCCCTTCACCCGCTCCATTTCTTTCGCTCGACATCGAGGTTGCCTCTCATCTGCTGATTCGCTGATTCCTTGCTCTTGTCGGTGCCGCTCACAGACTGTGCGTGACTGAGGCGATTTTGCTC
>JACQWK010000336.1 GCA_016209525.1 Verrucomicrobiota bacterium
CTTCACTCCCGGCCAAGGCCTCCAGGGCGCTGGCATAAGCCGTGGCGTGGCCGATGGTCGTGTCGCCAGCCGCGGTTTCCATTTGATAAACCGTCGCTCGATGCGGACCGCCCGCGAGGGCCTCCTCGATGCCGCGGTGCTGGTAGCCTAGAGCGATTTCGAGATGCAGCACTTCCTCGCCGGCGCACTGAAAACGGAAATGGCCCGGCTCGATGATGCCCGCATGCACGGGTCCGACAGCGACTTCGTGAATCTCGCGGCCGTCCACGCGGAAGAAGTCGCCCATGGCGGGGCCGGCTCCGTGGTCTTGGCGCACCGCTTTCAGCCACGGATGACTTTCGGGCCGCACGCCGTGCTGCTCCCAAATCTCGCGCTCGAACAGGTGCGCTTGGGAATGGGTGGCAGTGAGCGAGGGAAAGGACCCGGAGAATGGCCGGCTGCGACCGACGGCCAGCGTGTTGCCGGCGTCGAAGGCCAGCACCGCGACGAGCCGCAGCGCTCCTGCCTGCGCCGTGCCCGGCGCGGCAGGCAGGCCGTCTTCCGGCACACCAAAAAGACTGCTCAGGCGTTCACCCCGGCCGAGTTCATCACCGACATTTCGGAGAAACTCCGGCAAGGGCCATTCGGGCAGATCGGCCCACCGGAGGGCGTTGCCGTTGGTCAGCAAGGCGAACGGGGTGGTTCGGTTCATTTTGAATCGAGCGGTTGAAAAGGGTGTTTTTTCTAAACCACTAATGGACACTAATGAGCACTAATGAAAAAGGGGCACCTGAACTCACCCAGCGGATGAAACCCAAAATCGGTCGAACTCCTTCAGGATTAGTGTCCATTAGTGTGAATGAGTGGTTGACTGCCGGGTTCAGTTTCATCGCTTAGGAGAAAGTTGCTGGACCGCCGCGGTCCACGACTCGCGCACCACGTCATGTGTGGCCAAGCCGAGCCACAGCGTCAAGAGCAGCATCTTCCTCGTCGTCGCGCTTTTCCTTCCGCGGCTCGTCAATGTGTTCGAGGGTCTGGAAGGGAAGGATGGCGGTGCAGACTTCGCGGGTCTTGCCATTCCAGACGAGTTCGACCTCGCGTTTGTCGGCGAAGAGGAGGAAGCGGTATTTCTCCGGGAGCGGCTTGCCCTCGTTGACGAGCTTGATGAAGTCGCGCTTTTCGGCCGCGATCAGTACGTAACGGTCGGTGTCGTGAGAGCGGGGCATGGGCGATTTTGCTGGTTTACAAAGCGCTTGCTATGAGCGTTAATTGCGTTGGCCTGCTACCACTGAAAGTCGTCTTCATGGCGTCGCGGGGTACCCCGCTCAGGTGGATGGCGGGCCGATCTTATTTTGGGTGGTCAAGGGATTGCAGTGATGGTCGTAATAGTTCTGGTTTCCGGGGTATTTTTCCGAGTCATAAAGGTCAACGACAAGGCGGATTTTCTCCCGGAGGTAATCGTAGTAACGGGTCTGGCCTTTTTCAAAAACGCGCTGAACGGCCCAGCCGAGATAGTCAGGCACGGCCAGCAGCGGTTCGCGCAACGGCGTCTGGACGTTGAACACGACTTCTGCTTTCAGGTCGTCTGATCCCAAGCGTTTGCCCGCGCGTCCCGTGGCTTTGGCGAGCGCTTCGTCAAGCACCCTGGCGCGGGTGCTTGAGCCGCGCTGGGCGATGTTGAGGACGATGTGGCGGGGCTGCTTGAGGCGGTTCTTGATCAGGTGCGACAGCACGTCCGCGTAAAACTCATCATCCTTGCCGTGGTGCTTGTTGACGAAGAGCGAGTGAATCTTCCGGGCGATGACGATCTCGGCCTCGCATTTCAGGTCGCGCAAGTAATGGAGGAAAACGGTCCGCACATCGTCCGAGTCCTTGCAGGCGTGGAAGAAGAAGCCGCCTTTGTCCACGCGCTTGACGACGCTGGGGATGGTGTTGAGCAACGGGTCACCCTCGACTTGCTTTTGGAGGGCGAGGATTTCCGAACGCACCTCCACGAGCGGTCGGTCAAACTTGACTATGCTCATGCCAAAGACCAGGGAGACGCCTTCCTGTCCCAGATTCACCTCTTTGCCCTTGCCGTAAAAAGTCGTGTCGCCGACCTCGTCAATGAAGCGGTGGACGATGGGCAAAGGCGTTGGGGTTTCGTCAGGCAGGCTCACTTTTCAGGTTTGGCATCTCGAGCCAAAGCGGTAATGTATTCCCAGCGACCAGTGTGGGTTCGACCCGTTCGGCCCCGAGGCTCTTGCCCCTGGCCGCTCCTTTTCTTATCGGGATGCTCATGGCGATTTGTATTCCGTGAAACTCGCCGCAAGCACGGCAAAACTCTTCGGCGCGTGTTTCTCAAAACCATTCTGATCCACGAAAACGAAGTCGTAACGTTGCCCGTCTTCCTCGGCGGCGGTGGCGTCCTCGCACCATTGCTTGAGCCGGGACGTTTTCTGCGGCAGGTCGAGTTCGGCGCGCCCTTTGGTTTCCACCAGCCAGACCATCCGGTCACCGGTGCGGACGATGAAATCAGGGGTGTAGTTGGCGAGGTCGCTGTTGGCCTTGACGTAATCCAGCTTGAACCCAATGGCGAGGTAGTTCTTGGCGAACGCCTGGACATCGGGCGCTTCCTCCAGGATCGCGGCAAACCGGAGTTCAAAGCCGCCGGAGTGCGGTTCACCGACAGTCTTGTTGAAGATGGATTTGGTCGTGTCCAAGTAGGGACGGTAATCGGTGCGGAATGGGCGCATTTCCTTCAAGCGAATGCGGTCCTCAATGCGGGTCGTGCCGGTTTCCTGAACAGTGAGGGCGTTGATCGCGGACTTGAAGGCATCGTAGAGAATCTTGCCCGCGTCCGGCTCGGACAGGTTGCGCAATACGACGGGGTCTTCGAGATTTACGGGCGACTTCGGCGTGTCGATCTCGTTGGCCTCTTTGCACAGCTTCTCGAAACAAAAGACATTCGCCAGCCGTTTGCGCCGGCGGAACAACAACCCGCCGTCCGTCCCAAGCGCACATTCGCCGAGCGCTTCAGCCAGCACTAGGGAAGGGTTGAGGTTCATGGCGTTGGAGAAAGTTGTTTGACTGCCGCGGTCCATGACTCGCGCAGCACGTCTGGTGTGGCCAGCCCCAGCCCCAGGGCCAGCAGCAGCAACACCACCGGGGGCACAATCACGGCGAGGGTTTCTCGAAATCGCGGATCCATCACGCGCGCGGCTTGGCGCGGCCTTCCATAGACGATGGCAAATACTACCCGGGTCAGGCCGAGGAATGCCAGCAGCAGACAGCCCAGAAAGAACGCCGCCGCCCACCCGTGCCCGGTAGCGAACGCGCTCTTCACGATGAGCAATTCGCTGAAGAAGGGTCCAAACGGAGGACACGCGGTCACGGCAAACAGCGCCGCCACAAACAGC
>JACQWK010000023.1 GCA_016209525.1 Verrucomicrobiota bacterium
CTGCAACTGCGTTGCGCGTTATTGGGAAATCGGTGGGATGAATGCTGGGGCCGCGCCTACCATAGTGACTATTTGCAAATAAAAGCCATCGCGTAACCGAGAGTGGTTACTTTCGCGTCACGCACCCCCGATGACCGGCCTCGAGTATTGGAGCGCGTCTGGGCTCGGCTCGCACATCAAGGCTTCTCCGGTTTGGGGGAACGGCGTCGTCGTTGCCATGGGCGGAGGACCAGTCGCGGGAGCTTTGGCTGTGAAACCCGGAGGCAAAGGGACGGTGGACGAGACCCATCGCGTTTGGCTGCGCAACCGGGTTCGGAACCGGATTGGATCGGGAGTCATCCACGAGGGCCATTTCTACACGGTCAGCGAGGTGGGGATCGCCGAATGTCTCGATTTGCGCACCGGCCAAACCGTCTGGGAAGAACGTCTGCAAAGCGCGAGCGGGCGCAGCGCCACGTGGTCCTCAATGGTTCTCGTGCGAGATCGCATCTATGTGCCGGTTCAATCCGGTGACGTGTTCGTGTTGCGAGCCAAGCCGAAGTTCGAAGTGCTCGGCGTGAACTCGATAGGCGGCGAGACCATCAACGCCTCGCTTGCCATTTCCCAGGGCGAAATCTTCATTCGCACTTTTAAGCATCTGTGGTGCATCGGGAGGCGCTGAGATCAAAATCCTTTCGCCAGGCATTGGCGAATGGCCTATAAGTCGCCCCATGCACAGCAACCTTTCTAACCTTCCTCTCCGCGTGTTTCTTGGCGCCGTTCTGACTGCGGCACTTCTGATCGGTTCAGCTCGCGGGCAAGAGCCTGGCTTCTTGGTCGAACGCGACGTGATGATCCCGATGCGCGACGGCACGAAGCTGGCCGCGCATATTTTCCGGCCCAAGACGGACGCGCCTTCCCCAGTGATTCTCATGCGCACACCCTATGGCCGGCCCGACGAAAAATGGAGTGACGCCAAACGTTACACCGCCGCCGGTTACGCCATGGTGCTTCAAGATTGCCGCGGCAGAGGCAAGTCCGCAGGCGTTTGGGACCCATTCCGCTATGACGTGGAAGACGGTTTCGACACCCAGGAATGGATCGGAAAACAATCGTGGTGCAACGGCGACATCGGCACCACCGGCGGCTCCTACGTCGGCTGGACGCAATGGGCTCCCGCGGCGAATGCCAGCCAGCACCTCAAGTGCATGGTGCCCGTCGTGCCGTTCGCGGACGCGTTCGATCTCGCCTATTCCGGCGGCGCGTTTCAACTGGCGCTCTTGATGGGCTGGGGCACTGCCGTGGGCGGAGTGGCCCTGGCGCCCGACAAGTTGCAGGCCGCGTACCGGCATCTGCCATTGCAGTCGTTCGCCGATCAATTCGAGAAGAAGATTCCTTATCTTAACGATTGGGTTAGGCATAACACCTTCGACGATTACTGGAAGAAGCGCGGCATTGACCGGCGCTATCGGGAAGTGACCGCGCCCGCTCTGAACATTGGCGGCTGGTATGACATTTTTTCCAAAACAACGATCGACCTTGTGGACCGCGTGCGCGAGCAATCGCGGGACCGGCACGCGCGCCGCAACCAGTTCGTCGTCATGGGACCTTGGGCTCACGGCGTAGGCGTGCAAAAGGTCGGCGAAATCGACTTCGCCCCGGAGGCGAAGCTCAATATCGGCGACCTGCAATTCCAGTGGTTCGAATATTGGTTGAAAGGCCGCGAGACCGGCGTGCAGGACTGGCCGGCTTGCTACCTATTCGTCATGGGCGAGAATCGCTGGCGCGGCGAGAACGAGTGGCCGCTCAAACGGACGCGGTTCACGCCCGCTTATCTGCACAGCGGCGGCCAGGCGAATTCGCTTCGCGGGAACGGCCAGTTGGCGATGGAAAAATCCGGCGACGAACCGGCGGACGTTTTCACGTACGATCCGAGCAATCCGGTTCTCAGCCACGGCGGCAACAACCTTGTCGGCGCGACCGCCGGCCCCTATGACCAAGCCAAGATTGAGGAGCGCGAAGACGTGCTGGTTTATACGAGCGCGCCGCTTGACCAACCGCTCGAAGTCACAGGGCCGGTGAAAATGATCCTGCACGCCGCATCGTCCGCGCGCGACACAGACTTCACGGCCAAACTCGTGGACGTTCATCCGGACGGCAAAGCCTACAATCTCTGCGACGGAATCATCCGTGCGCGTTACCGGAACGGAATGGACAAACCCCAACTCCTCGAACCTGGCAAAGTGGAGCGCTTCGAAATTGATCTGTGGGTGACGAGCAACTTATTCAAGCCCGGGCACTGCCTCCGCGTGGAAGTCTCGAGCAGCAACTTCCCGCGTTTCGACCGCAATCCGAACAGCGGCCTGCCTTTCGGGACCGACACCGAACTGAAAACGGCCACTCAAACGATCTACCACGACGCGGCTCGTCCATCGCACCTCGTGTTGCCGGTCATACCGCGGTGAGCGAAGCCACAATCAATTCCGAAGTCCGAATTCCCAAATCCGAAACAAATCTGAACGACCAAGATTCGGCACCAAACCAGAGCTTCCATTGGGACTTCTTGGGTGGTAGATACCTCATCTACACAACTTCATCACATCTATGAAACTCACATCTTCATCCTGCTTCGTCCTAAGCCTGGCTGCCACCGCACTGGCGGCCGCTGTTTCCGCTGCCGTCGTCTTCGATCCACCCGCGCGGACTGCCTTGGCCGCGGTCGTTTACGATTCACCGCAAGGCGCCGGATGGATTAACCTTCTTGAAGGAGGTGATCTCTCGAAGCATTGGAACACGACGGGCAATTGGTCCCTCAAGGACGGCGTGGCGACGCTCACTCCGCGCCCCGGTGAGAAGGGCTGGACGCGTTGGTCCGCCTACCTGTGGTCGAAGAAAACCTACGGCGACTTTGAAATCCAATTCGATTACATGGTGCAACAAGGCGGCAACAGCGGCTTCTACTTCCGCGTCGCGGATGTCAACGACCCAGTCGCACAAGGGATTGAAGTGCAGATTTACGACTCCGCCAGCCAGCCTGCGAGCCGTCCGCTCAATGACCATGACAGCGGCGGGATCATTCCCAGTGTTCCGCCGAAAAAGCGCAACGCCAAGCCCGCCGGCGAATGGAACAGATTCCACATCACCAGCAAGGCCGACAAACTAAGCGTCGTGCTCAATGGCGAAGTCGTGAATGAAGTGGACCTGGCGCAAGGCCAACTCGCCAAACGTCCGAAGGTCGGCTCCATCGGTTTCCAGGACCACGGTCTCCCTCTGTCGCTTCGATACATCCGCGTCCGCGAATTGGCTTCGAAATAACAGAGGTTGAATGAACTTTTGTGAGCGTGGGCTTGGAACTCGCGGGCCGCAGAGGTTCGTTGCGTTTCTGAATTTGCGGGGCGGACTTCCGCACAGGTTTGGCTCGGCGCGCGGTCTTCCAGGCCGCAGCGGCGCGATTCTCCTGTCAGCTCTTCTCCGCAGTCGATGTGTGGGCGAAGCTGCTGCGGCCTGGAAGGCCGCGCCCCACGCATAAGGACAACTTGGCCCGTGTGCGCAGACGGTATGCCACGGTAAAACCGGCGGACAAATATCTTTCCGCGCAATTTCGGGCGAGTTCTCACACCTCGACTGCGACTCCAGGTTTTGGCTGGAAGATTCGCATCTTTGGGTGACGCGAGCGGATTTGCGTCTCGAACCATTGCCGCGCATTCTCTTCTCCATGCCCCAGCAGCACGGCGCGCGGAGAGACTTGGCTCACGAACTCCAACAATTCTTCGCGGTTCGCGTGGGAGGTTAAATCGAAGTCCTGTACTTCGCACCGCCTGGTGACTTCCCCTCCACCGTCGCTGAGGCGAAATGTCTCGCCCGCCTTGCTGGCCTTGAGCCGTCCTCCCGGCGTGTCGGGGTCTGCATAACCGACAAAAAAAATTGCCTGCCGTTCGTCACCGATCATTCGAAGCGCGAGATCGTGCGCGGCTGTTTTCTCGCTCATCATGCCCGCCGTGAGCACAAAGAGCCGCCCTCCCGCGAGCTTCATGTTGGTGAGCTGGTCCTTCTCCAGCACGACCAGATTGAGCGTTTCCGTCAACATCAAGTTCGTGTGCTGCCGATGGCTGCGATGCGCTTCCAAATCGTAAATCTCCGTGAAGACGCGGCCCAGACCTCCAATATATACGGGCTGGTTCTTGATCTGGCCCGAGCGCATGAGTAAGGCCAGTTGCGCAAGAATCTCCTGTGTCCGGCCCAGCGCGAAAACAGGGATGAGAACGCAGCCTTTGCGTTGGAGCACACGCTGGATGGCTTGAGCCAATCGTTCGACTTCGCTGCTGCGCGAGAAGCCGGCGGGTGTTGGGCGGTTTCCACGCGTCGTTTCCATGATCAACACGTCGGCCTTCACATCCTCGAACCGAGCGCCTTTCAAAATGGTCTGGTCCTGGAAACAGACGTCGCCGGTGTAGAAGAGCGTTTCCTTCTGGCTGCGCACCATAATTCCAGCCGAACCGAGCGCATGGCCGGCATCGTAGAATTCCACGGTCGGAGAGGAACCACCCGCGGCCAGTTTATGAAACGCCGCCCATGAAATCTCGCGGTTGTATCGGTATCCTTGGAAGAGATAGGCGAGATCGTCCACTTCAGGGTGGGTATAGAGCGGATATTCCTTGATGCCCAGCTCATCGCGCTGCCGCACCATGACGTTCACCGAATTGTGAAGCACGCGTTCGACCAGGAAGTAGCTGAGCTCACTCATCAACACGTGAGCCTTTGGAAAATAGCGCAATGCGACCGGCAGCGAACCCACATGGTCGTGGTGACAATGGCTGATCGCGATTGCGTCCACATGTTCTTCTTTGACCAGATCGTACATCGGCAAGCTGGCGCAGCCCTCGCGTTTGGGATGCGTCCCGGCGTCCATGAGCAACCGATGGCCTTCGATCTCGACGAACCACGCGCTCGCTCCGATGTCTTCCGCTGGATTAAGATTAATGATGCGCATAAGCAAAATTAACCGCAGCGAAAGCAAACCGAAACCCTCCAATCCTTCACGATCCGCAACCTGCAGGGGATGCTAAGGCTCTGCAAATGCGAAGCTTGAATTTGGTCAAGAAAAATATTGAACAATTCGTGGCTAAACATCGTCTCTTACCGCGTAACTGTTTTTTCGGGCAGGGGCGGTTAAGAGCCGCCCCGCGGAAAGGCACCGCCAGCTTCTTGGCGGAAAGGAGGTACGTTTGGTTGTTTGGGTTGGGCGGGCATCGCAAGGTGCCCGCTTTTCTTTTCATCTTATACGCCGTCCGTTCTTCCTTCCGCAAGCGTTTTGAATCACCAAGCAATTCTTATCTTGTCCGCAAAGCGGACACTCCTGTCCGCAATTTCCCCAACCATGTGGCGACAGGAGTGTCCGACTTACGGACACAAACCCCATCCGTTGCCAAAATGAGAATTGCTGTTTTGAACCGCGTCATTTCTGCATCTCCTCGCTTTGATGATACTCGCGGAATGTGAAAAGGACCGCGCCCGCCGCCAGGAAAAGCGCTGAAGCGGCCAGCATTGCCGCGACCGAGAACAGAGTTCTGTCGGGTGTCCACTCGTAAAGGTCCTGGATCGTGCGATCATTGCCGAGGATCGTCCGAAGGTGGCGAGACAGGGAGAGGTTGTTGATGTTCGTAGGAATTTGGCCGATCCCAACTTCCACAACGAAGCCGTAAATGAAACCCAGCACCATGTAACGCTGATGGATCAAGCCGAGCAACGAGCTAAGCGCTCCATAGCTCAGGACGGCCAGAAACTGCGCCGCCAGGAAAATGAGGGCAAAGGCGGTGATTCCTGAGATAGCGCGCGTCCATCCGACCGCCACCATCAGGAGTCCGCAGAGCAGCGCTAGACCTTGCAGCCAAATGAAGTTGCAGAGGAATTTGCCGAGAAACAGGCGCGCCCTGGTCATGGGACGTGTGCTCAGAAACCCGAGCGTATCCGATTGCAGTTCGTCGCGAATCATCGCGCCACAGACGGACAAGCAATAGAGCGGAAGTCCAAGCAGGAAATAAAATTCCACTGTCCAATGGAAGAATGGCCTCGTTGCCTCGTCCTCGACGGTGGCGTAGGCAAGGATCGGGATGAGGCCCAATGAAGCAAGCACGAGCGGCAGCCTCCGCAAGCTCAACTGAGTCCGCCAGGCCAGCAGCCACAAGCCCCGGAAGGCGCCCCAAAATGTCGGCCGTAATGCAACTGACCTCGCTCTGGGATCGATGTCGGCGCTCATGTCGTCACCTTCTCAAAGATTCGGCGGAGCGACCGATTGGCGCTGCGGATCTCGAACACTTCGGTCTGACTCTCGTGCAAAAGCCGGAGCCACTGTCCGTAGAAATGTTCCGGATCCTTGACTCGCACGTGCAACAAACCATCGGCCGATTCAAGGTCGAAACCGACCAGAACTCCCGCCTCAAAGAGATGTCTCACCAGCTTCTCCGGATCGGAACACCGGATCGAAAGTTGCTCGGACCAGTTCTTCAGATCGGCGCGGATATCCTTCTGTTCGCCGGAGGCCAGGATGCGCCCCCAGTTGAGGATGAGAATGCTTTGGCACAACGCCTCAAGTTCCGCGAGGATGTGGCTGGAGATCACGATGCTGGTTCCCTGAGCCGCCAACTCTTTCAAGATTTGAGCCATTTCCTGGCGGCCCATGGGATCGAGGCCGTTCATTGGTTCATCCAGGATGAGCAGGTCAGGCTCGTGCAGCAACGCTTGCGCGAGTTTGACGCGCTGGCGCATCCCTTTCGAGAACTGTGCCATTCGCTTCGTCCAATGCTCGCGCGCCAGTTTGACTTTCTCCAGCATCTGTTCCGCCCGGCGCCGCGCCTCTTGCGCACGCAGTCCGGAAATCAGCCCCAAACCTTCCAGCCAGGCGACGGGCCGGAGTTCCTTGGCAATCGATTCGCGTTCGGGACAATAGCCGATTCTTTGCAGCAACTGCGGATTGTTCCACGGCCGTTCCCCAAACACCGTCAGCACGCCCGAGCTCGGCTGGAGTTGCCCGGTGATGACTTGAAACAGAGTGCTCTTGCCGGCTCCGTTCGGCCCGACCACCCCCGTCAATCCGGGTCCAATATCGAAACTGACATTGTTCAGCCCCATGACGATGCCGTACCACCGGCTCAACTCGCGCGCCTGAATGATGGTGTTCATTCGGGTTTGACCTTTCGTGCGATGACGATCAAAGACAAAGCGACCAGAACCCCGATCCCAATCAGCGCTCCGGCGCTTTCCGGATTTTCCAAGGCGAAACTGCGCTGGTCCCTCAGCCCGCGCAAGAGCTGGCCGAGCAGCGGAATGTTGTTCTGGGCGATCTGAAAATCTTCCTTCAGATGAAACACGGTGAGCGCGATCTGCTGGAGGTTGTGTTCGAGACTCAAGTGCTTGAGCCATGGTTTGGTTTGGAGCGCGATCGGAACCAGCGCGTTGCCCAGCAGCCACAAGACCATCCAGAGACTGACCGTCGTTCTGGCTTTGGAGGAAACCGCCGAGATGCCCAACGCCAAGATGCTCAGCACCATCATGCTGCTGATCGCGTATGCGAGCACGTGGAAAAGGGCCACCCGCGAATGCCAGAAGAAATGCCAGTGCGTCGAAAGCAGGTTCCCGACAAACCAGGCGACGCAAACCGGTCCCAGCCAGGTCAGGATCATCAGGCCGAAAATCGTGGCCAGCTTGCTCAGCAGATAGTCGAACCAGCCAATCGCTTTGGAGGCATAGACGACGATCGCGTTGCTGGACAGGTCGCGCGTGATCAAATGCGGGATCGCCAGGGCAATGGCGATGAATGTGAAGGTGACGAGGTTCGAAGTAAAATAGTAGAAGAGCAGATTGTAAGTGGTCCGCACGGAAACTTCGGGATGCTCCGCCAGCCAGGTCATCAATCCGCGGGCGATGTTTTGCAGCCGTGGATTGAGGTTTCCGAGCCATTGGACGATCAAACTGTCCGGCACAAGCAGTTGGCCCAGGAAGAAAAGCACGATGACCTGAAGCAAGGCGCCGGCCCAGCACAGGGTCACAATGTAGCGCATCCATTTCACTTGCAGACAGGCCTTCAGTCCCTGTTTGGCAATCACCGCGCGGCGATGCCAAATGCCAAGGTGCTGGCCCTCCCAGTGCTGATAGTGAACGTCGTGGAGCGGCATAGCAATTAAATGGCGCGCATTGCTCCCACGGACCCACCCCCCTGCCCCTCCCAGGAGGGGAGCCACGCACCGTGCAGCCGACAGAAGTTCCCCTCCTGGGAGGGGTAAGGGGTGGGTCGGTTCATGGGGAAAAATGGAGAGCTGGGCATGCGACCGTGCTAGTTTCCATCCGCGCTTTCCAGGGCTTGAACAAAGAATTCTTCCAGCGCGTTCGGGCTTGGGATGATTTCGAGCGGAGGAAGTTGGATGGTCCCCATCGCCTCCAAAACGGTGTTGAGATTCAGGCCGCCGTGTTCCACGCGCACGTGGCCGTTGGATAACAACTCACACGACCAGGCATTCCGTTGGAACAGATCGAGCAATTCGCTTTGACGGTCCGCCACGACCACCTCCGCCGCCCCGCGCCGTCGGGACTTCAGATTCTGCAACGTGTCGTGAACCAGCACCCGTCCGCGGGCGATGATGATGATCTGATCACAGATGCGATCCACGTCATGCAGCAGATGGGAAGACAAAACCACGGAAATCCCGTGCACTTTCCACAGGCTCTGCACCAATTCCAGAATCTGGACTTGGCCTTTGGGATCCAGCCCGTTGGTGGGCTCGTCGAGCAACACGATCTCCGGATCGTGCACGATTGCCTGAGCCAATTTGAGGCGCTGCTTCATCCCGGTGGAGTAAGTGTCGATCTTGCGGTAGCGCTCTTGGCCCATGCCGACGAAGTCCAGCATTTCGTGGGCGCGCTGGCGGGCGGCCTGGAAAGGCAGACCACAAAGTTGAGCGCAATACGTCGCATACTCGCAGCCCACCATGCCCGGAATGTGACAGTCCTGCTCGGAGGCGTACCCCACGCGCTTGCGGATCTCCCGGCCTTCGCTCTTCACATCGCGTCCGAGCAACCGAACCGATCCGCCATGGAAAGGTTGCAGTTGCAGGAGGCATTTGATGAGCGTGGTCTTGCCGGCGCCGTTGGGCCCCAACAGACCGATGGCTCCCGGCCGCACGGTCAGGTTCACCTGGTCCAGCGCTTTCTGTTGGCCGAAGGCCTTCGAGAGATTCGCGGTCTCGATGATCGGAAGCAGCATTTGCGCGAGAGTTCACCTGCTCACGTTGCATCTGTAAAGGAATTACAGGGATTCAGTCGAAGAAGATTTCAGAGCTCTTCTTGCCGGAGAAGCATTCTGAAGGTAGGGACGGCGCGCCCGCGCCGTCCCCGCCGCGTGCAGCGGCGGAAGAGATTGACGTACCGGTGAAGGAGTCTCCCCTCCAATTCAAAAGGGTTCCGCGCCTGCACGGCGCGGGGACGCCGCGGCGCGGCGTCCCTACCTCGCTTTTCGAGTGAAATATGCAGATTAAGACCGCGCGTGATTTCGAATCTCCAGGAGCTCTTTCATCACGTCGTAGAGATTCCCACTCCAATCCTTCGTGCCGAAAGCATCGTGCAAGCCCTTGTAGAGTCCGGACAACTCGCGATACACGGCGTGCGCCTCGGGGTCCGGCTTGAACACTTGCCGTTTCAGGCCCGTCATGACCCTTTGCGCGGACTCACAATTCGGAAAAGCCCCTGCCACCACGGCTCCGGCGATGGCGGCGCCGAGTGCGCACGTCTGAGCCGAGCGCGAGATCATCATGGGACGGCCGGTGACATCCGCGTAAATCTGCATCACCAACGGATTTTTCTCGGCGATGCCTCCGCAGTTGACGATTTGCTCCACCTTCACGTCGTATTCTTCGAAGCGGTTGATAATGGTCAGCGCGCCAAAGGCAGTCGCTTCGATCAAAGCGCGGTAAATCTCCGCCGGGGTCGTGTGGAGCGTTTGGCCGAGCAGCAGTCCGGTCAGACGTTGGTCCACCAAGATCGTGCGATTGCCGTTGTTCCAGTCGAGAGCGAGCAATCCCGACTCACCCGGTTGAAGCTTCGCCGCTCGTGCCGTGAGTTCCTCGTGTGAGCCGAGTTTTTTGCCTCCGGGCTGAAGGCAATTCACGAACCAATTGAAAATGTCGCCCACTGCCGATTGCCCTGCTTCCAGCCCGTGATAGCCCGGCAAAATGCTGCCGTTGACGATGCCACACAGTCCGGGAATGTCCGCAAGGACTCGGGCCTCCGAGTGTTCGGCGGCGCCCTTGTCCGCACTGGCTTTTCCGCTTCCGGAGACTTGTTCCGCAGGTTTGGGCAGCGGAACCACCATCATGTCGCACGTGCTGGTGCCGATGATTTTGACGAGCGTGCCTGGCGTGATGCCCGCCCCCACGGCTCCGAGGTGCGCGTCGAAGGCTCCGACCGCGACCGGGATGCCCGGCTGAAGTCCGGTGCGCTCGGCCCAAGCCCTGGTCAACCCGCCGGCAGCGGAGTTGATGCTGAGGGCTCTCTCCCGCAGCCGCGCGCGCAATTCGCCGAGCTTGGGATGCAGTCGCGAAAGGAACTCGGCGTCCGGGTATCCGCCCCAATCGTCGTTGTACATCGCCTTGTGCCCGGCGGCGCAAACGCCCACGGTGAGCTTCTCGGGCGCTTCGGTGCCGGTAAGCATGGCGGGAATCCAATCCGCGCACTCGACCCACGAATAGGCCGCGTCGAAGACCTCAGGCGCCGCGCGCAAGCAATGGAGGATCTTGCTGAAAAACCACTCGCTCGAGTAGGTGCCGCCGCATTTGGCGAGGTAATGTGGCCGAATCTTGCGAGCCAACTCAGTGATCTCCGCGGCTTCCGCTACTCCGGTGTGGTCCTTCCAAAGCCACGCCATCGCCGCCGGATTCTTCGCGAACCGCTTGTCCAATGCGAGTGGCCGTCCAGTGAGGTCCACAGGAAGCGGGGTGCTGCCGGTGGTATCCACGCCGATGCCGACGACTTGCTCCGATTTGAAGCCGCGCACGTTTCGTCGAGCGTCGGCCAGCGCCTTCTTGATGCTGACCTCGGCGCCTTGGACGTAATCCGCCGGATGCTGCCGCGCCAAATTGGGATCGCGCGAAAGAACCACGCCTTGCTCGCCGTGTTCATAGTCCCACACGGCCGTGCCGACTTCGCGCCCATGGGCGGCATTGACGATAAGAGTGCGCACCGAGTTAGTGCCGTAATCCAGACCGATGGTGTATTGGGTGTTCATAGCCCTCAGCATTAAACTGAATTCCGCCGACTCATTCAGCGCCCACCCCCGCCTCCAAAATCCATTCCCACGCTGGCCTGACAGTCACGCCAACCGGCGCTTCAGCCTGCGCTGCCTGCGCATCGCTGCCTGTCAGAGTGAGCAGCACCGCCGGTGTGCGTCGATGAGTAGGCAAGGCGTCTGCCAGCGCGCGGAACTCACGTTCGCGCACAGCTCTGTCTGAGAGGTCCGCCGCCACTTGGATAAGTGCGCATTTGCCATCCCGCGCCCTGATCAGAAAATCCACTTCGTATCCTGCAGGAGTGAAGACGTAACCCACCTCGCAGCCTCGCCTCTCGATCTCGATCAGCACGGCAGTTTCCAGCGCGTGGCCCACATTCGGCTTGCCGCTGTAGTCGAAGGCAGGGATGAGGCCAGGATCGACTGGATAGACTTTGCGTGGATTGACGTTTCGACGGCGTTCGGAAGAACTGGCCAATGACACGAGACGGACGAGGAAGGTATCCTCAAGGCAGGCCAGCATGTGATGCAGTGCGTCACGAGCGACCGCCACGCCGGCGGAGCGGAGATCGTTGTAGAATCGAGTCACGCTGAAAGCCCCGGCGGGCGATCCCAGCAAGTGCCGGACAAGCCGCCGCAACGCCACGAGGTTCGTCATGCCGTGCCGCTCCAACACATCGCGGAGGATAGTCGCGTCCACGTAACCTTGGAGCAGGCTAAGCCGGTCGGGCGCGGCCAGCCCCTGCGCTTCCGGGAAACCGCCAACGCTCAAGTATTCGCGGAAGGCCCGCTCGATTCGGGAACGCGCCGCTTTGGGAGTGAAAGAAGGCTGCCTGGGAAGCTCTGTGCTGTGATGCCGGAGATACTCGCCAAAGCCGAAGGGGAAAACGATCGTCTCCGTCCCCCGTCCCCGGAGGGCGGTCGCCACCTCTCTGCTCAACAGACGCGCGGAGGAACCGCTAACGAACACTTCCACCTTCTCCGAATCATGAATACGCCGGACGAACGTCTCCCAGCCAGAGACCTGCTGGATTTCGTCAAAGAAGAAAGTGACCTGCTCCCTGTCGCGGAACTGTGGGCAGAGCACGAAATATTCCTCAAGCACCCACTGCAGTTGCAGCGCTTCCATCGCGGCCAGCCGCTCATCCTCAAAGCTGAAATAGACCAAGGCCTCGCGTGGCCTCCCGACGGCCAGCATGTCCTGCAGGCACTGGTAGAGAAACCAGGTCTTGCCGGCCCGTCTCATGCCGATGACGGCCCGGACTTTGTTCGGAATGGCAGGCAAGCGGGCCTGACGCCGCGTCATTTCCGGGGGTCTGAAGACCAAGGCTTCGCCCAGCTTCTGTCGTATGATCTCGCGCATTTGTCCTCTTAAGAAGGCCAATTTCGCAAAGAATTGGCCTTCCTAAAAGGCCAATTTGTGGACGGAGTCAGTCTTCCGCATTGTTAGCGATTTTTACTTGGCTCTTCTCCGGCGCTTTGATCCTGCTTTTGCCTGTGAAGATGTTGTCCGTGATGACGGCTCGGCGCACTTTTTCTCCGAGTTCGATCTGAGGTTTATCCTCCCGGAACTCGCAGCCGCGCACGACCACGGTTCCGCTCTCGACCTGCAACGCGTGTCGCCCTTCCTTCTTCCGGTCCCATTGCACAAACGTGCAGTCGCTAAACCCGACCGTTCCTGTGCCGGCGATCCGGGCGATCTGATTGCACGGGCCCCAGAAGGCGCAGTTGACGAATCGGACGGCGCCCCGGTGCGTGGGGGAGACGGCGACCATGGTCGGATCGGGTCCGTGAAAAGAGACGAATTCGCCGTTGGAAATCAGCAGGCCGTAAGGCGCGGCGGCGTCCACCACCACGGCGGTGTAACAGTCATCGGCGCCGATGCCCAAGAAGTTGCCGTTGCAGACGCCTGCTTTGGTCTGCATGAACCGGTAGCCGACGTTGTAGCCGAAACAAAACGTGTTGAAGACATATTGCCAGTCGCTTCTCCCGAAAATGAACGCTTCGCCGTTCTCCATTTGCCACTGAAACAGCTTCGGTTTGAGGCTCCACCAGGGATTGAAATGGACGTTCTCGATCCGCCCGATGTCGTAGATGGCGTCCACACGGATTCCACGCCGCAGCGGCTGGCCTTGCACGTCGCGGATGAGGTGGCGTTCGTTTTGTGTGGCGTCAATGCCGTTGTAGGCATTTAGGAGCTCGACTTGCAGCACCGCCGGGTTCTTGCCTCGCATGGCGATGGCCCACGGATACGGCGTGGGCACGTCGTCCACTTTCTGATCCGGATAGTAGATCACGACCCCTTTGAGCGTGCTGTTATGGCTGAGCGTAATGAACGGCGGACCGTCTTCATGCCCGGCGTTCTCGGTGACCAAGAATGTCGTGCCGTCGTCGGTCGGCTTGGGCAAGCCGGCGTCCCGGATGCCGTTGTGCGCGGGGACAGACTTCCACACGCCCTCCAGCGCGACGCCGCTGGGGACATTGAGGTGCCCAGCGAAGAAGAAAGTCCCGCGGCCGGCCGACACCGTTCCACCCCCGGCTTTGCCGGCGGCGTCGAGAGCTTTTTGGAAAGCTTCGGTGTCATCGGCTTTGCCGTCGCCAGCCGCCCCGAAGTTGCGGACGGCGAATCCTTCCGGAACCGCGCCCTGGGCCAAGGCGGCGAGCCGGAAGGCGACAATCCACGCTGTCATGAGCTGTGCGGGGAGAGCGGCTGGGTGAAAACCTTCCGTGCAGGTGGAATGCAGGTTACGGAGGGCGGTGTTTGCGTGCGCACGGCTGGCGCATCCCAACGGGCAAAGCGGTGATTTCATTTATAGTCCGGTCGATTGGACGAAAGTGGCTGGGCAGAAACTTAAAAATTGTGTTTGCATGATTTGGCCACTGTGACGCCAAAAACGGTGGCGCGCATTTGGGGCGTCAGGCCCCATCGTTGCCACTTGAAGCTGATGCTACCACGCCCGTGAGGCACTCGCGAGCGGATCTTGGCACTGCCAACAAGGGTAGGGATGCCGGACTTCCGGGTCCCCGCCCGCGTTCAGCGGGGGGAGCTCAACTCCCAAGACCAGCGCGAGGTTTCCGGTTGCGCTGCTGAACGCGGCGCGGACAGCGCAGCGCGCTGTCCCTACCCAGCATGGTGGCACGGTTTAAGATGCGCCTGGCACTCACAACGGCACTTGGTTGTGCTTGGAAGGCGAGCGAATGGGGAGTAGATTCTCGCTCGAACAAAAAAACACTTCGGGCCGTCCCCGGGCGTGGGCGACGTGCAGACGCACCGCCGCCCCACGCGCGGGCCAACGCCGGGACAAGAAAGGGATTCTCATGGCCAAGCATGACTCACCTGCAAAAAGGACCGCTCAGATCAATCGTCGCCATTTCATCGCCGGATCCGCGCTGGCTTCTCTCCGGCTGTCCGAACCGGTCAGCGGCGCAGAATCGCCCGCTTTGAACGGGGCCTTGCCGGCCGATCGCCGGCCGGTCGCGCCGTCCTCCAAAGGCACGATGCCAGCCGGACGCATCGGCAAACTCACGATTAGCCGCCTCATCTCGGGCGGCAACCTCATCAGCGGATGGGCGCACTCGCGGGATTTGCACTACGTGCCCTCGCTCATGCGCGCGTACAACACGGAAGAGAAAGTGATGGACACCCTGCAGTTGATGGAGGAGCGCGGTGTCAATGCGATCATTGCCGACCCGCGGAAGAAGCCGATGGACATCTTCCAGCGTTACTGGAAAGAGCGCGGCGGAAGAATCCAATGGATCGCCGAAGGACATCCGGATCTCGCGGACTGGAAGACCAACGTGAGGGAATCCGTGGATTTTGGAGCATCAGCGGTGTATGTGCAGGGCGTCATCGGGGACAGATGGCTCAATGCGGGCCGCATCGATCTGCTTGGACAATGCGTGGACTTCATCAAATCGCTGGGCGTGCCAGGCGGGATCGGCGCGCACAAGCTCGAAGTCATCATGGAGTCCGAGAAACGCCGGTTTGGCGCCGAGTTCTACGTCAAGACGCTCCACCATGGGAATTATTGGTCTGCCCGCCGGCCCGATCAGGTTCTCGACGTCGTGCAGAATCGCGCGGACAACTATTGGGATATGTCTCCGGAGAAAACGATTGCATTCATGCAAGAAGTCGAGAAGCCGTGGATTGCATTCAAAGTGCTGGCGGCCGGCGCGATTCGGGCCGAGAGCGGCATCCGCTACGCGTTCCAAAACGGGGCGGACTTCGTTTGTGTGGGCATGTTCGACTTCCAGGTCGAGGAGAACGTCTCGCTGGTCAAACGCATCGTTCCAGAGACCCAAAATCGAGAAAGAGCGTGGCTGGCGTGATAAGTCTCCGGTCGAACGTTAGAATTGCTGTCGCGAAGGAAGTCAGGGCGCGGCAGGAGTTTCACCCCGCCCGGTTTGGCGGCCGCTCCCCGCGTTCGCTTAACACCACCACGACACTTGAACCTGTATCTGATAATTCGCAGGGGAAGCTGGCCGCGGCGCGCCAGCGTTTGGAGTGCGAGCGATTTATCGCCGCTTTGTCCGAGAGTCCGAAGTCAAGTCAGCCGGCGGGCTGTTTCGGTTGATCGTGCGAAAGCGGCGATAGATCGCACGCGCTCCAAACGCTTCGCGGCATTCCAGGCGCGACGATGTCCAGGCGTCGCAGATCGTTTTACGGAAGCGTCGTGGCCGTGTTAAGTTCCTTCGTCGTTCTCTACGGCTCAGCGCCCGGCCTTCGTCAGGCGATCGGCCAGCAAATCGCGGAAACCATCCAGACTGTTCCATTCCGTTGCGACAGAGATTCGCTTCGCTTGCGCATCGATCACGGTGAACCCTTGGTCGGTGACACGGATTCCCAGCCGTTCCATCCGGCAGAGACTTTGATCGAACGCGAGATAGACGGCCGCCGTGTCGAAGAGTGTGCTCGAACGCTCGTCCGCAACGGTGTTCTTGCTGTCTTTCTGCCGGCTCCAAATTCGGTAATTCTGGATGATGGCAGACGCGACGGGATCCTGCGAGTCGCGCACGCGGCGGTATCGTTCACCCGCAAGATGCACCAGGCCGCACGTGTCCAGAGGTGTGATCACCATTTCCCAAGGCGCGGTGAATACTTTCTGACAAGCCTTCGGGTTGGCCTTCACGTTCCACTCGGCCGACGGCGTCTTGCTTCCATCGTAACCCAATCGCACGCTGCCGTGCATCCCGACAAACCGCGCTCGGCTGGCGATCTGCGGTTCTCGTTCCAATGCCGCCGCGACATTCGGCAAGGGGCCGATCGCGATGAGCGTCACCGTCTCTTTGGAATGCAGGATCGTATCGATCACGGCCTGCACTCCGTCCGCGTGAACTTTTCCGGGATATGAACTTAACTCGAAGCCCTTGAGCCAGGCGGCCTGCGGACCTTCGCCGCGCGGTTCCACATCCAGCCCGACGCCGACAGGAACGTCCGTGCGTGCCGCCGTCTGAAGCAACTTCGCCAGCAGCCGGGCGCGATACTGAGATTTGCCGTAGTCGCCGACGACCAATTTCACATCCAGTTCAGGCGACTTGAGCAGCAGGCCGAGCGCCCAGGTGTCGTCGATGTCATCGCCGATATCCGTGTCGAGAATCACCGGCATGCGTTTGGCGGGCGATCCCGCGTCGGCTGCCCAAGTCGTTTGCGTGAGTACAAGGCCGAGGCTAAAGAGAAAAATGCGGAGAACGTGACGGAGGCCGTGAAAGCATTTCAGGATGGTTTTCATAGGTTTCGTTGAAAAAGACCAGGAATCGCATACCGATCGGCTTGGTCGAAGTCCAGCCACCCATGGCTTACGAAGCCGCTGCGGACCGGGCCCGGTGTTCCGCGTAGCGCAGATTTTCAATCTGCCGTATCGCAGGATTGCATCCTGCGCGGCGTCGGAACGTTCGGACGCATCGACATGGGCCAGCGCCACGCCGATTGCAAATCGGCGATACAGCGCAGCGCGGCGAAGCCGCAACCAAAACGTCGCGCGGCCTTACAGGCCGCAGCGGCCGCACACGGAAGGCGAGGCTCGGCGATTTTCGGGCGCCTCGGTCTTTTGGAGCCGCTGCGGCCTGGAAGGCCGCGCGCCCCAAAAATCGTCGCGGCTTACGACGATTTCGACAGATACTGACAGAGTGCAACTCTGCGCTACAGGCCGCAGCTTCGGAGGAACTCGCGGTTTCGGCGGGCGAATTCTTTCGGCGCTCCCATGCCGGGCAGGACATCCTGCTCAACCACGATCCAGCCGGTGTAATTGTGGATCTTCAACTCTTCCGCCACATCCGGAAAATTGATGTCGCCCTGGCCCAATTCGCAGAAAATGCCGCGCTTGAGCGACTCGAAATAATCCCACTCCTTTCGGCGGGACTCCTGGTGCGTTTTCGGACAACAGTCTTTGAAATGCACGTGCCAAATCCGGTCCTTGTACTGCTTGATCACTTGCACGGGATCACCCCCGCCTCCGAAACGATAATGGCCGGTATCGAAGCAGAGTCCGACCAGTTTGGGATCGGTGGTCTTCATGAGGTGATCGATTTCCCACGGCGCTTCGACGTAGCCGGCACAGTGATGATGAAACACGGTTCGGAGACCGGTCTCGCGCCGCACCGCTTCAGCCACGCGGTTCACGCCCTGGCTGAACGTGTCCCAAAGGCTCTTCGACAAACTGTGGTGCGGCCGGATGCGGCCGGCGAGTTTGGTGCGCACGGGATCTTTGCCGTTGTCATCAGCCAAAACGATGAAGGGAGATTTTCCTTCGGCCTCGGCCATCAGTCGCGCGGTCTTCAGCGCGCGCGCTTCGCCTTCGGGATGGGCGTTCTCTTGAGCAAAGGCGACCGGCACAAAAGCGCCCAGCAGCGCCAACTTTCGTTTCTGCAACTCCGCCCGGAGCGCGGTTGGCTCGCCGGGCATGAAGCCCCAATCGCCGAGTTCGGTTCCGGCATAACCGGTCTCGCTGATCTCGTCGAGCACTTGAGCAAAGCCCAGCGCCTTGCCCGGCAAATCAAACTCAAGCACGCCCCACGAGCAGGGGGCGTTCGCAACGCGAATCGCAGACATTGTTGAAGTGGACATAGGAAACTTCTAGAATTTGCGAGTCCACTCCTTGGGCCAGCGTTCGACGACGACTTTGGTCTGGGTGAAGAATTCGATGGCGTGACGGCCTTGCCCGTGGAGATCGCCGAAGAAACTTTCTTTGGCGCCGCTAAACGGGAAGAACGCCATCGGGGCGGCCACCCCCACGTTGACGCCGATGTTGCCCACCTCCGCTTCGTGACGGAACTTGCGGGCGTTCGCGCCGCTTCCGGTAAACAAGCAAGCCATATTTCCGTAACGTCCGCTGTTAGTAAACGCGATCGCTTCGTCCATCGTCTTGACGTGGATCAATCCCAGCACCGGGCCAAAGACTTCGGTGCCGGTGATTTCGTGTTGCGGATTCAGGTTGTCGAGAATCGTCGGACGAACGAAATAGCCGTGCTCGAAGCCGGGAATGCGGGGCTGTCGTCCATCCAGCAGCGGTGTTGCGCCTTCGCGAATTCCCTTTTCAATCAACCCCTCGATGCGCGTCTTGCTCTGGACAGAAATGACCGGACCCATTTGCACCTTTTCGTCCAGGCCATACCCGACGGTGCGCTCCGCCGCCGCCTGGAAAATCGCCTCGGTGAACGGTTTGCGCGCCGCTCCCACGGTCACGATCAGTGAAGCCGCCAGACAGCGTTGGCCCGCGCAGCCGAAAGCGCTGTCGGCCGTGATCCGAGTGCTCGTCTCCAGATCGGCATCCGGCAAGATGATAATCGGGTTCTTGGCGCCGCCCTGGCATTGCGCGCGTTTGCCGGTGCTGGCGGCTTTGGCATAGACATATCGCGCGGTCGATGTGGAGCCGACGAAACTGACCGCGCGAATTCCGGGATGTTCCAGGATGGCATCGACCGTTTCCTTGGCGCCGTTGACCAGGTTGACCACGCCTTTGGGCAGCCCAATTCCGTGCAGGAGCTCAAAAACCTTCCGCATGGTGAGTGGGACTTTCTCGGAAGGTTTCACGAGGTAAGTGTTGCCGGCCGCCAGCGCGTAGGGCATGAACCAGAAGGGAATCATGCCGGGGAAGTTGAATGGGCAAATGGCCGCGCAAACCCCAAGAGGCTGGCGAATCAAGATTTCGTCGATGCCACTGGCAATGTCCTCGGAAAAATCCCCTTGGAGCAAGATCGGAGCGCCGCCAGCCGTCTCGACGTTCTCGATGGCTCGACGAATCTCGCCGCGCGATTCCGCCAGCGTTTTGCCGCATTCCAGCGTGATGGTGCGGGCGAGTTCCTCGAAATGTTGTTCCAACAGGTTCTTCAATTTGAACAGATACTGCACGCGATCGGTCGCCGGCGTGCGGCGCCAGTCCGGAAAAGCGGCGCTGGCGGCTTGCACGGCCTGGTCCACTTCGCCTTTTGGCGAAAGCGGCGTTTCAGCCAGCACCTCCGCGGTCGCTGGATTATGGACTTGCAGGAATTCGGCCGCGTCGGAGGCGCGCCATTCACCGTTGATGTAGTTGGGCAATTTAGGACTAGTCGTGACCTTCATAAATCAAACAGTTACTCAGTACGCGCTGCGTTACGCGGCGCTCATCTATTGACCAACCTGAGCGACCGCCGCTGGCAGCGCACTCAAGTTCTGTCCGACAATGTTCATCAACCCAATCACCTCAAAACCGAGATGCCCAGCGGTGATTCGTCTACATCGATCTTGTTAGGTCTCATTATTTGGACTGAATACTCTTCGCTATCCGCAGAGCTGTCTCTCGATCAGACAAGTCACGAAAGGTGATCCACAGATTAAGGCTGCCGCCGCGCTCATAGGGAATGAAAACCTCTACAGCGTGTTTGCCAGGATATCCCCCGTCCTCCCATTTCTGATCCTGCTCGACCGTGAACAATGCGAATCGGTCACCGATACGGCGGATGAACTGCGGACTGGCCTCGTCTTGCACAGACGCTTGATAAGCGCGTGCAAGCTCGTCGTGGCGTGCTTTGGCTTTATCCGTTCGATATAATAGTTCATCAACTTCATCAAAGTTGAAACGGACCCGCAGTGAAACATACTCTCCACAGTGTGAATCAATGGGCTGGACCTTTCGCTTGTGCCACCAACTGGGAATCTCAACGGTGAAAGTGCCTTCGTCTCTTGTGCGCCAACGACTCTCTCCGTGCATGGACTTACAGCCGACAAGGCTACAGAGTGACGTGGCGAGAACAATTTGAATAACGGTAGCGTGCACAAGACCTAACCTACAAATAGTACCTCTCCTTTGTCCTCAGCTTCTCATACGCCTTTCGCGCGGCGCGGACGGACGCGATTTCCGAAATTTCGGCGATGGGCACGTCCCACCATGATTCATAGCCGGGCACGCGCTTTTCCGGATCGGTCTCGATGACAATCACGGTTGTCTTGGTCTGTTTCCGCGCCTTGACGAGCGCGTCCTTAAGCTCGGTGATATCGCGGGCCGCGATCACGTAGGCGCCGAGCGCGGCGGCGCTGGCCGCGTAATCTATCGGGACCTTCGCTCCGTCCAAATGGCCGGTCTTCGCGTTGCGGAAACGATACTGGGTGCCGAACCCCTTGCTCCCGATGGCCTGGGACAAGCCGCCGATGCTTTGGAAACCATGATTGTCCAGCATCACGATGGTCAGTTTGCACCCTTCCTGCACCGACGTTGCGATCTCGGAGGACATCATCAACCACGAGCCGTCGCCGACCATGACATAGACTTCGCGCTCCGGCGCGGCCATTTTAACCCCCAGTCCGCCCGCGATCTCATAGCCCATGCAGGAGTAGCCGTATTCGAGATGATAGCCTTTCGGATCGCGCGTCCGCCAGAGTTTGTGCAAATCACCGGGCAAACTGCCGGCGGCACACACCACCACATCTTGCGGCCGGCTGAAGTCATTCACTGCGCCGATGACCGCGCCCTGGCTGACCGGCGGATTCTCCTTCACCCTGTAAATGCGGGTCACTTCTTCGTCCCAGTTCCGATTGAATTTCTGAATTTGCTTCCGATAAACGCCAGCGACCTGATACCCGCGGAGCGCTTTGCCGAGGGTTTCCAGTGTGGCGCGGGCATCGGCCACCACCGGCAGGGCGGAGTGTTTGCATGCGTCGAACTCCGCCACGTTGATGTTGATGAAACGCGCCTGCGGGTTCTGGAAAGCGGTTTTTGAGGCCGTCGTGAAGTCGCTGTACCGAGTGCCGATGCCGAGGATCAAATCGGATTGTCGAGCGATGATGTTGGCGCCGGGCGTCCCGGTGACTCCAATGGCACCCAAAGATTGGGGATGATCGTAGCGGAGCGCGCCTTTCCCGGCTTGTGTTTCCGCGACTGGAATTCCGGTTTGCTCGGCGAACCGGGCCAACGCTTCGGTGGCTTCGCTGTAAAGGACGCCGCCACCGGCAATGATGAGCGGTTTGCGGCTGGCACGAATCCATTCCACGGCGCGGCCAAACAACGCAGGCACGGGAAGGGGGCGCGGAATGTGCCAGTCCCGATCCTCGAACAGCTCGACAGGATAATCGCACACCTCGGTTTGCACGTCTTGCGGCAGGGCGAGCGTGACTGCACCCGTCTCAGCCTGCGAGGTCAGCACGCGCATCGCTTCGGGAAGGGCGGTGATGATTTGGTCCGCCCGATTGATTCGGTCCCAGTATTTGGACACCGGCTTGAAGCAATCGTTGACGGAAATGTCTTGGGAGAACGGTTGTTCCAGTTGCTGCAGCACCGGCGCGACGTTGCGGCGGGCAAAAATGTCCCCGGGCAGCAACAGCACCGGCAAACGATTGATCGTGGCCGTCGCGGCGCCAGTGACCATGTTGGTCGCTCCCGGGCCAATGGAGCTGGTGCACGCAAAGGCGCGCAGGCGGTTGCTCATTTTCGCAAAGGCCGCCGCAATGTGGACGGAAGCCTGCTCATTCTTGGTGAGGTAATAGCGGAACTTGGGATACTGCTGGAGCGCCTGGCCGACGCCTGCGATGCAGCCATGACCAAAGATGCCCAAGCAGCCTGCGAAGAACGGCTGCCGCTTGCCGTCGCGCTCGACGTATTGATGCACGAGAAACTGAATGATCGCCTGAGCTGTGGTGAGTCGTTTGGTTTTCACAATTAAAACCCTCCTTGTTCGTGGATGAACTTCAGCGCTTCCTGTTCGTAAGCCATGAAGTTGGCGCAGCCATGCCGTGTCACGACGATCGCGCCGCCCGCGTTGCCCATGCGCGCGGACTTGCGCGAGTCCCAACCTTTTACGATTCCGTAAATGAAGCCCGCGGCAAAGGCATCTCCAGCGCCAAGCACGTTGTACACTTCCACCGGAAAGCCGGGCACATCCGTCATCGGTCGGCCCGCCTGGAAGACGGAAGCCCCTTTCTCTCCGCGCTTGACCACGACAATCTTCGGACCATGTCTTTGCATGGATTCTACGGCGCCCTCTAAATCGCCTGCGACCCGCGCCCCGGAAATTTGCGAGTGGCTGACGTTGACTTGTGACGGATCGGTAATTGTCACCGCTTTGCACTCGTCCTCGGTGCCGAGCGCGATGTCCACCAAGGGCAGCACCGATCGGACGGTCACTCCAAAGGCCCGGGCGTCATGCCACTGGTTCGGGCGGAAATCCAGATCGAGGACCGTCGTGGCGCCGGCGGCCTTGGCGTGCTCGGCGGCAAAAACGTTCGCGCTCCGGCTGGGTTCGCGACCGAGTCCGGTGCCGGAAAACTCGAACACACGGCAATCCGTGACGGGCGTCTTCAGAACATCGTCGATGGAAAGCTGGTTGTCGGCGCAATTGTCGCGGTAATAGACGAGCGGGAATTTGTCCGGCGGCTCGATGCCCAGGACGACGGCGCTGGTGCGCGTGCCGGGTTTGCGCGGAATGAACCTTGTCTCGACGCCTTCCTGCTTCAGGAAGTTCAAAATGAAGTCACCGACTGGATCCTCGCCCACCGCCGTGAGCACCGCCGTGCGCAAGCCCAGCCGCTGTGCGCCCACGGCGATGTTCGTGGGCGATCCCCCGACATAGGCCGCGAACGATTTGATGTCCACGAACGGGGCGCCGACGTCATTGGCGTAGAGGTCAATGGAAGATCGGCCCATCGTGATCAGGTCCCAGGTGGCGGAGGTCTTGCGCATGATGGTTCGTGGCGTTATGCCGTTGAAGCGTCAAGAGGTTTAGGAGCTTGTCTGGAAAATGGCTTTTGGGTGGCAGGTTGCCCCCCAAAACGGGCTGGTAGCCCGTTCCACCCATGTAGCCGCCGACGTGAGGAGGCGGACTCCAATTTCGGATTTTGGATTTCGGACTTGTCACAGTCCGCCTCGTCTCCTCGGCGGCTACGAAGCAACGGTTGACGGAGATAATTCAACGAACACTTAATGCGCATGGTGTCCCGGTACTGGAGCGCCGGTCGCCGACCCGGCGCGAACCGGATTGAGCGGAAAGTCGCGCCGGATCGGAGATCGGCGTTCCGAGATTCAAGAGCACGGAGGACAACGCTTCCAACCCACTCGGGAGCGGTCTGTCGCATCGGATTGTTCAAAACATCCACAGACATTGCCTCATCCTCATTCGACTCATCGGGCTCACGGTTCAACTTTTTAACGCTTCAACGCTTTAACGCTTCAACGCCTTAACGAGCCCACCCCGGCGCGTTCCATGTCCAGCGACACCAAAGGCACTCTTGGATCCTTTTCTGTCCACGAGTTCTTGATCCACGCGTGATCGGGGTCGTCGGAGTTCGCGAGGGATTGGGCGCTGCCCGCCAGAAAATTGAGGTAGTAAGTCGTGTATCCGTGCGCGGAGGCCACCGGATGATAGCCCTCGGGAACGAGAACCACGTCATTGCTCCGCGCCAGAATGGTTTCATTCAGCCGCAAGTCCGAAGTATAAACGCGCTGGATGGCAAACCCCTCCGGCCGATCCATCTTGTAAAAGTAAATCTCTTCCAGGTCTGCCTCGATAACCTGGCCCGCGTCATTAATGCGATGCACGTCGTGCTTATGCGGCGGATACGAACTCCAACTGCCGGCGGGCGTATAAACCTCGACGGCGATCAATCGGTGGCAGTCAAAACCGGGCGGCAGGAGCGAATTGATTTGCCTGGTGGCATTGCCGCCTCCGCGAATCTCCACCGACACCTGCTCCGGAGTGATCAGTCTCGGCGGATGGTCTCCCTCCGACAAGCACCAGCCGTATGCGATCTCCAACTCCTCACTCAAGGCGGTCACCGCGAACTCCGTTTGCGAGGGCAGGTAGAGCGCGTAAGGCATGCCTTGGAAGACGTCGGGACGCCGGCCAATTCCGTCCCAAACTCCCCGCGAGGAATGGACAGAGCAAACGCCGCCGAGAATGACGATTCCATATTCGAAATGGTCCGTCCCACCCTGCCAACGTTCGCCTTTCCGCATCCGCCGGGCTGCGAAGTGGAGGTATTCCCACCCGGCTGTGTCCGGGGTCACGCGCAGGTACTCGCTGGCTCCCGCGCGGGGGCGCACCAACAAACAGGATTCTCTAGCAGTGTTCATCGGTTGTTCATCATTGCATGAGTTCAGGCATCCCGCCGCCGATTCTCGCTCTGGCGAACGCGAATCTGGCCAGCCTATCAGACTATCTCTCCAGCGCTCACAATATGCATCAGGGCGATCCGTTCCTCACGGTCCACCAGTCTTCCGGTTTGAGCATGTAATCAGTCTAGCGAGAGCCCGCGCTCGGTTCAATCTCCTCATGTTGTTGAGCGGCCTGTGATTTGCCCGCAGCCCTCAGGCTTGCGCACTTGGCCGCGACGAACTCCGCGAATTCGTCCATGTAATTTCTTCCCGGCGGCATGAAATCAAACTCCTTCGGCGTGTGTTTGAAAAACTCCCGGTGAACACGAGTCCAGATCAACCGTCCGTCCGTGCCAATATTCACTTTGGCCACGCCAAGCTCGACGGCTTGATGGAGTTCGTTCGCCGAGACCCCACTGGCAGCGAGATCCAGCGCGCCGCCCGCCGCGTTGATCCGTTCGACTTCCTTCGCGGGGACGGCCGATCCGCCGTGCAACACCAGCGGGAATCCAGGCAGATGATTCCGGATCTCCTCCAATCGGCGGAAATTGAGGCGTTGCTTTCCGGAAAACTTGTAAGCGCCGTGGCTGGTGCCAATGGCAACAGCCAGGCAGTCGCATTCTGTCCGGTCCACGAATTCTTTCGCTTGAGCTGGATCGGTCAAAATCGCGTCCTTGGCGCTGACCGACATGCCGTCCTCGATTCCCTGCAACAGGCCCAACTCGGCCTCGACCGCGATTCCGCGCGCGTGCGCCTTCTGCACCACACGGCCTGTAATCTCCACGTTTTGCTCGAATGGATGATGCGACGCGTCGATCATGACGGAGCTGTAGTGGCCGGACTCGAGGGCACTCTCGCAACTCGCCTCGTCCCCGTGATCCAAATGAACCGAAAAGAGGACTTCCGGATAGATTGCCTCGGCAGCCTCGAGCATCGCCTCGAGCATTTCCGGATGCGCGTAGTTTCGGATCACGCGGCTGAACTGGACGATGATGGGAGCCTTGGCTTCGACCGCTCCTCGGAACAGACCATGGACCTGTTCCATGTTGCAGACGTTGAAGGCACCCAGCGCGTACCGGCCGTAGGCAGCTCTGAGGAGATCAATCGTGGCCACACGCATGGTGGAGACCGTCCCAAGTAGGAACCCGAATTTCCAGAACTTTCGTTCGTTGGATGCGTCGAATTCCGGGTGAAAATCCGTAGCCGCCGGCCTGAGGAGGCGGATTGATCGCACTGCGTATTTGGGGAGTGTCCGCCACTTCATCTCGGCGGCGACCAAGCGAGTGTTTCAAACGCGGCTTGTCAGCGTAGGGCAGACTGGAAGCCGGCCTCCCTTTTTGAGTCTTCGGAGCGGACTCGGAGGCAAGCGAGATGCCGGTCCTACTTTTAAAACACGCTCCATACAGACGTTAACTCATCAGCGCGGCCACATCGTCCCGCGTGGGCATGCTCGGTTGCGCGCCGGGCCGGGTCACCGACCAAGCCGCCGCAGCCGTCGCGAACTCTCCGGCTTCGATTTCGCTTCTTCCTTCCGCGAGAGCGACGGCAAACGCCGCGTTGAAGGCATCGCCTGCGGCGGTCGTATCCACCGGCCGCACGGGTAGAGCCGGCCAGAAATGCTCCCCACCCTCTCCAGTCAACAAAGCGCCTTGAGCGCCCATTTTGACTATGACCTTCGCGGCACCGCGCGCATGAAGGCCTTTTGCAAGGTCCCGGGCGACCGAGCGTGTGACCTTGCCTGGCCGAACCCCGGTGAGAACCGCAAGTTCAGTTTCGTTCGGCGTCACATAATCTGCGCAGGCGAGCAGCGAATCCGGCGCTGGCTTCGCGGGCGCGGGATCCAGGATCACGATGGCTTCGGAGCGTTTCGCGATGCGCGCCACGCTCGCGACCGTCTCCAGAGGGATCTCCAATTGGATCAGGACGATCTTCGCGGAGGCGATCAGCTCTCGGCTTGGCTCCAATCGTTCCGGAGTCAAAGTCGCGTTGGCGCCGCCCACGATGATGATTTGGTTTTGGCCGGAGGCGTCAATCGATATGCAGGCCACGCCGCTCGATACGCTTGGATCGTGACGAATCTGGGTCACATCGACGCCGACCGAGGCCAGGTTGCTTTTGAGCCAGCCGGCGTGCGTGTCTTGACCCACTTGACCGATCATGCTCACTCGTCCGCCGAGCCTGGCAGCGGCGTAGGCTTGGTTGGCTCCCTTTCCGCCGGGAAATACGTGGAAAGTTTTGCCGGTGACGGTTTCGCCCGGAACCGGAAACCGTTCGAGATCGATCACGAAATCTGCGTTTAGGCTGCCGACGACGACGATGCGGGTGTTCATAAAAAGTGCTGGACAACCGCGGCGCCGCCTAAAAGCTCGCCCGGCAAACAGGATCGTTGACTTGGCAAAAGCGTGCGACGGGAATGTGCGGCCTTCTCCCTCACCCTAACCCTCTCCCGCTGGGCGAGGGGACATCGATCTCCGCCGCGGAAGAGAACGGAGCGCCGTGGATCCGCCCGCGAGCGGAGAATGGTTCTCCCTCTCCTCTCGAATGTGTTTAGCGTAGCGCAGAGTTGCACTCTGCTGTATCGCAGAATTGCATTCTGCGAGCCGCCGACCAGTCCATGCACCTGGGAATGGGCCGACGCGCTGCCGATTGCAAATCGGCGATACGGCAGACTGCAAGTC
>JACQWK010000342.1 GCA_016209525.1 Verrucomicrobiota bacterium
AAAACCTCCGAAAATGTGCGGACAGGAGTGTCCGCCTTACGGTCACGAACCGCGCCCGTTGCCCAAATGAGAATTGCTGCAATGCAATCCCAATGGTTGACCGTGCGTGCGACCCATGGTAATGAACCTTGTTACCAGAACCGAAAGGCCTTGCCTATGACATCCAAGTTGCTCCGAAACATCCATTCGTCCAGCTTCCCGGCGACAGGTTTGCGCGCCGAGCTTGGGAAACGCCGCGCCTTCACCTTGATCGAACTGCTCGTTGTCGTGGCCATAATTGCCATTCTCGCCGGCATGTTATTGCCCGCACTGGCGAAGGCTAAATCGAAGGCGCACAAGTCGCTTTGCATGAGCAACTGCAAGCAATGGGGCCTGGCGATCAACATGTACGCCGGAGACACTGACAACGCGTTTCCCGACAATTCGCGGACTTACCACCTCAGTTGGATCACGCCCGAGATGAGCAATTTCTGGAACAATTATCTCATCCGCAACGTCCATGGCCGCAGCGAAAGAGCGGTCAATGATGTGATCTACTGTCCGACGGACAAGTGGCATCGAGCCTACGAGATCAGAAACAATCTCACGCTCACGGACCCACAGTTGATCGGCTATTTCTATCTGCCAGGAAGAAAGGACCGAGGACCAGACATGGTGCCCCAAGGAACCGAACCATGGTTTCTACGGAAGAAATTGGGAGGACCGTATGCTCAGGCTCCCATCATGATCGACCGCCTGCAAGGGATCGGCCCTCAAACCACGAATATCTATGATCCGCGCTTGACCTGGACCACCGATTTCGAGGGCAAGAAGGTGCTCACCGCAGTGCATCGGCGTCAAAATGGTGCGCCGGAGGGAGGCAACTTCCTCTTCGAGGACGGCCACGTCGAGTGGTGGGTCGGGAAGCGGGTAAGCCTTGGCGCCACCGTCGGATCCTGGATGTGCTTCTTCAGGATTCCAGTCTCCGAGCTCTAAATTCACCTCAGATACCAGGTGCCGTCCGGCTTCAGGACGTAAACCTGCGGGGGCGGAGCTTCCCGTTTCGGCAAGTCCCAGTTCGCCAGCTTGACGACTCCTCCGGCTGTCAGCAAGACCGCGACCAGGAAAAGCAGCAACTCCATGGGCTGGATCCATTTTCTGGCTTTGGCCGCCTGCCATCGAGGGCGTCCTCGGATGTGCAGTTGTGTCCTGCACTCGACACAACGGTCGGCGCCCCGGTAATTCGGGTGGCCGCAATGCCCGCAGAAGATCAGCAGATGCCGATGGCAAACCTCGCACGTTTCCGCCGTGCCGGCATTGTGATGCCCGCACTTTGGACAAACGGATTCTGAAAGTGGCTCCAGAAAGGCAAATGGATTCAACGGCTCGCTTCTCATCGCAACTCCTAAACTCACTGAAATCAAAGCACCGTCGGTCCAGAGGCGCAATCTCAATCCTCACAAGTCTGATTTTGGCCACGGACGGATTCAAGAATCGTAGCCGCCGACGTGAGGAGGCGGATTCCCGCGTAGTCAACCATGTCCGCCTCGTCACCTCGGCGGCTACTTCCTTGGTGAAGTTCTTGAGTGAACCGTGGATTTTGGCAGCAATGCGGACACTCCTGTCCGCAGAATCCCTGAGCATGTGCGGACAGCAGTGTCCGCTTTACGGTTCCGAACCGTGCCTGCCTCGGAGGGAGAGGCGGACGACAGGCAAAAAAAGCGCGGCTGAACCAGCCGCGCTGTCGAACATTGTGAAGCGAAAAGGCAGAGCTTGTTACTTCTTGAACTTATCGATTTTGGCGATCACGGACTTGGGTCCGCTTCCGTCGTAACCGACTTCGATGCCGAGCTTGTTCCCATCGCCATCCAAGACGAGCATGGTTGGGAACCCTTCAATGCCGAACTTTTCCATCAAGGCTCGGTTGGCCCGCTGTAACGCTTCGCTCTGCTTTTTCTTCTTCGGGAAGTCCACCTTGACCAACACCAAGTTTTTCTTGGCGTAAGCGAGGAATTCCTTCGAAGAATACACTTCCTTGTCCAACTGGATGCACCCGCCTCACCAGTCGGAACCGGTGAAGTCGAGGAGCACCATTTTCTTCTCCGCTTTCGCGGCGGCTTGCGCCTTCGCGAAGTCGGTCAGCCACTGTGACTCAGCGGCATTCGCCTGGAGGAAGGCCAGACCCGCAACCAGGCTGAACAAGGTACTTTTCATGCGTTTCTCCTTATTTCGCGCGGGCAATGGTTGGTTGCCCGCTGGCGCAAGGACGCTAGCGGACGGCCAGGCGCGTGGCAAACCTAATTCCCGTTCCCGTGAGCACAGAGCCCTCGCCTATAGCGGCGGGCGTGGACGCCCGCCGCTACGGCCGACCATTGGACGATGTCCCATTGATCCGAGTTTACTTTTCTTTTCCTCTCAGGGATTCTCGAATCCAACACGAAGCAAGTGTTTCAATAGTTGGGCAGGCATCTTGCCTGCCGCAAAGTCTTGCTCCAGATCTCGGAAGGAAGGCAGGCTGGAAGCCTGCCCTACGATGGAAAACCGGCTTCAGAAAACGCTTTGACGATTCGTATGGAACTTCACGGAAAAGTTTGTCTGGTCACGGGTGGCACGCGCGGCATCGGCGCCGCAACGGCAGTGGCTCTGGCGCGAAAGGGCGCCGACATCGCGATCGTCGCGCGCAACCCCGACGAGGAAGCAGCCGAAACCAAGAAAACGATCGAGTCCCTGGGGCGGCGCTGCGAATTGCTCGTCGCGGATTTTGCGAAGGCTGAGGACTCAAAACGCTGCGTTGGCGAAACGGTGGCACGCCTCGGCGCGATCAGCGTCCTGATCCACTCGGCGGGGGGCCCAGTCAATGGGCGGCTGTTCGAGATCACCCCGGAGCAATGGCACGGGGCGTTCGACATTCATGTTCATGCCATCTTTTATCTCTGCCGCGAAGTGATTCCCGCGATGCAGAAACAAAAGGAGGGAGCGATCGTGCTGATCTCTTCCACGGCGGGAATTCGTGGCATCCACACCAACATCGCCTACCAGGTGGTCAAGGGAGCGTTACCGCAATTCACCCGCGCTCTGGCGCGCGAGTTTGCCGACGACAATATCCGCGTCAATTGCGTGGCGCCAGGGGTGGTTCGCACTCGCTTCCACGCCGGCATGACGGAGCAGCAACGCAAGCTGAACCTGGAGCACCGAATTCCCTTGCACCGTGAAGGCGCGCCCGGACAAGTCGCGTCTGTCATCCTGGAGTTGGCCGAAAACGATTACATCACGGGGGAGACCTTCACCATCGATGGCGGATTGACCATGAGGATCGCTTGAGTTCGGTGCTCTCCGTTTGCTCGTGTTCCAGTTGAGCTGTTACGGATTAGTTGCCGTGAATGACATTCGCGCTCAGCGGAGCGCGTTTTCGCGCGCCCAAGCATCCGCGGCCAGGATTTCCTCCAAGGACGGATTGTGCACAGTCGTGTGCCGGTTCATCGCCCGCTCCACGATGCGGCTGATTTCCTCAAAACCGGCTTTTCCCTTGCAGAATGCGGCGACGGCGACTTCGTTCGCGGCGTTGAGAACCGCGGGCATGGTGCCGCCGACTTCGCCCGCGCGGCGCGCCAGAGTCAACGCCGGGAACCGCTCGAGGTCCGGTTCTTCGAAGCTCAGCGTGCCGAGTTGCGCGAGGTTCGTTTGAACCCGTTGGCTTGGCATCCTGTTGGGGTAGGTCAGGGCGTACTGAATTGGCAGGCACATGTCCGGAGTGGACAGTTGGGCGAGCATCGATCCGTCGATGAACTCCACCATCGAATGGACGATGCTCTGGGGGTGAACGACAACGCCGACACGGTCAATCTCAATGTCGAACAACCAGCGCGCTTCGATCATCTCAAGGCCTTTGTTGAAAAGCGTGGCGGAGTCGATGGTGATCTTCGTGCCCATCACCCAAGACGGGTGCTTCAACGCGCGCTCCATCGTGATGTTTGGGAAATCCTCGATGGGTGTCGTGCGAAACGGTCCGCCGGAAGCCGTCAGCCAAAGCCGCCGCACCGAGTTCGCGGAATGGTCCTGGAGACATTGGAAGATGGCCGAGTGCTCGCTGTCCACCGCCAGGACGCGCACCTGATGGCGGCGCGCTTCGTTCATCACCGTTTCGCCGGCCATGACTAGAATCTCCTTGGAGGCCACGGCGATATCTTTTCCGGCGCGAATCGCTGCCAGAGCGGGCTGCAATCCGGCCGTGCCAACGATGGCGATCAACACGATGTCGGCCGAACGAAGTGTCGCTAGATGGATCAATCCCTCATCTCCGGCATAGACCTTGGTGGTCGTCCCCAGGGCCGCGCTGAGCCGCTTCGCGTCTTCGGCATTCCGCACGCAAATGGCTTCTGGCCGATGTCTCAAAGTCTGATCCAACAGACGCTTCGCGTTGCCGCCGGCCGCCAGGCCGACCAAACGGATGTGGTCAGGCAGATCTTCCGCAACCTTGAGGGTGCTGGTTCCGATTGAACCCGTGCTGCCCAGCAAAACGACGTTCTTCATGAAATTGAATCAGAGCCATGCACCCTCTCCCAGCGGGAGAGGGTCGGGGTGGGGGCAGCAATTCTCATTTTGGCCGCAGGCGCGAACCACGACCGGCGCATGTAGTTCCGGCTTCAGCCGGTTTTCTCGCACTGACCGACCAAAGCCGGGACTACATGCGGGCCAATCTGCGAATTGCTGGGGGGAAGGAGAGATATCAGCGATTCCCGACGGCTCTGGTTTGTTCGGCGCGTTCACCGTGCCCATGAACCGACCGAAACGATTAACGTTCAACGTCCAACGTTCAACTTTCAACGAGTGGGTCCGTCGAACGTTGAGCGTTGAATGTTGAGCGTTGAACGTTTTCAGGTTCAGGGGCGCCATGCTCGATCAGATTCTCGGGGACTTCCCATCCTGACCCTTTCCCTCAAGGGAGAGGGTAACGCGGGCTTTTGCGATGATTGAGACGACTTGGCCACTGGCTCACCTAGTCAATACGTGTCTGAGGTAGAGATACATGAGCGGGGCATTAAAAAGCAGACTGTCCATCAAGTCGAGCATTCCGCCAATGCCGGGGAAAAGCCGGCCGGAATCTTTGACCCCGGCTTCCCGCTTGAACAAGGATTCGACGAGATCGCCAACCACCGCGGCGGCTCCCAGCGCGATCCCCAAGAAAACCGCGTGCCCCAAACTCATGTGCTGCAGTTTGGAGTGCGCGACTCCGACGAAGATCACACTGGCAATCGTGGAGAACAAGATAGCGCCTCCAAACCCTTCCCAGGTCTTGCCGGGGCTGATCCGGGGGCTCATCTTATGCTTCCCGATGAGCGACCCAACCACGTACGCGCCAAGGTCGCTGAATTTGGTGACCAGGACAAAATACAGGACGTAGTAGGCGCCGTTGATGTTCGGGAAGAACTTGATCTTCTGGATGAAATTCAGGAGCCACGGCACGTACATCAAGCCGAGCAAGGTGCTGGAAATGGCAAAGAATGCCGTCGTGTTGGTGCCGGCAGCCAATTGGCGAAGGCAAAGCCCCAGCACGAAGAGGATCAAGAAGCTCGTCTCGAAGTCATTCGCTTTGGCGGGGTGGAGCTGAGGCTGCATCAGTCCGGAAAGGTAAACGAAAGTGCTGGCCATCAACAGCACTCCTCCAAAGATGCCCCAGTCCTTGAAACACGCCACCTGCCTCCGGCCGATCAAATCATAAAACTCCGCCAATCCCAAACCGGCGATGGCCATCATGACGGCCAAGAAAACGTAGTCCGAGACGATCTTGGATTCGGAGAAGAGGGTGGCGATGACCACGGCCCATAAAGCCACCGAACTTCCCAACCGGCGCGCTAAAATCCCCGCCTTGGACTTTGGCGGCGGCGCGGCAACGAGCTGTTGTTCGACGGGCACGGCTGAGGAAAATAGCGGCCCGGTGAGGGGTGTCTATCCCGAAGTTCAATCGCACCGGCCCCTTCCTCGCAGACCGGCTCAGTCACCCTTTTTTGCCAATACCCCAGCATCGAATGTGTTGATGGCTTCCTGGCCAGACCTGGAATCCGAGTGGACATCGGCATGCCACACTTGATGAGAGTCAATGCCGGAGATGGGCCAACCCCTGGACAAATGACCTCGAACGCGAAAGGCCTCATTATGCAGACTCTAGCCGACACGAAATGTCAACCAGCGCCGCCCGCCCCCATGCTCCAGACTTTGCCGGGAGATGACGTGCGCCAAATTATGTGGCGCTTCGCCGACCGCTTCGACCTCGCCATGCTCGCGCAGTCCGCGCGGACGGTAGCGCGCGGTCCAGTGGCCCGGCTCGTCGCCGACGGCGCGCGCAACTCGCACGGATGGACCGGTGAAAAGGCCGGTCTGCTGCGCGCCTTCGACGAGAGTGGAATCACCGCCGCATTCCTCGATCCCCAGCACGGCGGTTTCTTGGAAGGGCCCAAGAATCTCGCCCTGGCGCTGATTGCGTTCGAACTTTCCTGGGTGGACGCCGGCGCGGCCACGTGCAGTTTGGCGGGCCACCTCGGTCTTGCGCCGATTCACGAACGCGGCACGCCCGAACAGCGCGACCATTACCTGTCGCTCGCGGCCCCACCGAAGGCGGGTGAGCAACGGCAGCAAGTTCGCGCCGCGTTCGCCCTGACGGAACCAATCCCGTTCGTCGGAGTCGAAACCGGCCTGCTCGCCGGCAAACTGCGCGTGGCCGAGTGGCCTCAAGGCGGCGAGCCTCTGCTGCAAGTCGATAAACGCGGCCGCTTCATCACGAACATGGCCTTTGCCAACGTCGTCACGGCCGCCGTCGAATCCGACGATCCGCGAATCAAAGGCAGTTGCATGATCATCCTGGAGGAGACCGACCCGGGCACATTTGACCGCGGCGTCCCGACCAAGAAGCTGGTCCATCAGCTCAGTTCCACGCGCGATCCGGTCTTCAATCTGCGCGTGCCCGCGAACCGAATCGTCGGCGGCTACACGTTGAAAGCCGGCGTCATCATCCCGAAGTATTCGCATAGCGAGATCATCGAGGCCGTGTTCCGCCGCACGCGGGTCACCGTTGGCCTGATGACCGCCGCAAAACTGCTCTCCGCCATCGAACCCGTGATCCTTTATCAACGCCGGAGGTTCCGGGGCGGCGAAGGCGCGCCTGGCACCCCGCGCTATGAACTCGGCTTGCAGCAAAAGGAAGACGTGCTTCACCGGCTGATCGACGTCTGGGCCACCGGCGAAGCGAGCGCGTCACTGGGCTTTTCCGCCGCGCGCCTGTTCGATCAACTGGAGCCGCTGGAGAAACAAAAAGACCGATGGATCGAGGAAAAAGGCCTAGTTGGCCGAGCCGCGTTCAAAGAGGTGACCAAGAAGCAGCAAGAGGCTCTTGACCTGCTCACACTCGCGGCCAAGCCGGACGGCCAGCGTGACGAGCCGCGGCTCAGGCCGCTCCAAACCGATCCATTAGTCCAATTCGTACTTTTAGACTCTTTGGCCAATGTGTTTTGTCCCGCGTGCAAGCTCTGGAACACCGGCCACGGGGCGAACATGATGCGCGAGGCTGTCAGCCTCATGGGCGGCTACGGCGTCACCGAGGATTGCCCGGGCTTTCTCGGCCACAAGTGGATGGACGCCCAACTGGAAGCCACCTATGAAGGCCCCGAAGCCGTGCAGCGATTGCAGCTCTCGATCACCATGACCAACGAACTTTTTCTCGCCCAGTTCAAGCAGTGGATCATCGAGCTGCGTCAGATCGCCTCCGAGCGGCCCGGCACGGGGGCCTGCACGCTTGCCAGCGCCATGCAACTCTGGCTTTGGACCCTGCAACACCTCCAGACCGCCACCGACGCGGATGGCGCGAAGCTGTACCACAAATCTCGCCAAGGCGTGACCTTTCCGCTGGCCGACGCGCTCTGTTGGCTGCTCGCCGCGCGGCAATTCATTCTCGACGTGATCGAACTGGAATCCAAAGGCCCGGCGATGGCCTCTCTCGCTGACGGACTGGCGGGCACGCTGGCCTTTTTCACCGACCTCTGCCACGTGCAATCCGCCCGCGCTGCCGGCGAAGTCGGACGCATCTGCGCGGAAATTGTCCATGGCTACAACCGTCATCCGGCCTGGGACGAAGCGAGCTGTCAGGCCTGCTATCAAGCGGAGGAGCTTGACGCCCTTGAAGGCATCATCCCAGGCATTGCAGGATCGGCGCGCGCGTATTCGGACGTATTCGAAACCGGCGAGGCTCACCCGTGCAAGGCCGGCCCGTGCGTGAAGTTCACCGGCCTGGAAATCTTCGCCCGGCTGCGCGCCAAACTGGACGGCTGCCTGACCGGCTGCCGCCTCGCCAAAGATCGCGCCGCCGAAGGGTTGACCAAAGTGATGACGCGCGAGGCGCTGGATTATCCGGCGTGAAACGTTCGCCGATGGCTCGACACTCCTCCCATGGACTGGGTATTCTTTAGGCCATGATTGACTGGGCCGACATTCGACGCTACTGCGACGCGATCGCCCGCGAGTTCAAGCCGCAGCGCATCGTGGTGTTCGGCTCTTACGCCTACGGCAATCCCACCGACGACTCTGATGTGGATGTTATGGTCGTCATGCCGTTTTCCCGGAAGCGCCGAGTTCGGCCTTCGCTCGAAATCCGCAGACGCATCGCGGCGGGATTCCCGGTGGATATTCTGGTCAGGACGCCAGAGGAAATCGTGCGCCGGTTGCGCTGGGGCGACTCCTTCATCCTGGAGGTAATGACCCAGGGCAGGGTCATGTATGAAGCCGGCCACGCGTGAATGGGTTGCCAAGGCCGAAGAAGACTTTCTGGCCGCTCTGGACTTGGCCCGGCGGCGCAAACGTCCACTCTGGAACGGCGTGTGTTTCCATGCCCAGCAATGCGTCGAGAAATACCTTAAAGCCCGGATGGAAGAAGCTGGGCTGCCCTTGCAGCGGACACACGACCTCGATGTTCTGCTGAACTACTTGCTACCGGTGGAACCGCTTTGGTCGGCATTCCGTCCGGCGTTGCAGAATCTGACCGACTACGCCGTAGACTTCCGATATCCAGGACAAAACGCCAATAAAACACAAGCCCGCAGGGCCCTGGCCGACTGTAAATTGATGCGCCGCGAAGCGCGGGCCAGCCTGAGCTTGCCAGTCTGACAGGAAGACAACACCTTGGAACCGAACATTGAAACTTTGACCAGCCATCGCCTCGCCAAGGACCGCGCTGCGGAATAGCTTGCTCAAGTGATTCCGTGCGAGGCGCTGGATTCTCCAGTGCAAGAAAACCGTAGCAGCCAACATTAGCAGGCTCTGATCAAGAAAAGGAACCGATGCAACTTCAAAGCGACTTTGGTGAACGCACGATAAACGAGTTGATCCTAATCTTCCGGAGCGACCAGATCAATCTGGAGCCAGGCTTCCAAAGAAATTCGGTTTGGATCAAACGAGATCGTCGCCGTCTCATTCAGTCCATTGCATCCAGTTATCCGGTGCCATGCATTTTCCTCTACAAGCGCGAGCACCGCGGACGGCTAATCTACGATGTCATAGACGGCAAGCAGCGATTGGAAACAATCTTCATGTTCGCCCGTATTGGGCGATTCAAGCGCCAAGCGTTTGACACACGTTTGGATCTTGGTGAAGGAATCGAGTGGTGCGATTGGAGGGACATCTGCCGCAACCACCACGAAGTCCGCAGTGCTTTCCTTGGCTACAAAATCTCCACGGTCGAAGTTACTGGCGATCTGGCTCAAATTATTGATCTTTTTGTTCGCATCAATTCGACCGGGAAGCCTCTGACATCCGGCGAGAAGCGCCACGCCAAGTTCTACAACAGTCCCTTCCTCGCGAAAGCTCAATCTCTCGTTGCACAAAACCGGAAATATTTCGTCCGGCACCGCATCCTCACTCCGAACCAACTTGACCGCATGAAGGGTACCGAACTTGTATCCGAATTACTCATGTCCATTCATCAAGGCGGGATCATCAACAAAAAAACATCCCTTGACCGCGCCATCGGCAACGAATCCATCAACGGCAACACACTCAATTCACTCGCCAGCGAATTCGCCAAGACCCTAAAGGCACTGAGGAGGATGTTTCCCAACATTCAAGAGACGCGATTTCATAACACAGCCGACTTCTATTCCCTATTTATGCTGGTCTGGGAAATGCGGGATAAGGGTTTTGTGCTGACGGACCGCAAGCGCAACAGCATTGCAGAACGTCTGCTTCGCAAGCTATCCAGCGGGGTGGATGAACTCCGCACTCTGATGAAGGAAGGCCGCCCTCCACGACAAATACAACCTCTTTACCGTGACTACTTGCTCACGGTCCAAGGTGACACCGACAGCGCGGCAAGCCGTCACCGGCGAGCCGAATTGCTTCGCACGCTCCTCGTGTCGGTGTTTGATTTCAAAGACGGCCAGCGCATCTTTACTTCTGAGCAGCGGCGATTGATTTGGAACAGTGAGGAAAGACGGATTTGCTCCATTTGCAGGAGACCGCTCAAGTGGGAAGATTTCTCCGTTGATCACATCATTGCATGGATCAAGGGCGGGAAAACTACTATCAACAACGCTCAGATCGCCCATCGCCGCTGCAATAGCCGGAAAGGTGGGCGATGATGAGACAATGCAATGACCGCCGGCGCGTGGACGGAACATCATCGGCCTTAGCTTCGGGCTCCGCCGCGGCTGAGTTGACGATGCCTCCGGTTCAACTTAAGATGAACTCACAATGAACACGTTGATCAGCGCGAAAGAACTCCGCGCCTCGTTGCCAGCGGTGGTGGAGAAAGTCCGGCGGGGCGCCCGGTTTACCGTGCTTTACCGGAGCCGGCCCGCCTTCCAGGTCGTGCCTGTGGATGATTCGCCCGGCGAAGCCAGTGACCTGGAGAGGGACTCCCTTTACCGGGCCAGGGCCGTTGGCCGCTCCAAGGATCGCCGAAGTGCTGCCGACCACGACGCGCTGCTCTACGGGAAATGAAGGGATTATTTGTGGACACTGCCGGTTGGGTTGCCTGCGCCGACGCCGCCGACCTGGATCACGAAAGGGCCACCGCCGCGCGTGACCGCTGGATGGAGCAGCAAGGGCTGCTGATCACCACCGACTACGTTGCAGACGAAACACTGACCTTGCTGCGGCTGCGGCTGGGAATTGACGCTGCCGAAGCCTGGTGGCGACAAGTGGACGGAAGCTCGCGCCTCCGCTGGGAATCGATCACGCCGGCTCGCGCCGACAAGGCGCGAGGGCTGTTCTTCCGCTACCGCGACAAGGATTTCTCCTTCACGGACTGCACCAGCTTCATCGTGATGCGCGAACTGAGGTTGCGGGAGGCGTTGACGGCAGACCACCATTTCGAGCAGGCTGGCTTTACGATCCTACTGAGATAGAAGATTAACGGCACTTGGGGGACCAGAATGGGCATCGCCGAAACTTCTTGCGCCAGCAAAGTGGAGGTCTTGCGTCCGAGCATGGACGTGGACATCGTCTGCGTCGGATTCGGCCCGGCCACGGCGGGCTTTCTCACCACGTTGTCTCGACAACTGGTCGATTCAGACGGCACGCCCGCGGTCGAGAGCAGCACCACGCCCGGCCTGCCGCTTCAAGTGGTTTGCTACGAGCGCGCCGACGACCTCGGCTTCGGCGTTTCCGGCGTCGTCACTCGCGCTCGCGCGCTGCGGGCGAGTTTTCCCGATCTTGACCAAACTGGCATTCCGATGGCCGCACCCGTCGGCGAGGAGAAGGTGCTTTACCTCCTTGATCCGCACGGCGCGAGCCGCCGTTCGCCGTTTCTCCGTCTCGCCGACTCCCTCATTCGCGCGGCGAATCGGACGCTGCCCTTCGAACATCACGCGCTTCGTCTGCCTTGGACGCCCCCATTCCTCCACAAGCGTGGCGGCATGGTGCTTTCCCTCGGCCAGTTCATGCAGTGGGTCGGGGCGCAGGTCCAGAGCACCGGCGCGGTGCAGATTTGGCCGGGCACGCCGGTGGCAGCGGCATTAATCGAGAAGGGTGAAACAGATCAATTAGGGAGCGTCACTCCGTGCGCGCCGATGTCGTATTTACCTGAACCCGGCGCGCACGGAGTGACGCGCCCTGCCTCCGCAGCCAAAGTTGTTGGCGTTCGCCTGCTCGACCAAGGCGTGGACAAGCGGGGCCTCCCCGCCGAAAGTTTCAGTCCCGGCATGGATATCCGCGCGGCGCTCACGGTCGTTGGCGATGGACCGATCGGCCCCATCGGTCGGCAGTTGGACGCGCACTTCGGCAGGCCGGAAGGCCACCACACGCGCGACTGGGCCGTTGGCATGAAGTTCGTCGTAGATTTGCCTAAGGACACGACGCTCAAGCCAGGCACTGTCCTGCACACGTTCGGCTATCCCGAACCGGAGATTTTCGGATTCTTCTACGTGCATCCCGACCGCGTCGCGTCCCTCGGCATCTTCGTGCCCTCGTGGTTCGACAGCCCCGTGCGCACGGCCTACCGCTATCTTCAGCATTGGATGCTGCACCCGTATCTATGGCGCTACCTCAAGGGCGCGAAGCTTCGATCTTGGGGCGCCAAGACGCTCGGCGAATCCGGGAAGCGCGGGGAGCCGCACCTCGTCGGCGACGGCTACGCCCGCATCGGCGAAGGCAGCGGCAGCACGAACGTCCTCACCGGTTCGGGCGTGGACGAAGCCTGGGCCACGGGCGTGCAACTCGCCGAAGCCGTGCTGGAATTGCTCCGGGCGAAGAAGCCTTTCACGAAGCAGAACCTCGAAGACTCCTACGTCCGGCGCCGCCGCGCGAGCTGGGTCGAGGCTGAAGGACGCGTGGCCGAGAAATCCCGCGACGGATTCCAGCACGGCGTCGTCGCGGGAATGCTGGGCATGCTGTTCACGCACCTGACGCGCGGACGGTTCGGGCTCTTCCGCGATCCCGTGGCGCCGCACGAGCGGATCAAGACGCTTGAAGATTATTTCAAGGGCCGCATTCCTCGGGCGGAGTTGCAGCATTTGCGCAAGGAAGGCGCGATGAAAGGCGTGCCGTTGCACAGCGCGTTGATGCAGCGCTGCGGGTGGCCGGCAGTCGCCTACGACGGCCAACTCCTGATGTCGCACCAGGACGCGCTGTTGCTCGGCGGCAAGGTGCAGGCTCAGCCGGGTTACGCCGATCACGTGGTGTTTCTGTATCCGGAGCTTTGCGAGCGCTGCGGCACGAAGATTTGCATTGAACTGTGCAGCGGCCAAGCCCTCACGCCCGGCGCGAACGGCGGTGTTCCCGCGTTCGACCGCGAGAAATGCGTCCATTGCGGCGCGTGCTTGTGGAACTGCGCCCAGCCGATTCCTGGAAATCCCGGCAAAACCAATATCGCCTTCCGCGCCGGCACCGGCGGATTGCACTCGGCGGAGAATTAACATTTCAGGTTGACTGGAAGACGACATGAGGACAATTTGTCCCCGTGCGAATCATCGCCGAGGGAGCCATCGAGCAATGGGCGGCCGATCACGCGCGTGCCGCGTCGTCTTTGGGGCAATGGGTCAAGGCGGTGCGTGGCGTTCGTTGGTTTTCCTTCACAGAGTTGCGTCGGACGTTCCCGGCAGCCGATTTGGTGATAGTGAAAAGCGAACGGAAGGTGGTGGTGTTCAACATCGGCGGCAATGAATTCCGACTCGTTTGCGCTGTTCACTTCAACACCGGGATGGTATTCGCCCTCCGGTTTCTAACCCACGCTGAATACAGCAAAGACCATTGGAAAAGTGAATTATGAAAACGAGAACTCGAAGCATTGCGGGACCCGAAACTTTCACAACGTTGCCCAAAGATTACATCGGTCTTTGCAGGCGTTATGTCCCACGACCGTTGCATGACGCCACGGACTACGCCGCCGCCCGACAGGCCATCGAACCGATGTTGGGTTTCGAAGAGCGGCTCAACACGGATCAAGTGGACTACCTCGAAGCCGTCAGCTCGTTTATTGAAGCATACGATCGGGAGCGGGTGAAGTGGCCCAAAGTCTCGGCGCGGGACACGCTGAAGTTCCTGCTTGAACAACACGAAATGTCGGCTGCTGATCTCTCGCGCATCCTGGGCAGCGACCGTTCGCTAGGGCCGAAGCTGCTTCGTGGCGAGCGCCGCCTGACGGTGGATCACATTCGCACGTTAGCCCGGCGCTTCAACGTCGAGCCGGGAGTCCTATTATGAAACTCCACCCATCCCCCATTCGTTCTCACTGGAGCCGCCGTGACGTCCTGCGCTTAGGCGCGGGCCTTATCGCGACTTCGTGCCTCGCTCCATACCGGGCTTTGGCCGCCGCCGAGCAGAACAAGATCAAGATCACTCGCATTCAGGCCATGGCCATCCGGAATATCGCGGGTAACTGTCTGATCCGGATCGACACCGACCAAGGTCTGTCCGGCTACGGCGAAGCCGGCGCCACCGGTCCCATGGCGCGGGCGCGGATTGAAACGATGAAGAACCTGCTCATCGGCCGCGATCCGCTGACCATCGAAGTGCACTTCCACAACATGACCACGCTGATGCACACCTACATGGCGCACATCCCGACGATCAGCGGCATTGATATCGCTTTGTGGGATCTCGCCGGGAAAATCCTCCACCAACCGGTCTCCAAGCTTTTGGGAGGGCCGTTCCGCGACGCCATCCCGCTCTACTCTCACGGTAGCTGCAACATGCTGGACCCTGGTTCCTGCCGCGCCTGGGCGCAACGCGTCAAGGAGCAGCCGGAAGGATTCACCGCCTTCAAGATCGGCCCAGACAGCCTGGTCGGAGGCGTGTCGGCGGGACGTTACGCCGCCACGCTCAACGGGGCTCAATTCCAAAGGGTCGCTCGCGGCTTTGCCAATCTGCGGGAAGCGGTCGGCGATGAGATCGATCTCGGCGTCCACTGCCATAACGAGTACGACACGCCGAGCGCGATCGGCATGGCCAAGGCTGTGGAGCCGATGCGTCCAATGTTCCTGGAGGACCCGCTGAACGTGCCGTATTCGGAAGGGTGGACGGCCCTGAAGCGTTCTTCGTCCGTGCCGCTCCTGACGGGAGAGAAGCTGGAACTGGTGCGCGGGTTCAAGCCGTTCCTGGACAACCAGGCGGTGGACTACGTCCATCCGGACCTGGCTTTTGCCGGGGGAATTACCGGGACGAAGAAAATCGCCGATTACGCCGCGCTGACGCGCACGCCGGTGGCATTGCACAATGTGGGCTCGCTGGTGCTTTGCTACGCCAACGCTCACTTTGGAGCATCCATTCAGAACTTCTTCCGTTCGGAGAGCGCCCTGGGCCGGCCGGATCATTACACGGAACGGATGGCCCGCAGCAATCCGCCCGTCGTGCGCAAAGGGATGCTGAGCGTTCCCGAAGGACCCGGGCTTGGCGTAAATCTGGACGAGGACTTCCTCCGCAACAACCTGCAGCCGGGGGAACCCTACTGGAGTTATTGACGAGACCGTTGGATGAACGACAGGTCGGCGTTTGTAGTCCCGGCTTTAGCCGGTTCGGGCCGCCTAAAGGCGGGACTACAAACCTTCCGCGTGTAGTCCATCCCACGGCCTCCTCTGTAAGAGCCTCGGCACGTCGGCCGTGACCAGGCAATAAGTGTTGGCAGTTTGGCAAGATTCGGCAAGCCTCCTCTGGGCAGGAAACGGTGAAATGCGTCCCGCTGCCCAGACTTGCAGTCTGCCGTATCGCCGACTTGAAGTCGGCATGGCGT
>JACQWK010000337.1 GCA_016209525.1 Verrucomicrobiota bacterium
CAGTAACTCCGTGCCGGTTGAGACAAGAGAACGTCGTGAGGAACGGCTGGTCGCCCGCGTGAGTGGAGCAGACAAGCAACTATTCCAGCGCGCCGCTTCGTTGGAGGGGCGGTCCGTTGCCACTGTTGTCATTACCCACGCCCGCGAAGTCGCCCGGCGCATGGTCGCCGATTACGAAACCGTCGTACTCGATACGGTTCAATCGCGTCGTTTTGTCAAAGCGCTGCTGAATCCCACGCCCGCTGCGCCAAGCCGCCTGAAAAAGGCCAACGCGGCTTATCGGCGGCGCGTCGCGGCTTGAATCACGGATCGTCATTCGTTTCCAATCCCAGCCAATCTGGAACTGCCTTCATCGGCAGGAACATCTTCTGTCCATCCAATCGCTGGAAACCGAACATTGCGTAGAACTTCGCGGCCTTTTCACTCTTTGGGTCAACCACGACAGCCACCGACCCGATGACCGAACTGTTCTCGTAAGCGCGCTTGAGCGCGTCCACCATGAGCAATTCACCGATGCCTTGCCCCTTGAATTCGAGCGCACGAGCCAACCGTCCGAGCAATGGAGGCCGGCCGTCGTGGGTAGCGCGGCAATTTTCTGGTGAACTCCGGCGGCAACGCTTCCAGTTCGATCGTGGTGGCCGACAACGTGTAGAAGTCGGCGATCTGGCCTGGATCAGCAACCGGCACAATGACGAAGCAAGCTGACGTGCGCGACCTGGCTTCCTTCCGCGCGCGCGTCCGAAGGAATGCGGTCAATTCCGGCGATTCACACGAGAACTCCTCCCGGCGATGAACGGCCGGATCGAGAATCTCAATTCGGAATTGTGGTTGGCCGGCCATGTGTGGGCGTCAGTTTATCGACGTGACCTTGAGTTTCCAGTTTCAAAGGAGCCGGACCGCGATCTTCAGGTCGCTGCGTCATGCAACGGCGTGAGGCGTTGAACATTTCGGAGGCGCGTGTTGCCACACAGACTATGAAGCGGCGTGAACGCCGCCTCCCATCCAGGCCAAACCAGAAGAGCTGGCGAAAATAAAGGACCCGACCGAGCAAATCGAAGCCCTCGTGAAGGCCCTGAACGCGAAACGCGCCCAACCAGAACTTGTTGACGACGTCGAGGTCTATGCGCACACCGGCCAGATGCCCCTCGAATACCCAGGTCTGACCATCGAGGATCACGGCTACAACGGCGACTACGGCACGCCGCTCTGGGGCGACTACGCCATCGTCAAAGTGATGCCAGGCGCCGCCGTTCCGGACATGCTCACCGCCGGCCTGTTCGACGAGCATTGGCAATTGCCGAAATAGCCGCCCGCACGACTGGGCTTTCTCAGGTGTCCGCCACGTACTCGACCTCAATGCGCACCCGGCTTCAAGACGCTGAAACATAACGCTTGTAGCCATTATCAAGAACTGACCCCTTTACACAAGAGACGGTGGCAGTGTGAAGCAACTTGAAGGAGGTCAGAAGCGGGGTGCCCGCAGCGGGTTTGGCCCAACGATGGGAAAACGACGCGGACAGCTTGAGGCTCCCGCTCGGTCTGCGTGAGGATCAAATTCCGCCCGATCACCCTTCCCTGGGGATCGCCCGGCAGGATTCTCCCTTTGGGCGGCTTCCAAGGCCACCCAAAGGGAGAATCCTCATTCGGCGCTGATTCGGGGAGGCAATTTTCTTGTGTCAACGGCTCCGGTCGGCTATCGTCCGTCCCGTCGTGAAAAGCAAATTCCTATCAGTAACTCACTGACAGCCGTCTCCCGTCCTCGTTGTCTGGATTCCTTTCTCATTGGGCTTTCCCCTCGGAAGACTCGCACTGCATGAATACAGTCCAAATGTCTTTGCAGGACTGCAAACTCGGCTTGTCGTATCGAAAGCCATCCGCTTCCCCGATTAACCGACCACAATGAATGAACGCTGCATTGGAATATCCGCAACGCATGCTCCAAAGCAACATGGTCAACAAAGCCTTAATCGCAGACGGTTCAACTGATTCTTTGCTTGAGTACTGACGCTCCCAACCGCCGCCTCGCTCCCCACCGAGCGTGACGAAGCTGCTCGTGCCCCGAATAGCCGGGTGGGCAAAATCACACAAGCACGCGTATTGGGCGCGAAGGTCATATACACTTGAACCGACGGCGATGTCGAAAAAGGACTGGAGAGCGTCGATCATGTTCATGACACTGCGCGGTTCGGCGAAAACACCGGGCATGACTCTCGTCTTGATTACAGTGGGGTCGTGTTTGGCCACGGCACTGCTGTATGCCGTCCGCAAGATCTCCCGGCCCAAGCTTGCATAATCTTGCGTTTCTGAAAACTTCATCAATACCTTGTTGGTGTAGGCCGCGCATCCAGCAATTTCAAGATGGGATCTGATAAGAACAACTGGCACATAGAATGACCCGTTGGCTAGCTCTGAAAAAATGCTTCGCTCCAATGCCTCCATGCGAACTCGGCATCCGAACGACATATGAGCCATCCATGCCACCACGAGATCTTGAGTAAGGGTGTGCATCGTTGGGGGTTGATCACTTTCAGCAAGGACAAAAACGGGCGGTTCAACAATCAACGGAAATGGAATGCCCTTTGTAGCCTCCTGAAGGGCCTTCAGCGAGGAAATGGTCTCCGCAGCATCAGGGACACTGGTTAGAAGCTGATCAAGGTGTTCATTCATTTTGTCAGCGGTCACTCAAACTGACCCACCCAGGGTCGAAATGGAAGGCTTGAAACTGACCCACCCTTGAGCGCGGCCAA
>JACQWK010000346.1 GCA_016209525.1 Verrucomicrobiota bacterium
GTCCAGTCCAAAGAGGAACTGAAAGAGCGAATCCTTTTGGGCATCGCCGAGATCAACGCCGCGCCGGTCGTGCACCGCTGGAAGAAGTTCGATCTTCTGCTCACCTGATGTGTAAACGTTTTAAGGAAACATTGTACTAGTGTCTTTGGCCAACTGCGCGAGGTTCTGTGCGTTCAGGAACTTGTTCTTCTCGACCAGCGCCGGCTCTCGTTCACCGTTCTGACTCGTCACAAAAACCCTTTGGCGTTCGCCTGAGGGTGTCGTTTCGAACAGAGGCATCTTCACGGTTCCCCCAAACAGCGCGAGCAACACTCCGAGCAAGAGGATCACCAGCAGCAAACCCGTTTCCTGGAATTGAAAAATGCGCCAAACCGAGCGCCCCGCCATGATACTCGGCAAACTCATGTAACGGGGCGGGACGCTAGCAAACGGGGATGGCAGAGACAAGGTTGAACGGGATTTGAATAGACACATGGCGCTTTGGGACACATCAGCAAAAATTGCCCGGAAACCCGAAACACTTTGACCATTTGCCCGGTGCGCGCTAAACCATTTTGACCTGCGAAATTGAAGCGCGATGAATATTCCCGTTTTTTTTCTGGCGAGAACGGAGATCGAATTAATCTACGTTTGGAATAGGGCCACGCCGGAAGGCAAGGCGATCATTGTGATTTTGATCACCTTCTCCATCGTCGCTTGGTCGATCATGACGGCGAAGGCTGTGCAGATGCGCCGCGCCCGGAAGCTGAATCAGTATTTCGACGCCGAGTTCCGGACTCAACAACAGGTGTTGGGAATTTTTGACCGGCGGATTCAGGTGGACGGATGTCCGTTGTTTGCGGTGTATCAAGAAGGCTGCTTGGAACTGGACAGCCGGTTGAAGGCGGGCAACGGAGAGCGGAAACGGCACCCGGTCACCCTCAAGGCGATGGAGCACGTCAAGCGGGCCCTCGAACGCGCCGTTTCTCAGGAAGCTTTGAAACTGGAATCCGGCTTGATTTTGTTGGCGATCGCGGTCAGCGGCGCACCTTTCCTCGGTTTGCTCGGAACCGTTTGGGGGGTGATGAGCGCCTTCAGCAACGTCGCCATCACGGGAAGCGCCGATCTCTCGGCGCTCGCTCCGGGCGTCTCGGCCGCGTTGGTGACGACAGTCGCCGGGCTGTTGGTTGCGATTCCCTCGATGTTCGGTTACAACTGGCTGGTTCACACGTTGAGGGTGATGACAGTGGAGCTGGACAATTTTGCCCAGCAACTAGTTTCCAAAATGGAAGTCGAATTCTTAAAAGACGACGATGCCAATCGAGAGTGAGCCAGGCCGTGGCAATTCCGAGGCTCCGCGCGGCGTGCTGTGCGTGGTGTGCGAGCACCTGAATCCACCCGGAAAGCAAGTCTGCGATGAGTGCCAGTCGGATTTGTATGTCGCCTGTCCGTCCTGCGGTCGCCGCAATGAGAGGGTCTATACGCGGTGTTCGAAATGCCGCCGGCCGCTGCAACGGTCCCGGTGGGGCCGGTGGTTGGAAGGGTTGCTAGGCAAGAAGCCCTTCTGCTGGCTCATGGCTTGCGCGATTCATGTCTTGAATTTCTTCGTTCTTTGGAACGTCACAACCTTCGATGGTTTGGAGCTTTCGAGCCTTCGGATTTCGAATTTGTTTCGGGCTTCGGATGTCGGATTTCGGATTTTGGCAGCGACGCCGCCCCATCAGCTCTGCGATCGTTTCGCTGCCCGCTCGGTAACTTTCGCGCCCTGCTAATGCCGTATGCGCCGCTTTTCCCAACGCAATTCCCTGGTCACACTCAGCGAGATTAATATTACTCCGCTCCTGGATCTAGCGTTCGTCTTGCTCATCATTTTTGTCATCATTTCGCCGTCGATCAAATCCGGCCGGCAGCATGGCATGGAACTCAATCTGCCCCGAGGCGGCGGGCCAACCCGGAAAGTGGACCCGAAGGATCTGCGCCTTCTCGAAATCAACACCGGCGGACAATGCATGCTGGACAACGTGCTGATGCTGCCCGATCTGCTCGAGCGGGAATTGGTGAATGCTTACCGGCAGAACCCGAATCTGGTCGTGCAGTTTCGCTTGGACCAAAAGGGCCTGAACGAGCACACACTGGAAATGATCGACCGTTGTCTCCGGAACGGGATTACCCAAGTCACGTTCGAGACTTTGCCCCGTAGAACCAAATGAGCCGGCTCCATAAGAAGTGTTTGGTCGCTTCGGCCGGGACGCACCTCCTGCTCCTGACGCTGCTGCTCGTTTCACCGGCTTTCGTGCCCGCAAAGCGGGAGTTGGAGCTGCCCGTCTTGAACCTGATCCCGACGAAACTGACTGACGAACCGTTCTTTGGTGGAGGCGCCCCCCAGGCCGTCGAGCAACCGTCCCCGGCGCAGCCATCGCCTCCTGCCGTCCTTCCACCACCTCAAGCCCCACAGGTCCAAGTCAATCCCCCGGAGCCAGTCCGCCCGGAGCCCAAACCGGCGAGAAAACCTGAACCTCAAATCAAGCCTGTAAAACCAAATCCGCGTTCGAAAGAGCCCACCGCCAAACCGCCGCGCGTCAAGCCGGACCTGACCAAACGGTGGGACGATTCCAAGACCGCTGCCGCTGAGGCCAAAGCCCGAGCCAAAGCCGAAGCCGCCGCTCGAGCTGCTCAAGCCCAGCGTTTGCAGGCTTTCAATCGGCTGACGGAAACCGTGAACCGGAGCGGGGCGTCCAGTGGCGGCATCGACATCCCTCTCGGACCCGGTGGTGGAGAAGCCTACGCGAACTACAGCCAGGTCGTGAAAAGCATCTATCAAAACGCTTGGCTCCCTCCGGACGACTTGACCGACGATTCCGCCAAGGTGCTCGCGGAGGTCGTGATCCTGCGAGACGGCAAGGTGAAATCCGCCAAAATCATCAGACCCTCAAGAATTCCATCCCTCGATCGGTCCGTGGAACGCGTGCTGGAGTTGCGGTTTATCCGTCCTTTTCCGGAAGGAGCCAAGGACACCGAGCGCACCTTCCGCATCGAATTCGACCCAAAACTCAGACAAATCACCGGATGACCTTCTCTTCACTGCTTGTCGTGCTCTTCACATTTTCGGCCCAGGAGCAACCACCCATCGTCATTCAAAAAGATGTTACCGGAGCGCGCTTCCTTCCTGTCTCGATGACCGGCTATTCCGGCGAAGTTCAGGCCGTCCTGAAGTTCGACCTCGAAATCGCCGGATTCGATATCGTCAACCCGGAAACGGCGCAATTTAACATCAGCGGCAGCAACAATAGCTTTGTCGAAGGTCGTGTCACGGACCGGGTGACCAAAGCAGCGCTCCTGGCGAATCGATATGAAGGGGCTCCTCCGCGTTCACTGGCTCATGCTCTCGCCGACGACATCGTCCTGAAAATAACCGGCAAGCCTGGAATCGCCCGTTCGAAAATCGCCTTCAAAGGCGACTCCGGGGGGCGCACCGAGGCCTATGTCGCCGATTACGACGGAGCCAACGCCGTGCGAGCGACCCAAGACAACGCGTTGGTCGTGGCGTTGTGCTTTGCTTCGGGCGGAAACAAGCTCCTTTACACTTCTTACAAGTCCGGCAATCCCGATATCTACATTCACGATCTGGGGTCGGGACAGAGGACCCCGGTCGCGAATTACCCGGGGTCGAATTTGAGTCCGGCCATCTCGCGCGATGGGAGGCGGGTGGCGATGATCATCAGCAAGGACGGCAATCCCGAACTCTATGTGTCCAATGTGGACAGAAGCAATCTCACCCGGCTGACTCATACTCGAGCGGATGAATCCTCGCCTTGTTGGTCGCCCGACGGCCAATCGATCTGTGTCGTTTCGAGGAAGGACGGTGCCCCGGCGTTGTATGTGGTGCCGGCCTCTGGCGGAGCGATGCGGAGAATCAGCACGGCAGGCGCAGGCAGCACCACCGAACCGGATTGGTCTCCCGACGGGAAAGAAATCGCCTTCACGGCGTTGTGGCGCGAATTCCAAATCTGTGTGGTCCCCGCCAAAGGAGGCGAAGTCAACGTGCTGACGGCCGGCGAGGATCCCTCCTGGGCGCCAAATTCGCGGACAATCGTCTTCACTAAGCGCGTTGGCGACAAGCGTGTCCTCTCTTTGCTTGACGTGCCAACGAAACGAGTCAAAACTCTCGACCGGCATTCGGGAAGCCGGTCGCTGCCCAGTTGGGCGAAATAGCGTTCCCGCCTTTGAAGGAAACAAAATGAATCGTGTGCATTTTCTGAAGCTTTTGGCGTTGAGCTTCGTTCTGGCGGCTACGGCCGTGGCTTGTAAGAAGAATCTGAAAGGGGTGACAGCTATTCCCGGCCCTCTCCGGCCACCACCCGGACCTCCGCCAACGGCCAGCCCTGCGGGCGGGGATCAGGGCCTTCCTGTTCCCGGGCCGACCGATACCACGTCAAAGAGTCTGAAGTCGGATCAGACCGGCATCGAGCTCGCGGGAATCGACCGAGGCAACTACATCGGTGACTACGAGCAATTCAAACAACAAACGATTTACTTCGCGTTTGACAACTCCGAGGTCAAGCCCGCCGAGAAGCCGAAACTCGACGTGGTTGCAGAACATCTGAAAGCGAATCCGACGTGCAAAGTCGAGATCGAAGGCCACTGCGACGAACGCGGCACCGAGGGCTACAACCTCTCCTTGGGTGAGCGGCGCGCGCTTTCGGCTCGCGAGTACCTCATCTCCGTAGGAATTGCCGGCGAGCGTGTCGGCGTTATCACCTACGGCGAGACAAAGCCGGCGATTCAAGGGCACGACGAGACCGCGTGGCAGAAGAACCGCCGAGGCGAATTTCTCTTGCTCAAGCCGAAGACGCAGTAGTTTCCACCCAAAAGACATTTTCAAAACACGCTCAAGGCAGGGCAGGCATCTTGCCCGCCTTCAGTCTCTTCGTGAAATGTTCCAACCAAATCAGGCTGGAAGCCCGACCCGCGTTTGCCGCTTTACTCTTGGCTCCTTGTGGCTTAGCTTCCCCTAAATCTCAAACGGACTTTTATGAACGATGTTTGCTTCGGAGTGTTATTTGGGTGGATGTTGAACGGATGGGAAATCCTTCTCATCCTTCTTCTGGTCCTGATTCTCTTCGGTGCGAAGAAACTGCCAGAGTTAGCCAAAGGCCTGGGCCACGGCATCCGCGAGTTCAAAAAATCCACTCGCGAGGTTCAGGAGGAATTGGAGAATGCCGTGAACATGGACGCGCCGCCGCCGCCCCCACGAAAAGCGCCCTCGGACACCCAACCTCGGACGAATCAATCGGCTGAACGTCCTGCCCCAGAGGCGAAGGCTTAATCGTTCGCGGAGCCGGTTCGGACATGGCACAAGACCCCGAGGAGCCCTCCCCGAATCCCCAGGGACAGCAACCGTTGGGTGATCCCCACGAAGGAGGCGCAATTTCGCAGCCGACCGCCTATCCAGAGGAATACGCGAATATTTCCGGCCAGACGACCGCAAATTCCGATGCCCAGGACCGCAGCCTCGCGACAGAATCACACCAGTCCACGGAGGACCACGTTTCTCCCGCGGAGGAAAGGCTCGAAACTGCGGCGGAAAACGTCTCTGAGACATCGGCTTCAGGTGACATAGGCTACCAGGCTGTCACGTCCGGCGACTTGCCGGACGGAAATGGCGGAGCGTCCGGAACTGATACTGCCGCTGGTCTTGGTTCGGAGTCCTCTGCCATTCCGGTTGGGGAGTCGCCGGCCGCAGCGGTCGGGTCGTCCGCGCCGCCCCGTCGTCGCCCGCGCTCTGAGCCTGAAGAGGAAGAGGGGGATGGTGAGGGAGGCCCTGTAAAATCCTTCCTCGAGCACCTGGAAGATCTCCGTTGGACGATCATCAAGGCCGGCGCTTCGCTCATCGTGACCATGGTGATTTGTCTGGTCGCGGCGAAACAACTTGTCCAATTGATGACTTGGCCGATGAAAAAAGCGGGCTTGCCGACGAGCTTGGTTCCGCTCGACCCGATAGGACCATTCTTCATCACACTGAAGATGGCGTTCTATGCCGGTATGGTTCTTGGCCTGCCTTTCATCCTCTACTTCATTGGCGAGTTCGTCGTGCCCGCTCTGAAAGCCAAGGAGAAAAAGTTCTTCTTTGTCGCTTTCAGCATTGGGACCGGGTTTTTCCTTCTCGGGGTGGTTTTCTGTTACTTCGTGCTGCTGCCGTTCTCATTGAACGCTTTGGTGAGCTACAGCAAATGGCTCGGCTTCTCGACCGACATCTGGCGAGCGGAGAGCTACTTCGAGTTTGCGGTCAAGTTCCTGTTGGGCGTGGGCTTTCTTTTCGAAGTGCCGGTTTTGCTCCTCACCTTGATTCGGCTGGAAATCATCAAGCACGAGTTTCTGGTCAAAGGCCGGTCCTACATGTTCGTCATTAACTTTGCCCTCTGCGCCGTCATGACGCCGGCCGACCTGCTCACCACGTTCGTGATGGCGTTCTGTCTCCAGCTCATTTACGAAGCTTGCATCCTCGTGTCCAAGTACTGGCAGCGCCAGAAGCGGCAGAAGCTGGAGGCCGAAGCGGGTCTCAGGACGGGATCGGATCAGCCGACTTCGCTGGACTGAGAGCGTGTTCGAAAAACGCGTTCTCGGTGGAACAGGCCAGTGGCCGGTTGCGGCAGGCTACCAGCCTGCCGCGCATTTGGGCGGCAAGTTGCCGGCCAAGACGGGCTGGTAGCCCGTTCCACCCAAAGTGCACACACGCGCTGAACGAAATCGCGCTTTACAAGTCCTGGACTCCCGATAACCTGGCCGCGAACAAAACGATTTATGCGTATCTCTCTTTCTTCCTTCGCTGCTTTGACGGCACTGACCCTGTTGGCCACGGGTTGCGCGGGTCTGGAACGCAAGCTTGGGCGCGGACTTCTCAACACCACCGAATTCGTCCGCCTCGGCGAAATCCGCCGGTCGATGGAACAAACGGCAATCTGGGATGGGACCGACATGACCTACACGACAGGATTCATCCGTGGATTTAATCGCAGCGTCGCTCGCACCGCCGTCGGGGTTTATGAACTCGTGACTTTTCCCTTCCCGAAATACGAGCCGTATTACCTTCCCGAGTACCCCGTTTATCCGGATAGCCATAGACCGAAGTTGATCGCCGACCCGATCTTTGGCCCGGACGACGCGCTGGGTTTCAGCGGCGGAGACATCGCCCCGTTCGTTCCCGGCAGCCGTTTTCGCATTTTTGATCAGTAATCGCTCCATTTCCAGCCGCGCCAACACTTCCGTGTTGGCGCTTTTTTATTGATGCCCTTGGAACGAAATTCCCCCTGCAAGGTCAACTTCCTTCTCAATATCCTCGGCAAACGCGCGGACGGATTTCATGAGCTCGAAACCGTCATGCATCCGATCGCTCTTTTTGACACGCTGTCTTTTGAACGGAAGAACGGAAGCGCCGTTGAACTGACTTGCAGCGAGCCGTCCTTGCCGATCGACTCCACCAATCTGGTCCATCGCGCGGCGACCGCATTTTTGAACGCGGCTCAAATTCGGGGCGGAGTTCGGATTCATTTGGAAAAGCGAATTCCGGTTGCTGCCGGGCTGGGCGGAGGAAGCAGCAACGCCGCGCAAACGCTGCTTGGCTTGGGAGAACTTTTCGGGAATCCGCTCCCTCCGGGGGAGTTGTCCCGAATTGGCGCGTCGCTGGGTTCTGATGTTCCGTTTTTCTTGCAGTCTGGTCCTGCGTTGGCGACTGGGCGTGGAGAATCAATTGCGTCACTCCCGCCGCTGGCGGCTCTTCGCGGCGCGTTCGTGCTCTTGGTCTTTCCCGGATTTGGCATTTCCACGGCCTGGGCTTACCAGCAACTGGCGCGCTTTCCAGCGGTTTTGAACGGCGAACGCGGGCGGGCCCAGAAATTGGTGTCGCTCCTGCAAGGCGCCGAATTGAGCGCCGCCGCTCCGGCTTTCTACAACGCTTTGGAAACTCCCGCCCTGTCTAAGTATCCCATCCTATCGCTGTATCAGGAATTCATGTGCGAAAACGGCGCGCTGGTCTCGCGCATGTCCGGCAGCGGTTCGGCGACCTTTGGAATTCTCCCGAACGAAGCGTTCGTCCGACAGTTGGAAGAACGCTTCCGGTCAAAGTTTGGCGACGCGTGTTGGACCACGGTTGCCAGCCTCGGAGCGCTTGATCCATCGCCTTCAAGGTGGAGTGGCGCGAGTCCGCGCCTGTAGTTCAGGCGCCAAACTATGATGCACATGCACTTAAGTTTGGCATGCCAACGGTCAACTCCATCAATCGCCCTCCGGGAAAAATCTATTTGCAGTCCGAACAAACCGGGTTACTTTTCGCCCTGCTGTCCGGTGGTGTAACGGTAGCACAAGGCCCTTTGGAGGCTTTTGTCTTGGTTCGAATCCAAGCCGGACAGCCAGTTTTCCTAAGTAAAATGAGGGTGTCGGTAATTCAGACACAGATTTGGCACAAAAACCGGCCGAATCTGACCAGCGGAAAGTGAAGTTCCCGCAAGTCATCCGCTACCGGCGAGCCGAAGCCACGATCTACGGCAAGAGCCGCCAATATCCGCGCTATCGGCTTGCCTACTACGTGGCGGGTCAGCGCCGGCTTCGGACCTTTGCCACCTACAGCGAAGCCAAAACCGAAGCCGAGCGGATCGTCCGCGAACTCGCCAGCGGCTCGCAAGCCGCCGCGCTCACCGCCGAGCAATCCCGCGATGCTCTGGCCGCGCTCGAACGCCTTGAAGCCTTCCGGCAGGCCACCGGCAAGCGTGTCTCCCTCTTGGCCATCGCGTCTGAATACGTCGAGGCAGCGGCCAACTTGAAGGGGCACACGTTGGGAGAAGCAGTCGAGCGGTTTCTCGGCACGGTCGCCAGCGTGAAACGGAAGGACATTGCCGAAGCGGCCGAAGAATTCATCGAAAGCCGCAAGCACAAGACCGAGGCCAAGGACGGGAAGCGTCCGCAACTGTCCACCGGCTACGCCTACAACGTGGCCATGTGGCTGAGGGAATTCGCCGGAACCTTTCCGAACACCGCCGTTTGCGACCTGGCCAAGCAACACTTGAACGCCTACATGGGGCAGCACGGCAAGGTATCCGCGAAGACCCGCAACGAGCGCCGCAACGTCGTTCGCATGTTCCTGAAGTGGTGCGCGCGCCAGGATTACCTGGCCCCGAACCATCACTTGCTTGAAGCCGATGGCATGGCCCGCGAAACGGCGGAACCGGAAGAGATCGACTTCTACACCGCCGCGGAACTGCGCGCGCTCCTGGAAAACGCCGATGCCGACGTGCGCCCGGTCATCGCTCTTTGTGCTTTGGCCGGTGTGCGCGTGCAAGAGGCTGTGCGCCTGACTTGGCGCGACGTGTTTCACGTGCCGGGACACGTCGAAATTTCCACAGCCAAGAGCAAGACCCGCTCCCGCCGTCTGGTGACGATCTGCCCGGCATTGGAGCGGTGGCTTGCGCCTTACCGCGAACGCTCCGGCGCGGTGTGGAGCAAGAGCATTGATATGTTCCAGGAAGGTTTTGCCGCGTTGCGCGAGTCCCTGAAAATCCCGAGACGGCGCAACGGGCTGCGGCACGGATTTGTTTCCTACCACTTCGCTCTGCACTCCAACGAGAACATGACCGCTGCTGAAGCCGGCAACTCACCCGCGATGGTTCACAAGAACTACAAAGGACTCGCGACGAAGGCAGAGGCGGAAAAGTGGTTTGCGGTCAGAGCCGAACCGCTGGCCAACGTGGTCTCCCTACCTTCCGAAGCTTGACGACATTAACCTAAAGGTTAACAGTGTGAGCGTCGTCTTGAAGTTGGTTGCGCAAGGCAAACAGTGCCGAATCTATGCGCTGGCGGACGAGACGGAGTGTTTGTTGGCGGAGTTCCTGGCGGACGTGGAGCGCGATTTGCCGGATGAACTGCCGAAATTGGTTCGGTTGTTTGATTTCGCGGCGGAACATCTCCCGCCGCGCAACGAAGAAAAGTGCAAGCTGCTTCAGAATGGCATTCACGAGTTCAAGACCACGCGCTGGCGGGTGCTCTGGTTTTGGGACGAAGGCCAGGTGATTCTTTGCACTCACGGATTTGTGAAGAAGTCGCGGAAGACGCCTCCAGGCGAGATTGAGCGGGCGCTGAAGATGAAGGCCGATTACGAGGCAGCGAAACGGGCGAAACAACTGAAATTCGAATCACCATGAAATCCCCATCGAAATCATTGCCATCCCTTCTAGCACGAGCGCGCGGCTCGAAGGCCTACGCCCTCGAAGGCGTGAAACTGGAATTCACGGAGCAAATCGTGGCGCTGATGGAAGCCGCCGGCGTCAGCAAAGCAATGTTAGCGGCCCGGCTTGCCGTGGCGCCGGCCTACGTGACCAAAGTGCTGGGGGGCACGACTAATTTCACCCTGGAAAGCATGGCGAAAATCGCCCGCGCCCTCGGCGCCGAGTTGCGCCTGCAACTGAAACCAATGAAACAAGCCCGGGAACTCACGGACAAACTGAATGGCAAGGCGGTTAGCGCGAATGGAAGCTCGCGGCAGTATCGGGACCAAAACCGGTCGGTTGCGACGAAAGCCGTTTGATCCGGGCCGAAGCGGAAAAATGGTTCAGCCTCACGCCGTCGAAAACGGACAACGTGATTGCGCTCGATCCGGCGGCGACAAAGTAACTGTCATGAAGCCGCAGAAACCAAAACCCGCGTTCGCGATCAAAACGATTGAGGCCAGGATTCATCTTGTGCGCGGTCACAAAGTCATTCTCGACCACGACTTGGCGGAACTCTACGGCGTTTCGACCAAGGCGCTCAATCAGGCTGTGAAACGCAATAGCCAGCGGTTCTCCGACGAATTCGTTTTCCGGCTCACGCAAGAGGAAGTGAACTTTTTGCGGTCACAATCTGTGACCTCAAAAGAGACCCGTGGAGGAAGGCGGAACCTTCCCTATGCCTTTACCGAGCACGGCGCATTGATGGCCGCCAACGTTCTGCGCAGCCGGCGTGCCGTTCAAATGAGCGTGCTGATTGTGCAAACCTTCGTGCGCTTGCAACGCATGGTCGTTTCCGTGGACGCGCTCTCGCGCAAGGTTGAGGAATTGGAACGCGCCACGAATGGGAACCGGGATCAAATCAACCAGATCGTTGCGGCCATCCGACAATTGATGACGCCCCCGGAGA
>JACQWK010000347.1 GCA_016209525.1 Verrucomicrobiota bacterium
TCCCCTCTCCTCGGTCCTCTCCCCACTCGTTCCTCGCGGGGAGAGGAGGAAGAGCTTGAGGCAGCCCTGACGGGAGTCTCGCCCCACCAATAAATCCTCGCCGCTTGAGACGGTTTCGAGAGATACTAATGGACTGCAAGTCTGCGCTACGAGATGGCGCGAAACGCACTGACCGCGTGCCGGACGAGGCGGGAGCCGAGGCCAGACGAGTGAGGAACTAATTCATAAAGCGATTCTTGACAAGTGCGCAGACGCTTTGTTTTTTAGCCAATAGCATGGAAATGTTCGCGGCAGAGATCCCGTTTGTCGGTCGGTTGGCCGAGCACATGACGCTGTTCTTGACCGGGCTCCTGGAGCGTGTGTTCGGCCCCGGGGTGTCGGACGCAGTTTTGGGCCGCTTCTCGTGGGCCGATTTCTGCGTGCTGTTCTGCTTCTTGCTGCTGGTCTTTGTGATCCACCGCGCGCTGTCGTGGATGCTTCGATGGAGAATGCGCCGAGCCGAAGCGAGGGCTGAAAACAAGGATTGGAGGGACCGGCTCTTCCAAACTTTCGCCAAACCGTTTTATCTGCTGGTCTGGGTCTATGGAGTGTACTTCGCAGCCTCGCCGATCCTTCGGAAACTCACTGGCACCGGAGGTTCGCATCCGCTGGTGGAGTTCTTCGACGTGACTCTCGACTTGGGGTTGTTCGTCTGTCTGTTTTGGCTTTTTTTCCGCCTCACCCGCATCCTCGAGGATCGGCTCGGACCGCTAAGCGCGAAATCGGAAAACAGGCTCGATGACGCGCTGGTGCGGCTGTTGGGCAGAAGTCTGCGTGTCATCGTGCCGGTAATCGGGCTGATCCTCGCGCTGCCGGTCATCGGTCTGCCGGTGGCGTACAGCGGCGTGGTGAGCAAAATCAGCGGTCTCCTGATCATTGGCGCCGTATCCTGGATTCTCTTCCAAGCTGTCGGAGCGGCCGAGCGGCTCATCCTAAGCAAGTACGACGTTGGACGCGCGGACAATCTCCAGGCGCGCAAGATTTACACTCAGGTGCACGTCCTGAGCAAGACGGTCTATTTCCTGATCGGCCTTTTTGGCGCCGCTTCGGCGCTGATGCTATTTGAAGAAGTGCGGCGGTTCGGGACGAGCATCCTGGCGTCGGCCGGCGTCATCGGCGTCATCGTCGGGTTCGCCGCCCAGCGCACCATCGCCAACCTGTTCGCCGGGTTCCAACTCGCCGTAACCCAGCCGATTCGACTCGACGACGTCGTCATCGTGGAAGGCGAATGGGGCCGCATCGAGGAAATCACATTGACCTACGTCGTCGTGCGCATCTGGGACGAACGGCGGCTGATCGTGCCGCTCAGCCATTTTATCGAGAAACCGTTTCAAAACTGGACCCGCGTTTCGGCTGACCTCCTCGGCTCGGTCTTTGTTTGGGCCGATTACTCGCTGCCCCTGGCCGAGTTGCGTCCAGCGGTGCAGCGGATCGTTGAGAGTTGCAAGACCTGGGATCGGAGGTTCTGGAATCTTCAGGTCACAGACGCCACTGATCGGGCCATGCAGCTCCGTGTGCTGGCCACAGCCTCCGACGCCTCCAGTGCTTGGGCGTTGCGGTGCGAAATTCGCGAAAAGCTCATCTCATTTATCCAGCAGAAATTTCCGCAATGCCTGCCGCGCGTTCGGGCGGAAGTGGCCGGCGTGGAGGTCGCTCGGGTGCATGTGCCGGCATCCGGCAATCGCGGCTCCCGCAGCGTTCCCGAAGGAGAGGGCAGCTCGGAGCACAGTTCGCTCTAAGCGGACTCTTCTCACTTGTTCGTGGCCTGTTCCTGATGGTCCGGCGAAGTAGATCTGGCGTTCTACTGGAATGGCCTTGAATCCTTGCGGCGGCCTCGGCTACCAACTGGACTTCAAAGTCGTCGGTCCGGCCGCATGACAGAACAGAAGAGCAGTCACGTAACACCGCTCGCGCCGCGCGCGACCTATCGCTTGCAGTTGCAGGCTCGGTTCTCGCTGCGCCATGCGCTTGAGCTCGTCCCGTATCTCAGCGCGCTGGGCGTGAGCCATCTCTACGTCTCGCCGCTGCTCAGGGCGCAGTCCGGCAGCACGCATTGTTATGACGTGTGCGACTGCTCGCAGCTCAATCCCGAACTCGGCGCTGAAGCCGATCTCGAATCGCTGGCCAGCGCGCTGCGCGAGCGCGGCATGGGATTGGTCCTCGACATCGTGCCGAACCACATGGGCATCGGCCCGGAAAATCCGTGGTGGTGGGATGTGCTCACGCACGGCCCCGCCAGCCGCTACGCGAACCACTTCGATATCGACTGGAATCCGCCGGATGCGGGCTTGAAAGGCAAGGTGCTCGTGCCCGTGCTGGGCGATGAATACGAACGCGTGCTGGAGCGCGGGGAATTGAAGCTGGAATTGGCGCAAGGCATTCCCGTGCTTTGTTACTTCGAGCATCGATTCCCGATCGCGCCCGGTTCACTGGTTTTTTTGGACGAACCTTTTGAGGCCGCGCTCAAAGAACTTAATGCCAACCGGGCCGCAATGGATACTTTGCTCCAACGACAGCACTACCGACTCGTGTTTTGGCGGCACGGCGACTCGCAGTTGAACTATCGCCGGTTCTTCAACGTCTCGACCCTGGCCGCCGCGCGTGTGGAGGATCCGCAAGTCTTTCGCAATACACACCACCGCATACTCGACTGGCTTCAGCGCGGCCTCTTCGATGGCCTGCGGATCGACCATCCCGACGGCCTGCGGAATCCCCAGCAGTACCTCCAGCGCCTCCGCGCCGCTGCTCCGTTGGCCTGGATTGTGGTCGAGAAAATCCTCGAACCTGGAGAGGAGCTTCCGGCCGATTGGCCCGTGGCTGGCACCACGGGATACGATTTCCTGAACCGCGTGACCGCTCTGTTCGTTGACCCGGCGGGTGAAAAGCCTTTGACGGAATTTTACGCCGAGTTTACCGGTGAGTCGGTTGACGACGCGGCGATCGCGCGGAAGAAGAAGCGGCGAGTTTTGCACAAGCTGCTGGCGGCTGAAGTCAACGCCCTAACCCGTTTGCTGGAACAACTCGCCCAGCGCCACAAACTCGCGTGCACGCGCGAGCAACTCCGCCAAGCGCTCATCGAAGTGTTCATCGGCTTTCCCGTCTATCGCACGTACGCGCAGCCGGACCTCGCGGATTCAAGTCCTGCCGTACCCATTAGTCCGGACGATCTTCGCCACATCGAACAGGCCCTCATGGCCGCCCGCCAGGCGGAGACCGGCCTCGGCGCGGCGTTGTTTGAGTTCATTGGCGATCTGCTCCGGCTTCGCCGGCGCGGCGGCGCGGAGAGCGAATTCGTGATCCGCTTCCAGCAACTGGCCGGTCCGGCGATGGCCAAGGGGGTTGAGGACACCGCGTTCTACTGCTTCAACCGATTCATCGCGCTGAACGAGGTCGGCGGCGACCCAGGCCAATTCGAGCCGGGCTTTCCCTCAGGCCAAATCTCAGGAGGGATGGGGAATGTCGCCGAGTTCCACCGCCACTGCGCCCGCGTGCAGCGGGCGTGGCCACAGACGATGCTGACCACCTCCACGCACGACACCAAACGGAGCGAGGACGTCCGAGCCCGTCTCTGTGTGCTGTCGGAAATACCCGAGGAATGGTCCGGGGCCGTCCGCCGATGGTCGGCACTCAACGAAAGACACCGCCGAAACGGTCTGCCCGACCGGAACGCCGAGTACTTGTTCTATCAAACGCTCGCCGGCGCATGGCCGTTGCCGGCGGATCGCGCGTTCGCTTACATGGAGAAAGCGTCGCGCGAGGCGAAGCAACACACGAGCTGGACTGAACCCAACCCCGCTTACGACGCGGCGCTCAAGCAATTTGTCATGGCGGCGTTCGACGACCCGGAGTTCACGAGCGAAGTGCAACGATTTGTTGAGTCGTTGATCGAGCCTGGCCGCATCAATTCGCTGGCTCAGACGCTCCTCAAGCTTACCGCGCCCGGCGTGCCGGACATCTATCAGGGCACGGAACTTTGGGACTTGAGCCTCGTGGATCCCGACAATCGACGGCCGGTGGATTTTGAAATTCGCCGCCGCTTGCTGGAGGCATTGGCCAATCTCTCCGCCGAACAAGTCTGGCAGCGGCGAGACGAAGGCTTGCCCAAGCTCTGGCTCATTCAGAAAACGCTGGCCGTGCGCCGCCGCCGGCCCGAACCGTTCGGCGCGGGCAGCAGCTACGAAGCGCTCGCCGCCAATGGCACCAAGGCCGCCCATGTCGTGGCATTCATCCGCGGGAGCGAGGTGATTGCCACTGCGCCGCGACTCGTCGTTGGTCTCGCGGGCGATTGGGCCAATACCACGGTGGAGTTGCCCGAAGGCGAGTGGCGCAATCAACTCACGGGCGAGCCAGTCGGCGGCGGCACTTGTCGCCTCGCGGATTTGCTTCGCCGGTTCCCGGTCGCGTTGCTGGCTCGAAAGGAAGCGAATTGATGCACACATTCCGAGTTTGGGCGTGGTGGCCCCGAAAAGTTGAAGTCCAGGCAGGCCATCAACGTTACGCCATGCGCCGCGGTCGCGATGGTTGGTGGACGGCCAAGGTGGCCTCGGCCCGTCCGGGCACGGATTACGGATTCGTGCTGGATGGCCAGGGCCCATTTCCCGATCCACGCTCGGCCTGGCAACCGAAGGGCGTTCATGGCCTCTCACGGCTAGTGGACCATCGAAGCTTTCGCTGGTCCGACGGCGGCATTCAAGCTCAACCGCTCGCCTCGGCCGTGATTTACGAACTGCACATCGGCACGTTTACGCCGGAAGGAACGTTTGAGGCCGCCATTGAGCACCTCGACCATCTGGTTCAACTCGGCGTCACCCACGTCGAACTCATGCCCGTGAACGCGTTCAACGGCAGTCGCGGTTGGGGCTACGACGGCGTGGACCTCTTCGCGGTGCATCCCGCTTACGGCGATCCCGACGCCTTAAGGCGGCTCGTCAATGCCTGCCACGCGCGAGGCTTGGCGGTCTTGCTCGACGTCGTGTACAACCACCTGGGTCCTTCCGGCAATTACCTCGGAAAATACGCGCCTTACTTCAACTCCCGCTATCCCACGCCGTGGGGGCCCGCCGTGAATTTCGATGGCCCCCAGAGCGATGAAGTCCGCCGCTTCTTCTGCGACAATGCGCTCTTCTGGCTGCGTGATTATCACTTCGACGGCTTGCGGCTCGACGCCGTGCACGCCATCCTGGACACCTCGGCGGAGCCTTTCCTCGAACAACTCAGACGCGAGGTCAAGACTCTGGGCGCGCAACTGGGCCGGCATCCCGTGCTCATCCCGGAAAGCGACTTGAATGATCCGCGCCTGCTCTGGCCGCCGGAGCGAGGCGGGTTCGGCCTCGACGCGCAATGGAGCGATGATTTCCATCACGCGCTGCACACGGTGCTGACCGGCGAGCGAAGCGGCTACTACCAGGACTTTGGCAACCTGGCCGATCTCAGCCAGGCACTGCGTGCCGCGTACGTCTATGATGGCCGTTACTCCGTGCATCGGCGGCGGCGGCACGGACGCTCGGCCGCCGGCTTGAGTGGACACCGCTTCGTGGGCTACCTGCAAAACCACGACCAGGTGGGCAACCGGGCGCGGGGCGAGCGAATGAGCAAGCTGGTCGGCTTGGGCCGGCTCAAAATCGGCGCTGCCTTGGTTCTCACCTCGCCATTCATCCCCATGCTTTTCATGGGCGAGGAATGGGGGGCAAGCTCGCCGTTTCAATTTTTCACCGACTACCCTGAGCCGGACTTGGCGAGAGCTGTCCGCGAAGGCCGGCGAAAAGAATTCGCCTCGTTCGGCTGGAAAACCAAGGACGTGCCCGATCCTCAGGCTCGCGCGACCTTTGAACGATCGAAATTGAACTGGGCCGAACGGTCGCGCGCGCCCCATGCCGAACTCCTCGCGTGGCACCGGGCGCTTATCCGACTGCGCGGCCGCGAGCCTGCGCTGACGGATGGCCGCCTCGATCTGGTGCAAACTCGGTTCGACGAAGCGGCGCTCTGGTTTGTGATCAAGCGCGGTCCCGTCACTGTTGCCTGCAACCTAGCGCATCGCCGCCAAGCCGTGCCGGTCCCCGCAGCTCCGGGCGAAGTGCTCCTCGCGTCGGAAGATTCCATTCAGCTCCGGGCCGCAGGCTTGAAAATGCCGCCCGATTCCGTCGTGATTTTCCGATCGCAATGAAGATCACTTCTTGGAAGAGGAAGAGTCTTTGTTACTTCACCGCTTCGACCCAGAGCACGGCGTGCCGCGTCAATTGCGGCCCGGTGGGGAGTTTGAGCTTGCGCTTGATGCTCGCGCGGTGGGCCTCGACGGTCTTGACGCTCATGCCGAGGCGCCGAGAAATCTCCTTGGTTGCTTTCGCTTGCCCAATCATCGTGAACACTTCCAACTCGCGGTCGGTCAGTTGTTCGACCGGGGAGAGGGTTCTGGCCGGAACCCGGCCAGCCAGACTGTCGAACATCTTCGTCGAAACGTCCTCGCTGACATAGATTTTCCCGCTCAACACTCGCCGAATGGCCTCGATCAACTGCTGGCCGCTCTGCTGTTTGGAGACATATCCGCGGCCGCCCGCCCGCAAGACCCGCTCGGCGAAGAGCGATTCGTCATGCATGGAAAGGACCAGGATGGGGAGGCCCGGACGCAGGGCCCGAAGGTCGCGAATGAGTTCAAGCCCGTTGCGGCCCGGCAAGGTGATGTCGGCCACCACAAGGTCGGGCGCCAATTCCTGCACGCGGGCCAGCGCTTGGCGGGCGTCCGACGCTTCGCCGCAAACGACGAGGTCAGCTTCCCGATTGATTTGCGCGACGAGACCCTCGCGCAGCACCGCGTGATCATCCACGACGAAGATCTTCCTTCGATGCGCCGGCGTTTTCTGCAACGTGTGGGATGCCATTTGCCGATTACCGAAAGCGGTGCTTACTGGCCCGACTTCGTGAGCTCAACCTCGGCGCAAGGGGCAGTGCAGACCACCTCGGTGCCCCGGGCGGGGCGGGGACGCACGACGACCGTGCCTCGCACCAAACCCGCGCGGTAGTTCATGATGCTCAAACCTAGACCCTCCCGCTTCGGCGAGAGGGGATCGATCCCTTGTCCGTCGTCGGCGACCGCGACGGTCACCCGGTCGCGATCGCTCCGGAGGCGGATCGTGACGGCCCTTGGCCGGGCATGCTTGATTGCATTATTCACGGCTTCCTGCGAAATTCGATAAAGATGCGCGGCGACGGCAGAATCGCCGACCAGCACGGGTTTGGGACAAGCGAATCGACAGCGAACACCGAACAGCTCGGACGTTTGCGCTGCCAACTCACCCAAAGCCGTCATCAAACCTTCCGGTCCTTCCGGAATCGGCGACAAACTCCGCGCCACGCGCCGGGTCTGCTCAATGGCGCTGCGCATCAAGGCATAGATGTGCGCCGCCTCCGCGGCTTCAGGAGCGCGGCGTTCTTCCAAGCGTTGGCGCAGGACGTTGGCCAAATACGCGATGCCGCCCAATTGCTGGCCCAAACCGTCATGCAGCTCCTGCGCAAATCCGCGCCGCTCGCGCTCGCTGATTTCGAGCAGTTCGGTTTCCAACTGCTTGCGCCGGGAGATATCCCTGACAAACCACCGCGAATAGACCAAACGGCCTGCCTCCCACAGGGCGTTGACGTCCACCAGCACGAATTTGGTTCGGCCTTTGCTGGTCCGCAGTTCAATCTGGACGTTGTGCAACGTCTGGCGGCTGGCCAGCCGCGAAAGCAATTCGCCCACCACCGCGCCTTCCGGATGGAACGCCTTCAAGGCCTGGCCAACCACTTGTTCCGGGCGGCACTTCACCAGTTCGCAGAAGGCCCGATTTGCTCTCAATACGGTGCCCTCGCGGGAGACCAAAACCAGCCCCACCGACGCTTCGGCGAACAAGTCGGCCAACTCGCGTTCGCTGCGCGCGAGCGCCTCCCGCACTCTCCGCTGCTCCGTAATGTCCCGCGCAATCGTCGAACATCCGACGAGTTGGTCCGACGCGTTTCGGATGGGCGACAAGGTCAGCGAGAGGTGAAGGCGTTCCCCGTTCTTGCGCACGCGCTCCGTTTCGAAACTCTGAACCGTTCGGCCGCGGCGAATTCGGGAGAGGAGCTTTTGGAATTCGTCGCGATGCCTCGACGGCACGAGCAATCGGCTGGAATGGTTGATGATTTCCTCCGCCTTGTAACCGAAAATGCGTTCCGCCGCGGCGTTCCACGTGGTGACCGTGCCGTCAAGAGTGCGGCTGAAGATGGCGTCGTTGGAGAACTCTACGATGGCCGCCAGCAGGCTGTGCAGGGAGGGCCTCTTCAATTCGTTGCGCAAAGCCTCCGCGGCCCGTCCCCTCCACCCCGGACCGAGGAGCGGCCGGGAGGATTCCGCCGGCTTTCGATCCTTCCTGCGTCTTGATTGCAGACTCGTCATGAAAGACAGTATAAACAGGGGCCGCCTTCAAGGCCATGAAGATTGACGCCTTCACGGAGGGAGCAGTGCAAGACAGAATTCTTCCTGGCGCTGACGTGCCGTCGATCAGTATCAGTCGGAATCGTCGGGAGGGCGCGCGAACGCGCGGCTGGGATCCGGTTGCAGTTGTCCTGAGCCCGCTCGCTAGTGGTTTCACTGAGGCGCATGTGGGAGAGTCACCAATGGCGGGAGCGATCCCGTGCGCTAGAGTGACTTAAAAGCCGCGGAGCCGAGCCGGCACGGCGCGTCACATTCATTTTCAGTTTCCACTGCCATTTAGAGTCATGAGAATTCTGTCCACCCTGAGTTTGAGTATCTTGCTCTGTCTCCACGGCTCAATGTTCGCCGTTCACGCGGCCATTCGTGTGCGCCTGGGCACACTCGCGCCGAAAGGCTCTTCCGCCTACAAGCATCTCCTGGCGATGGGCGAAAAATGGCGCCAAGCGCCCGGCGGGGGCGCCAATCTGACGATTTACGCCGACGGCACGATGGGCGGCGAAGCGGACACCGTTCGCCGCATGCGCATCGGCCAGCTTCAAGCCGCTCTGCTCACCGCCGTGGGTCTCAGCGAGATCGAACCCGCGGTGAGCGGCCTGCAAAACATGCCGATGATGTTCCGGTCGTTGGAGGAGGTCGATTACATCGGCGAGAGGCTTCAGCCCATGCTGGAGGAGCGCCTCCGGCAAAAGGGTTTCATTGTGCTGTTCTGGGGGGACGCCGGTTGGGTGCGTTTCTTCTCCAAAGAACCGGTCTTGCGTCCAGACGATCTGAAAAAAACCAAGCTCTTCGCATGGGCGGGTGATCCGGAGGCCCTGGAAATCTATAAGGCCGCCGGGTTCAATCCTGTGCCATTGGAGACTGTCGATATCCTGCCGAATCTTCAAACCGGGCTGATCACCGCCGCGCCGGCACCGCCATTTATGGCGCTGGCGACCCAGATCGACAAGCCTGCGCCTCATATGCTGGAATTGAACTGGGCGCCGCTCGTCGGCGCGGCCGTGATTGCCAAGAAAACCTGGGACGCTCTCCCCGCCGCGAGCCGAGACGCGATGACTCAGGCGGCACAGGACGCCGGCCAGCGCATCAAAGCCGACAATCGCCGCGAGAGTGTGGCCGCCGTCGAGGCCATGAAAAAGCGCGGATTGAAGGTCTCCGGGGTTGCTCCCGAAATTGAAGCCGAGTGGCGAAAATCCGCCGAAGCTGTGTATCCGCAGATTCGCGGTGGAATCGTTCCGGAAGACATTTTCGATGAGGTTGTCCGGCTGCTCGCCGATTATCGGGCTTCGGGGCAGCCGTGACAGATTCGAATCCACGGCCTCATTCGATTGGTGGATCTTGCAGTTGGACCGCAGGGCTGCCCCGCTAGTGGTTTCACTGAGGCACGTGTAGGAAGCCCGCCAATAGGCAAGCAACGCGCGAGCGGTTATGGTGAATGTGATGTACCTGAAGAGCAAGCAGACGATTCCTGATCGCTCAACCGTCCCCATCAATGGATGGTCGGATTTGGCCTGGCGGCCTCGAATCAAAGCGAGGTGCAAGCCACATGAAGAGTCTCCAAACCCTCTCCACACAGCCGAAGCCAGCCTCCCCCGGTCTAAGCCGTCAGATGGTCCGCAAACATGCCCGGCGGATTTTTCACGACAGGTGGACCTTGCGGCCCCTCACCCGGCGCGAGTGGCGTCAAGCCGAGCAAGATTTGGCGCGTCTCCTCGAAGCCGAGGCCCTTTGAAGGGCCTCGCAGCTTCAGGGAACAAAGACGTTTCACAACTCTCCGCGATAGCGGATTGCTCACCCTGAACCCAGGCTATTTCCCGTAGAAAGGATGGCCGGAGTCGGAACATGTGGAAACAGTCAGAGTTCCTAGGCAAGAGACAGTGAACATAATGACACGAAACGGAAATCACCAATTAACAAGAAAGCGCGCTTCGGACCTCAAAGACCGCGCTTCGGACAGTCCGTCATTGTCCTCACCAACTCTCCCCCAAATCGTGCGGCTCGAATTCAGACATCCGAATGCGGAGAAGGTCTGTGTCGTGGGTGATTTCAACGACTGGCGTCCGCACATCAGCGAGATGCTCTGGCTTGGAGACGATCGGTGGGGTAAAGAACTCGCCTTGCTTCCTGGCACCTACGAATACCTGCTCTGGGTGGACGGCCAATGGCTTCCGGACCCCAATGCGCGCGCCGCTATCCCCAATCCTTACGGCGGGCGCAATTCCGTCCTCGTGGTCTCGGCTCCAGGCGGTCAGCACTGATGTGACAATTATCGTTCCGGTGGACGGCCAGCGGCGGGACGACCCGGACTGCCTCCTCAGGGTGGCTAGCGTCTTTGGCACGGAAGACTGCGTCCGTACGGTTGCTTGAGCGGCTGTGGCCGCAAGGCCATGCTCGCGCCACTCCACCTTTCCTCGAGTTGAAACCGGCCGGCGAGGTGCAGTCTGCCTGTTGTGGTTGTTGTCCACGAGCAGGAGGCCCATGCCACGACACCAGGCGGATTACCCGCCTCCCTGGGTGAACCCCACCTGGGAGAGGCGCGTCCTCGATTTCGGCTCGGTGTTCGAGGGCGAGCGCGGTGGCGAGGGGTTCGCTCGGCATTGCCGCGCATGCGCTCAGTCATGAAACTCCCGCACCTGGATTCCATTCCCGGCTTGCCACAGCTTTACGGTGCGATCCGTGCTGCCCGACGCGATAGTCCTCCCGTCTGGCGAGAATGCGACGGAATTCACCAGATTATCGTGGGCCTTCACGAAAAAGGCCAATCGGCCTGAAGAGACCTCCCATACTCTGATATTCTCGTCCCACCCTCCGCTAGCCAGCCTCTTTCCGTCCGGAGCGAAGTCGAGGGAATAGACGATACGGGACCGGGACTGCACCTTGCGCGGCGAGGTCAATCGGGGAGGGCGCCACAGCTTGATCAGGCCGTCAAAGCCCGCCGAGGCGAGGATTTCCCCATCCTTCGAAAAGCGGATGGAACTCGCCGCACGTGTGTGTCCTCGCTGGCGGTGCTGCATGGCCCCGTCACTCACTTGCCAGACTCTGACCCAACCATCGTAGTCCGCAGTGGCCACAAATTGGCTGTCTGGAGAGAAGGTCACCGAAGTAACCGACCGCCCGTGAACCAAAGACAAATAGGGGGCAAACCTATCGTTGAGCCGCCACAACTTCACAATCGAGTCACGGCTGCCTGTGGCCAGGTAACGGCCATCCGGGGAAAAAGCCACACTTGTGACTCCTCCATCGTGGGCGGCAATGGTCTTCAAGAGTGCGCCATCGGCGGTTCGCCATATTTTGGCCGTTCGATCAAGACTGCCGGAAGCCAGCATCTGGCCGTCAGGCGAGAACGCGACTGAACGAACCGTCCGCTTGTGTCCTGCCAGTTTGGCTACGAGCGAGCCAGTTGTGGAGTCCCAGAGTTTGATGACACTGTCATCGCTTCCGGAGGCGAGGCGCTGACCATCCGGTGACCAAGCGACCGAGTAAACCGGGGCGTCGTGAGCCGTCCTTTGCGCATAAGCGGTGAGTTCATAGATGGGGAGAAGCAACCCCGCCAGAAGGGTTAGCCCAATCTGTATTGCTGAGCGCGGGCTGAATGGTTGAGTGAGAGGGCGGTACGGATGTGCCATGGTCGTTTTTGGTTCCGTTGCTCTTGAAACGTTCGTCCGATGTGCAAGCAGTCTAGGCCCCGCTCAACGCGAACTCAAGCTGCACGAAACGGCGGCCACCGCGGGGATGAATCGTCCTTTCGCTCAGGATGTCCGAGGCGTTCTCTCAATGAGAACATCCCTGGATGGTCCACGCTCAGCGACGCCCACTTGCGGCAAGCTTTGGCAGGTTCTGGCGGCGCAAACCAACTCGCGTTGCCGGATATGATGGATGCGCGTGATGAAGACTAATTCGCGCCGATTAGCGGATCCACGCAAACCATCCAGCTCAGTGTTTCACTGACGCGGCCTCATCGTTTCGCCGGAAAGAGTTTGGGGATTCCGCCAATAGTATGTTCCTGCGGTTTTGGTAACTGTAGTGCTACGTAACCTTCATCGACCTGGCCGACGACGAGCGTTTCAGAGCGGGGCAGACGCGCCCGCATTGCTTCAGTTGGCGGACATGAAGACTCGAATCAGAGACAACCACCGTAACCAACCCGAAAACTGCGTATGCCGAACAAACTGAATTCCAAGAAATGGGCCTTCACCTTGATCGAATTGCTCGTCGTGATCGCGATCATTGCGATCCTGGCAGGCATGCTTCTCCCTGCGCTGGCCAAAGCGAAAGCCAAAGCGCAACGGATCAAGTGCGCCAGCAACTTGAAAAATGTCGGATTGTCTTTTCGCATCTTCGCGACCGACAATGGCGACCGATTCCCCATGAGCGTGAGCACCAACGACGGGGGGTCCTCCGAATTTTCAACCAGGACGCCGGCCAACGCGCAATACGTCTGGCGTCACTTTGCCGCTATGTCCAACGAGTTGAGCACGCCCAAGATTGTGGTCTGTCCGGCCGACGGCGGGAAAACCGAGGCCACCAACTGGACGGTTCACCTTCTTCGACTTAAGAACAAAGCGACGAGTTTCTTTGTCGGATTCGAAGCCGATGAAACCCAGCCGCAGTCGCTCCTGTCCGGCGACCGAAACATTACCAATGTGCTCGGCGCGCGCGGCCAGCAAGAACGCAAGAACATCGACGTGTCGGAGATCATCAAGCTAGGGACGAATCACACTTCACGCGCGGGCGCCGGCTGGACGAAAGATGTGCACCAAGACCAAGGCAACCTTGTGCTAGGCGACGGCAGCGTGCAGCAGCTCAGTACGGCGCGGTTGCGGGCGCAGCTCACCCAAAGCGGCAGCACGGACAACTTGACCGGGTTTCCGGGACAATCGCCAAGGTAAACGAAACGCTCTCAGTCGGCATTGAGCACGGTTCGGTTACTTTGGGTTACGGCACGAGGCGCCTTTTCGAGGCGCCTTGTTTTTCCAGAGCGTTCCATGAGAGTTGCCGCATATTGTCGGGAGGGAATCGATCTTGCGTCGTTCGATTCTCCCTCTCCCAGCGGGAGAGGGCCGGGGTGAGGGAGAATCGCCGGCGAATCCCGACGCCTCTGGTTTGTCCAACGTTTTCACCCTCACCCTGCCCCCACCGCTGTTGAATTAAGCAATGCAGCGACCTCCGATCTTCTTCCTCTCCCCGCGAGGAACGAGTGGGGAGAGGATCGA
>JACQWK010000348.1 GCA_016209525.1 Verrucomicrobiota bacterium
CGTTTCCACGTCGCAAAGCGGGCGTCGGCAAGCGACGCCCCTACACTCACCAATATGAGTTTGCACGGCTCAACGGGAGACCGGGGTTCAATTGCATGAGTCGGGCCAAGCGCCTGCCCTCGCGGCAAGGCCAAACGGAGCCAGGTTGACCCGTCCGATCGGCTCCGAAATTCGCCGGTCTCTCCTTCGTCAAAATCGAGACCCAAGTCGAAGACCTCAGGCCTTACCCTTCACCGTCCTGCCCAGTCGGAGGCCCCAACCACGCAACGGAGGCCTACCCCAAAATTTGGCATGCGAATGGCTGGCGCGGCGTCCGAGGCCGACTTGCAATGTGACCCACCGGCATGGCTTTCAAACTGCGACTGGAGTTTCCCGGCGCGATCTATCACGCGGTGAATCGCGGCAACGACCGAAGGTGGATGTTCGCCGACGCCCGCACCAAGACCGCGTTCGAAGCCTGCCTGTTCGAGGCGTGCAAACGGTGTCAATGGCTACTGCACGCGTTCGTCGTAATGAGCAATCACCACCATCTCGTGATCGAGACCCCGCAGGGAAACCTGGTCGCCGGGATGCAGTGGTTGCAGTCGACGTTTGCCAATCGTTTCAACCGGCTGCGTAAGGAACGCGGACATTTGTTTCAAAGCCGCTACAAGGCACTGCTGGTGGAGGCCGGCGATGCGCTGGGCCAGATTTGTCACTATGTGCACCCCAATCCCGTGCGCGCCGGCATCTTGCCGGTGACAAACCTTCCGGAACATCGCTGGTCGAGCGCTTGGTACCTGGCGCGACCGGCCAAACGGCCGCAGTTCTTGCGCGTGGAAGCGGCCTTGACTGCGACGGGCGGTTTGCCGGACTCGCGAGCCGGCTGGAATTGCTACGCCGACTATTTGCGCTGGCAGGCCGCGGAAGGACCTGCCGGCAAAAATTCCGCTTGCGTTGCAATGAGCCGGGGGTGGGCGATCGGAAGCGAGGAATTCAAGCAAGCGCTGTTGCGGGATCCGGCACTGGCGACCGAAGTGCGCGCATGGCCGGAAGGTGGAGCGGCGGAGGTACGGTCCATGCGCTGGGAGACGGCGCTGGCGGCGGCGCATTCGCACCTACCCCCGGAATTGCCGCGCGTCGGGCACAAATCCGCCCCGTGGAAAGTGGCGGTGGCGAGGCATATGAAGGAAACTACGGACGCCCCCAACCAGTGGCTCGCGATCCATCTCGACATGGGTTCCGCCGCCTACGTGAGCAAACACATTGGTCTATCCCGGCAATCGTGCGACTCGGCCGTCAATCAATACCTTGAACATCTCGCAGAGGTCAAAGGCAAGGCCTGCACTTTTCGAACCGCACCTGTCTGCTCTGGCTCAAAAGGGTGAAAGGTAAGGCCTGAGGTGTTCGTGTGAATCTGAGGTGTTCGTGTGAATCTCAGGCTGACCGCTCCGATCGGCCCTCTCATTCGTCACGGGCACGACCTGACGTGATTTGCCCGCGCCAACGTGTTTTGCTCGCGCGGCCTCCGGGCTTTTAACCGAGGATTCATTCCCCCGTGACGTCGGTTTCCTGGTCCAAATCCGTTCACCCGACTCACTGCTTCACCCATCGTGAGGACCTCGTTCACCGACTCTGGCGCGACGGCGGGCGCGACTTGTTCTTATATGGTAGCAGGGCTTCTCGACGGGAGCGGGTTGAGGAATGGTTGCATGATCGAAAATTCCCGACCACAAGGCCGTGACGCAAATCTCCCCCGGTGCCGGAACATCGTTGTCCGGCCCGAGAAACCAGTCCCCAGCATCCATGAACAACTCCCTGAGGTCCCTGGCCGTCCGGATAACCCTTGCCACTTTTTGGCCGCACGCCCTGAACGCCGCCGGTTTTGACTGGCCGCAATGGCGCGGTCCGGATCGTTCGGATGTCTCGAAAGAAACCGGGTTGCTCAAGACCTGGCCGGCCGGAGGTCCAACGCGCGTCTGGCTCTATGAGAACGCCGGCAACGGGTATTCAGGGCCGGCCGTCGCGAATGGCAGACTCTTCACGCTCGCCACGCGGGAAGGGAGCGAGATTCTCCTCGTGCTCGACGCCAACACGGGGAAGGAACTCTGGGCGGCCAAACTCGGGGGAGTCCTCGACAACGACTGGGGCGACGGCCCCCGCGGAACGCCGACGGTGGACGGAGATCGGGTTTACGCCCTGAGTGGTCCCGGCAACCTCATGTGCGTCAGTGCGGCGAACGGGCAAATCATCTGGCAGGCCACCATGAAGGATCTCGGCGGCAAAGTGCCCAACTGGGGTTATGCCGAATCCGTGTTGGTGGATGGCCAACAGATCCTCTGCACCCCGGGCGGATCCAAGGGGGCCATGGCCGCTCTCGACAAGATGACGGGCA
>JACQWK010000349.1 GCA_016209525.1 Verrucomicrobiota bacterium
AGCAATTCTCATTTTGGCAACGGGCGCGGTTCGTGACCGTAAGGCGGACACTCCTGTCCGCACATTTTCGGAAGTCTTGCGGACAAGAGTGTCCGCGTTACGGCCAAAATGAGAATTGCTGTAGGACGGGTGAGGGCAATTGAAATATCGTATTCACTTCGATTAGTCTCATCTTGAATGCAAATTCGAACTGGAGCTGACGGACTGTGCCTCCCTTCCCCACAACGTTGATCCTCTCCACGCGCAACCGGCACAAGGTCCAGGAAATCCGGGCTGTCCTGACAGACACCTTCCGCTATTTGAGCCTGGCAGACTTGCCGGAGGCGCCGCAGGTGCGCGAGGATGCCGAAACCTTCGCCGGAAACGCCGCCAAAAAGGCGGTCGAACTTGCACGGTGGCTGGGTGCGCGCCCGCAAATCATTGAGTTATCGCGAAGGCCAGCCGGCACCAGCGCGGCCTGGGTCTTGGCGGATGATTCAGGGCTGGAGGTCGATGCGCTGAAGGGAGCCCCCGGCGTTCATTCCGCCCGTTTTGCGGCTTTGGACGAAGGTCTGCCCGGCAACTCTGCTGATTCCGCAAACAATGCAAAGCTGCTTCGGTTACTTAAAGATGTTCCCTGGGAACGGCGAACCGCCCGGTTCCGCTGCGTGATCGCGCTGGCACCGGTTCATTCAGCGTTGCCGAAGGCCTCGAACCGTAGCCGCCGACGTGAGGAGGCCGATTCCGCGGCTGACCGCAGTGTCCGCCTCGTGACCTCGGCGGCTACGAACGGACCGTTTATGGAAAGCGAGTCACCCACAGAATTCTTCGAAGGGATTTGCGGAGGGCGAATTGGTTTTGAACCGCGGGGTAGCGGCGGTTTTGGTTACGATCCGTTGTTTATCCCGGAAGGATTCGACGAAACCTTCGCAGAATTAGGCGAAGAAACCAAAAATCAAATCAGCCATCGAGGGAAAGCTTTGGTCAAATTACGTCAGCGGCTGCTGGAGGAAGCCGATTCGGCTTATTGATCCTCGAAAGAGCCGTCGGAACTACAAGAAACCAGTGCGTTGGAGCTGAGGCTTCCGAGATTCGATCGGTGCTCGTGGAACTTGTTCAGGCGCGATCAGCGCGAAGCGTTTGGCGGCCGATTTATCGCCGCTTTACGGAAGATCTGCCGCACGAGTCTGTGCTGCCGCTTGGATTCCCCTCGGTTGCAGGAAAGCGGCGATCAATCGCGCGCACTCCAAACGCTGGCGCGCCATGGACCGGGCCTCTTGCAGACCTCTACTGACTGGTCCTCCGAATCACCTGATGCGGATCGCGTCCCGAGGCGAGAAACCGTTGGAACAGGTTTTGGGTGATCCGTCGCACGCGGGGATCTGGGCCAGGAGGTGTGCCACCATGCGCGGACGGACGAAGATAGCCTGGCGGCTCACTCAGCCCATCTGACCACCAAATCGTCGCAGCGTTGAACACCCAATTCCCTTTCTGGCCGGGATAGATCGTAGCCGTGTATTCGACATTCTGAGGCTTTCCGCGGCTGAAGACCGGGCCGCGCGCCAGGACCTCCAGACCGGGAATGTCCGCCGGCAGGCCATGGTGCTCCCAACCGACGAGACCTTTGATGGAATCGCCGTTCTTCATGCCGGTCCCTTCGAAGAGCCAGTGGTCCTCTTTCGCGCACGTCCAATCCGCCGTGCCGTTGTATGGGGATGTCGAGCGCGCGCCCATCAGCGTGGCGGGATTTGGCCCATGACGCCGCCATCGGTTCCCGAATCGTTTCAGTTCGTCCTCGAAGGGGCCAAATTTGCCGAGCCGCGAGATGCTGCGGTTCGGCGTTCCGGCGCGATTGGCATAGAAGTGGACGAGGCCATCGCATGAATTTCCGCTCAAGAAAGCTGCGTTCACGCCGGCTTCGACCGCAGCCTTGACGTTATTGAACATGTTCAGCGACCAGTACTCATCATGCCCGACGGAAAGGAACGATCTGGCGCGCAGTAAGCCGACCCGGTCCGCGTGAGTATCGACGTTGCTGATGTACGACACGTCGTAGCCTTCCTTCTCCATCCAACAGGCAAGGGGGAATTCCCAAAGCAAAAACTCCCCCGACCCCTGAGAGAGCGGCGCGTCGAAGATTTGGCGGTACTTGCCGTAGGGCCGGTCCCAACCGGCGCGCACGCCGGGCCCGACGAACCAATTGTGCGGCGGAGTTCCGTCGTCGTAGAGCGAAAAGTAATCCGGCCAGCGATTGTACGCCGCCCAAGTGGTGTCGCTGCATTGGAAGAGGAAATCGCACGTCCGGTCATCGCGCACGATGAAGATCACGTAGCTCTGGAGTTTTTCTTTCTCCTCGGTGAGTTTGCCGAGGTACACGCCGCTCAACCAGTTGGAGGGGATCGTGAACTTCACCGCTGGTTCCCAGAGACATTCCCGCACCCGCTCTGGCCCGATGGGGGGATCTGTTTGCGCTTTGCCATCGAACGGACCCAACTTCGCGACGTGGCGGCCTCCCTTTCCGCCGTAGTAGCCCAGGCGGTACAGGTCGATGGCAAACGATGAAGGAGGATTTGTGCTGACCATGAAGTCGATGGACTCGCCGGGACGCACGCTGTTGCGCGAGCAGTAGCCCTCGATCCATGGGCAGCGGTATTTTGTGTTTGGATCGACTCGTGTGTTCGTGAGCAGCCAATCGGTTGTGCCAGTTTTCGCGTTTTCGCGTTGAATCAGTTGGCGTTTCTCAGTCGAAAGATTCGCACAGCCGGCCAGGGGACCCAAAGCGGCGATGACGCCTGCGCCAGCCACCTGCTTGAGCAGATCCCGTCGGCTAGCCAGGGAGGGACTGGAATCGCGATGCCTTAACATACGTTTGCTTGGAGCGATTTTGAAGTCGGTGATGATTTCTATGGAAGAATAAGGTGGAAGGCCGCGAGGGCAAGACAAGAGGTTGAGGAATCTGCAAGGCTGCAACTACGCCAGCAGTTTCTGCACGACGTGGCCGGCGATATCTGTCAGCCGAAAGTCTCGGCCCTGGAATTTGTAGGTCAGTTTCTCGTGCTCGATACCCAGGCAATGGAGGATCGTCGCGTGGAAATCGTGAACGTGCACCGGTTCCTCGGCGATGTTGTAGCCAAAGTCATCGGTCTTCCCGATCGTAATGCCGCCTTTGATGCCGCCGCCCGCCATCCAAACGCTGTAACAGCGGGGATGATGGTCGCGCCCAAAACTGGTTTTGCTGATCTCGCCTTGGCTGTAGCTCGTGCGGCCAAATTCGCCGCCCCAAATCACCAGCGTGTCGTCGAGCATCCCTCGATTCTTCAAGTCGGTGATGAGCGCCGCCGACGCCTGGTCGGTCAACTTCGTCTGCCGCCGGATGGCGTTGGGCAAATCGCTGTGGTGATCCCAATCCCGGTGGAACAATTGGATGAACCGGACATCGCGTTCGGCCAGTCTCCGAGCGAGCAGACAATTATTCGCAAAGGACGCCTTGCCCGGCTCCGCGCCGTAGAGATCCAGAATCTCTTTCGGTTCCTTGGAAATATCCATCAGCTCCGGCACGCTGGTTTGCATGCGGAAAGCCATTTCGTAGGCTTCGATGCGCGTGGCAATTTCCGGATCGCCGACCGTTTGGAGCTGGATTTCATTGAGTTGGCGGATGCCATCGAGCAGTTCGCGACGGGTTTGGTGGTTGAGGCCTTTGGGATTTGAAACGAACAAGACCGGATCGCCCGAGCCTCGAAATTGGACTCCTTGATGCGTGCTGGGCAGAAATCCGCTGCCCCAGTACCGAGCTTGAAGTGGCTGCCCGCCGGCGCCGGAGAGCAGGACCACGAACGACGGCAGGTTTCGGTTTTCGCTGCCCAACCCGTAGGACACCCAGGCGCCCACGGTGGGCCGACCAGGCTGCTGGTTGCCCGTGCCGATGAACGTGACCGCGGGATCATGATTGATCGGCTCGGTGAACATCGATCGAATGACAGCGATCTCATCCACGACCCTGGCCAGGTGAGGCAACAATTCGGACAACTCGGTTCCATTTCGGCCGTGCTTCGCAAACTTGAATGGCGAGCCTACGCAAAGCAGTTGAGCTTGGCCGCTGGTCATGCCCGTGATTCGTTGGTTGCCCCGGACCGAAGCCGGCAATTCGGTGCCGGTGAGTTGCGCCAGCTTCGGTTTGTAGTCAAACAAATCGATGTGCGAAGGGGCGCCCGACATGAAGAGGTAAATGACCCGTTTCGCCCGCGACACGAAATGGAGCGGATTGACCGCGCCGTAAGCCTTGGCCTGTTGCGCGGAAGCAAAGATTCTCTCGTTCAGAAGCGATCCGAGAGCGAGTGTGCCAAGGCCGAGGCTGGCGCGGCTGAAGAAATGCCGCCGCGTCATGACTTTGGCCAGCTCGCCGAAAAATGGGCTTTGAGGACTCATAGGCATACTCCAAGTGTCAAAGGGCGAACGTCGAATGACGAAGGAATGACGAAGGAACTCCGGACATGAGCAGCTCGTCGAGCTGCGGCAAGTGATTCTCCTTCTACGCGAAGAAGGCGCGTGGATGAAGTGTCTTGGCAACTGTCGTAGCGCAGACTTGCAGTCTGCCGTATCGCCGATTTGCAATCGGCAGCGCGTCGAAAGTTCCGACACGTCGGACTCATCGAGCCGCCGCAGAATGCAATTCTGCGATACAGCAGATTGAAAATCTGCGCTACGCTGAACAGGCCCTCTCCCTCACGGAGAGGGGATACGGCCGGCGCTACCGCGACAATCGGAGCGCCATCGGACCAGCGACCCGCTGTGAACCTTTCACCCTCTCCCCTGGGGAGAGGGCCAGGGTGAGGGGGAACACGATATCCGATAGCCTCGCGGCCCACCTCGACGCAATGGGCGGAATTCGTCATTTGACTTTCGTCATTCATTCGTCATTCGAAATTCGTCATTCGTCCTTCTCCTCATCCCTTAGTGATGGTCTCATCGAGATTCAAGATCACGTTGCAGACCGCAGTCCAAGCCGCAAGTTCCACTGGATCGAGGCCGAAAGGCGGCTGGGCTTCGCCAATTGTGACCAGTGCCATCGCCGCATCTCTGGCCTTCTGAAAAGTCTTCAATTGTTGCTCGTAGATTCCCGCGAGAATCTGCTCTTCCTGCCGCGTCGGCAGCCGGCTGACCGCCAGGCGGAACCCGTAGGCGATGCGTTGCGACACCGAAGAGCCGCCGTCTTTGATGATTCGTTGCGCGAAACACCGGGCGGCCTCGACATAAACGGGATCATTCAACAACACCAATGCCTGGAGAGGCGTGTTCGTCCGCGGCCTCTTCACTGTGCACGTCTCCCGATTGGGGGCATCGAGCGTCACGAATGAAGCGTAAGGGAGCGAACGCTTCCAATAGACATAAATGCCGCGGCGGTAATTGTCGTCGCCCTTGCTTTGCGTGTAGCTTTGGCTGCTAAAATTGCCGTTGTCCGTGAATCCAATCGCCTCCCACAAACCGGGAGGCTGGAACGGACGAACGCTCTCGCCGCCCAATCTGCGGTTGAGCAAGCCCGCGATCGCGAGCGCATTGTCGCGGACAAACTCTGCCTCCAGACGCAATCGCGGCGCCCGGGCCAGCAGTCGGTTGTCGGGATCCTTCTCCAGCACCTCAGGGGTCACTCGCGAGGACTGTCGATAGGTCGCCGACATCACGATCAGCTTTTGCAGCGCTTTGATGTCCCACTTCAGCCGAATGAATTCAGTCGCCAGCCAATCCAGCAATTCCGGATGGGAGGGCCACTCGCCCTGAGAACCAAAATCGTTGGCCGTCTTCACGAGTCCATTGCCAAAATACATCTGCCAGAAACGGTTCACCGTGACTCGGCTGACCAGCGGGTGGTCCGGGTTCACCAGCCACTTGGCCAAGGCGAGCCTGTTGGCGGGCATCCCTTCGGGCAAGGGAGGAAGAATCGCGGGAACATTCGGCGTCACTTTCTCGCCTTTGTTGCGGAAATCGCCGCGCACCAGAATGTGAGTGTCGCGAGGTTGCTCCATTTCTTGCATGACCATGGTCGAGGGAATGGACCGCTCAAACTTCGTCCGCGCATCGCGCTGGTCTGCCAGCACTTTGTTGATGGATTTCACTTCATCGACGAATGCTTCGCGGTAGTGCGTTCGGACCTCCTGTCGTTGCCGGCCCGTCAGTTTCTCTTCCGGAACGACCAGATCAGCCCGGATTTGATCGGGCAGTGCGGCAAACTCGGTCAGACCGTTCGAGCTGGTCACCGCGACTCGGAATCGGCCCAGCGAGCTTCTTGGCCTCGCGGATTCGAATTTCATCCGAATCTTGATTTGCGTTCCCTCAGCGAATCCGAACGGCTGGCGGGCGAGGAAATAAGCGTGGCGAATGATCTGATGGTCGGTTTCGCCCAGCGACCAGCCGGTGGCCGGTTGATCATCCAGCGCCGCCATAATGTTGAATCCGGCCCGATTGAAATCCGCCACGGCCCGCGCAAAATCCACCGGGTGAGCCGTGACCGCGTCCTTCGACAGGGCGAAGCAGAAGCCACCCTTGCCCGCAGAGTTGTTGATCTTGATCAGCAACTTGTTCTCACCGCTGGCCAGCCTCAAGCGGACTTGGTCTTGGTCCGGCTTGGCCTCGCGGACGATGTCGTTCGCAAAGATCTTTCTTCCGTTGAGCCAGACTTGCATGCCATCGCCGCTTCCCAGCATCGCCATTGCCTGCTGCGATTGTTTGGTCGTGATCGTGCGGAAGAAATACGTCGCCGAATTCTCGCCTTCCAGAGGATGGACCACGCCGTCCTTCCAGGTCTCGCGTTTGGTCCACTTAATCCGGCCATCGTCGAACGCCTTGTTCAAGTCGATCTGGTCTTCGGAGAGGAATGATTTGTTGAAGGCTTGCCTCGGTGAATCGGCTCGGAATGGGCCGAGGGAATACCATGCGCCGAGGGAAGGCCGCTCGTAAGGTTCGGGGTCTTTCCCGGAATCGACGGCTTTGGCCTGCACTCCGAAGGTCGTCAGGACAAAGCCGCCTTTCTCACCGCGCCCGGCGGCTTTATTGGGCAGGCTCTCGTGCGGCAATGCTTCGAGCCGGAGACCTGTGATTTCCTGGAGCTGGGTTTTCAAAATGACTTCGTAGGACTCCTTATCTTCGTTCGCGCCGGTCACGACGAGTGATCGATCCGGCTCTTCCTTAAACGTCGCGCCTTTCGCCGACGAAAAACCCGTGGGCTCCAGCACTGTCCAATCCGACGCGATGGCGCGGAACTTTTGTTCCCAACTGGCCTGGCCTTTGTCCCACTCGGCGTTGGCCGATTCCAACAGGCTCTTGCGTCCGGCTTCGATGCCGGCAATTTCCCGGTCGAGCTGTTCCAGCCGGCTCTTCTGTTCCGGCGTCGGCAGCATCAGCCTGGGAGCCGGTGACTGCACCTGGCCGTCCAGGCCTTTCTCGGCGATCGTGTTGAAGAAAGCGTAGAGCTGGTAAAACTCCTTTTGTGTGAACGGATCGTACTTGTGGTCGTGGCATTCTGCGCAGGCCATCGTCGTGCCCAGCCACACGGTCGCCGTCGTATCGATGCGGTCCACGACATATTTGGTCTGATACTCGTTCGGATCCGCGCCGCCCTCGAAGTTGTGCATATTGTTTCGGTTAAACCCGCTCGCGATCTTCTGATCGATCGTGGCATTCGGCAGCAGGTCGCCTGCGAGCTGCTCGATGGTGAATTGATCGAAAGGAAGATTCCGATTGAACGCCTCGATGACCCATTCCCGCCATTTCCAATTGTCCCGATGATTATCGATGTGGTAGCCGTTCGTGTCCGCGTATCGCGCCAAGTCGAGCCAGAACTGAGCCATTCGCTCGCCGAATTCGGGCGCGCTCAAAAGCCGATCCACCAACTTCTCGTAGGCCTCGGGGCTGTTGTCGTAAAGGAAGGCCTCGACTTCGGCCGGGGTCGGCGGCAACCCCGCCAAATCGAGCGAGAGGCGGCGAATCAACTGGGACTTTTCGGCTTCGGGCGACGGTTTCAAGCCCGCGTTTTCCAGTCGCGCAAGAATGAAATGATCGATCTCGTTGCGAGGCCAACTCTTGTTCATCACCTCCGGCACCGGGGGCCGATCGGGTTTAAGATAAGCCCAGTGGCCTTTCCACGCCGCGCCCTGCTCGATCCATTTTCGCAACAAACCAATCTGCGCCGAAGACAGCTTCTTGCCGGATTCCTCGGGCGGCATCCGATCATCCGAGTCGTTCGTAGTCACTCGGCGAATCAATTCACTTTTGCCGATGTCACCGGGCACAACGGCAATTTCTCCAGATTTCAACCGCTTCGAAGCATCGTCTTTGCGATCAAACCGCAAGCCCGCCTTGCGTTTGGCTTCGTCCGGGCCGTGGCAGGCATAGCAGTTTTCGGAAAGGATCGGGCGGATATCTCGGTTGTAGTCAATCTTGCCGGGAGAAGACTCGGCATGTGTCCCCGGACAAGCCAACAACAGGATCAAGGCGCCGCCCGTCCGGGCAAGCCCGGCCGAACGGATCCGTCCCAGAAAACGATCACTCAAAGCATTCATTTCGGCGCAATGGTCTGATCGATAATATATGCACTGGCTTGAACTGCGAAAGTCCATTTTCCGACTGCCACGGGATTGGACGGGCGTCATGGAGCCTGTTTGAAATTTGGGTGGAACGGGCTACCGGCCCGTTTGGTCGGCAACCTGCCGACCAAAAGCGCGGCAGGCTGGCAGTCTGTCGCAACAGGCGATTGGCCTGTTCCACCCAGAAGGCATTCTTCAAACACGCGCTTGCACATCTTGGTCCTCAGAGAGCGTCGGAACGCGGGTCTCCGACCCGGGGCGAACCAGACTGAGCGGAGAATCGCGCCGGATCGGAGACCGGCGCTCCGGACCCAAACGGCCTGTTCGTAAGATGCACCCATCCATGGCGCCGGTTGACGGCAAAGCGCCGCCAGGCTAAACGTTCTGGAGTAGTCTTCTTTCCAGATGAACGGTCAGTGACAGCGGGATCAGGAGGAGCGAGCATGCAAACAGTTCTGCCATCGGACTTCAAACGCGGCATGGTGCTACTGGTGGATGGAGTGCCTCAAGTGCTGGAGGCCTTTCATTCCTCGGGCACCGCCCAAACCAAGCACAAACTCCATGTCCGGCTGCGCCACCTGAGGACCGGAAGATTCACCGAACGGGTGTTTGCCGAAAACGAGCGTGTCTCCGTGGCCGAATTGGCCTACCGCAAGGTCCAGCTCAGCTATCAACAAGGCGAGGATTATGTTTTCGTGGACACGCAATCTTTTGACGAATTGGTGTTGACCAAGGACCAAATCGGGGACCGGCACTGGTTCATCAAAGACGACGAAGAGTACAAGGCTCTGTTCTTGGAAGGCAAACTCCTCGACATCGAGCTCCCAGGAGTTGTCAGCATGCGCGTCGCAGAGACCGGTCCCGCACAAAAGGGCGGCTCCGACTCCGCCTGGAAGGAGGCCAAACTCGAAACCGGGCTTCAGATCATGGTCCCGCTGTTCATCGCAACCGGTGAACATGTCCGGGTCGATACCCACGAACGAAAATATGTCGGCAAAGAAACGGAGGAACGAAAAGGTTGATTTCAGCCTCGTACCTGATGACTACGCTGTTTCCGAAACATGGGAAGATCTTGATCGGCGTCATTCATTTGAGTCCTCTCCCCGGCTCTCCTCGCTGGCGCGGTTCCCTGGACGACGTTCTCCGAAAAGCGCTCGCCGACGTAAAAGCTGTGCGCACGGCCTGTCCGAAAGCCAGCATACTCATCGGTAGCGGAGTCACGGCCAGGAACGTCAAGACCTTCCTTGAGCTTGCCGATGGAGTGATTGAGGGCACTTCGTTGAAACGCGGTGGCAAGGTGGAAAATCCGGTGGACCCAAATCGCGTGGCGGCGCTGCGGCGGATGATGAGTCAGATTCCTTGCGTCTCGAAATCTTGCCGGTGTGATCAGGAGTCGTGAGCCTTCATACAATCACTGGCGCAGGCTAGTGCGGCGGTTATCGCGCTTCAAGGAGTTCTCAACCGGTTCTCAACCGGTAAACATCGTGGGACGGCAGGGGTCACTTATTGAGAAGACCGTGAGATGGACGACAGCTCGGCGTTCGTAGTCCCGGCTTTAGTCCGGGCCGGGCCGCCTAAAGGCGGGACTACAAACCTTTTCCGTGTAGTCCATCCCACTGTCTCCTCCGTAACTCTGCCACGGCCATCAATGCAAAGCTGGACGCAGTTTCAGGCATTGCACGATTTTTCCCTCGGCCGCGTTGAGTTCGTTCAAGCGGGAATAGACTTTTTCCTTCGGGAAATACTGGAGCGCCATTTTGACGAAGATGTTTCCGTGCTTGGCTTCGGACGCCCAGAGTTGGTGGTAAAACTCTTTGAGTTCCGGGTCGTCGCCCAGCGCCGTCCAGACCAGGCGGAAACGCTCGGCTCCGCGGCACTCAATGATCGACGCCAGCAACAAGCGGTCGAGGAACCGATGGTGTGGGTCGGTGTGGCACAAATCCATCAGGTCCTTGATGTACGGGTCTTGCGTCATTTCCTTAGCCAGGCGGACGCCGCGCTTGGCCATGTGCGCATAGACCTGCCGGAAATGTTCGAGTTCCTCAATCCCGGTCTCAATCAGCTCCGGAATGATTTCCACGCGGTCCGGATATTTCGCCACGAAACTCATCGCCATGGCCGAAGCTTTGCGTTCGCAATCCGCGTGATCTTGAAGAAAGGACGGGAAATCGGACATGACAGCCTGGACCCATCCGGGCGGCGTCGAAGCCGCCAATTCGAGAGAAAGTTTCATTCAGGTTGAATGATCACGAGGACGGCAGCAACAATTCCATGTACACAACGTCCAGCCATCGGCCGAACTTGAAACCGACTTGCTTGAAATGGCCGACTTGCACAAATCCGAACGCCGCATGGAGCCGGATGCTGACTGGGTTTTCCGCGTCGATGGCCGCCAGTATGGCGCGGAATTTCCGTTCGCGCGCGGCGTCGATGAGCGGGGGCATCAGGAGTGTTCCAATCCCTTGCCCGCGCCGATCCGCTGCCACATAGACCGAATTCTCAGTGGTGAACCGGTAGCCCATGCGATCATGGTAAGGATTGAGCGCGCTCCAGCCGACGACCCGGCCCGCCTGATCTTCCGCGACAAACACCGGGTAATTGTGCTTCGCATGATCTTCAAACCAGGCTCGGCGATGCTCCAAGGTTCGAGGTTCATAATCGTAAGTGGCGGTCGTGTTCAGGACGGCTTCATTGTAGATTTCCAAAGTGCCAGGCAGGTCGTTCTCCGTGGCCGGGCGGATTCTGCCCATGAACCTCGGAGCGCCGGTCTCCGATCCGGCGCGATTCTCTGCTGACTGGCCTTCACGTCGGCTCGGAGTCCGGCGCTCCGGCTCATTGGCTCCACCCGCGTCAGCATCTCGGGGTGTTTTCATTTCGAATGCCACCGATTGATGATTCGCTGCAAGTAAAGCAATTGGATATCGTTCGGCTCGATCTTGAGCCCCAGTTCGACCGCTCGCCGAGCGCCTTCCGCATCGCCGTGGCTCAAGCGTGCTCTGGCCGCGGTGGCCGCAAAATGCCCCGGCAGCCAATCTCGAATGGGGGGCTTGTCCTTCTCGGTCGCGCGGGCTTCAAGGATTTTCTCGATGGAAAGAACCGCTCCCTCCCAGAGCGTAGGCCGCGCGAAAATGAGGGCCTGGGCGACCAGCAAATCCTCCGCTTCCGAAGTCGAATTGGGCGGGATTTCCGGGATGAGCGGAAACGAATCTTCCGGCCGGAAAACCACCGGCAAAAAGGGGCTCGCGGGGTACACTTCATGTCCTTCGTTGTTCCGAAGGCTTGACCTGCGCCACTGAAGGTATTGCAGCAATTCACGGTTGCTGAAGGTGTAGGTGGCGAACGTGGGGAAGAGCACCTCGTCCGGCATTGAACTCAGGAGCAGTCGTTTCTCCGCCGGAGCGAGCGCCATCTGCCAGGTTCGCTCGTCGAACAGAAAAATCTGCTGCGCGAAAGCGCCGATGTAAAAGGCTTTGGGCGCCGCATATTCGAGCACGGGAAAAGCATCCGATTGGATCGGCCCGTCTCCGGCGATGGCGAAAGCGGTGCGTTGCGACGCGGCCTGCCGCGCGAACAGCGTCTCCGGACTTTTGATGCCGATTCGTTCCAGGTCCTCTCTCACCCCTCCGCGGAAAAAGGCCTCTCGAAACGCTTCCGAAGAAGACGGCCACGGGCGATGAGAGCCCAGCAGGATCATGTCTCCCTCTTGTGAATCCCAAATCTCAATATGTTCGAACACCTTCGCAAATGTTCGCAACACGAGAAACGCGATGCCATCGTGCATCTCATACATGTGAAACCACTGCGCCATGATCCCGCCCTCCTTCAGCCGGCTCGAGGCGATCTCATAGAACTCCTGCGTGAAGACGCTGGCGACTCCGGCGACCCACGGATTCGAGGGTTCGCTGATGATCACGTCGTACTGTTGCGCACTTAACTTGAGGACCGTCCGGCCGTCTTCCAAATGCACTCGAGCGCGCGAGTTCGTCAGCACACCCCGATTCCACGGTTCGAAAATGCTGCCAGCTTCAAGAACCGGCCGGCAATTCTCGGCAATGACCACCCTTTCGATCGGGTGGTTCAGCAAGGCGCCCGCGGTGATCCCACTGCCAAATCCGAGGACAAACACGTCTTGGCTTTGAGGCCGCGCGAGCAGCGGCAAATGGGCCAGCAAGTACTGGGTTGATAAATCGCCTTGGGTGGATGCATCCGGCTTTCCGTTCACCCGCAGGACCCGATCCTTCCCCCCGTTCAATTTGGATCCGGTCTCGACGGAGACGGTCGCATCCGGACCATCTTTGTAGAAAACCAGGTCCACGAATTTGCGGCGTTGCTCCAAGAGATTCCAGGGCACCTCGGCGGTGCGGAGCCGAAAAATCCCGGAGGCCAAGACGTGCTTCCACTCGCCGCCTTGGCTGAATGAGATCCAAATCACGACTCCCGCCAACGCCACGGAAAAACAGGCCGCCCGTGGCTGTTGATGCAGCCATGCCGTGACCCCGGCGAACAGGCTGATGACCACGGCGAACGCGCCAAGCGCGCCGTGCACGCCGAGATTGGGCATCAGGATGAAGCCGGTCAGCAGAACGCCTATCACCGCTCCAAGGGTATTCCAGGTCAGCAGCCTGCCGACGCCCTTACCCAGCGTCGTCGTCGATCCGGACAGAATTCGGATCCACAGCGGCAGGATCGAACCCAGCAGCCCGGCGGGCAGGCCGAGAACGGCGATGGCGATCATCGAAGTCAAAATCTCATGGAAGAAATAGCCGGCGTTGGTGGACGCCAATCCGGTTCGAGCTTTGGCATAGAAGATCGCCCATTCTTCAATACTCACGAGGAAGGCGGCCACACTGAAGGCCGCGCAGAGCAACAGGGAGGTGGTCAAAGTCGGAACTGCCGCGCGGTTGAATCGAGGCGAAGAGATGACAGCGCTCCCGGCGCCGATGCCCAGGATGAATGCCATCAACATCACGGCGAACGATTGCAGCGAAGCGCCGAAAATCATGGCGAGCGACCGCGAGGCCAGCACTTCCAGTCCCAGCGAAACACCTCCCGTGACCGCGACGAGCGCGCAAGCCCACGCGAAACTCGCGGACGGCATGTTTTCCGGGGGAACCGCGGCTCCGGACAGCGACGGTTGTTGGATTTCCTCCGCTGGCCGCGCACGCTGCGACAGCCAAATGGCGGCGGCACCCACCATCACATTCGCCAGCCCGGTCATTTGGAGTGTGGAGACCATTCCGAGCTGTCGCACCAGGGTGAATCCCGCCAAGCCCGCGCCCGCCACGGCGCCCAGACTGTTGACAGAATAGAACCGGGCGGAGCGGCGGCCCGCCTCGGCGGATTCCTTCTGCAGCCAAGCGGCGAGCAGCGGCAGCGTGCCGCCCATGAGGATGGTGGGAGCGAGCAACAAGGCCATGCTCAAGAGTCCCTTGAAACCGAGCAGGAGCAATCCGTGATCGAGCAGGCCTGCCCCGCAACGCACGAAAACCTTGTCGGCGTTCGCATACAGGATGGGGAAGGCAAAGGCGTACAGGCCGATGAGCAGTTCGATGTAGCCGTAGGCCTTCAACGGTCGGCGCAACAAATCGGCCCGCCCGCCAATCCACCAATTGCCCAAGGCCAATCCTCCCATGAACACCGCCAGCACGACCGTTTGCGCATGGATCGTGCTGCCAAACATCAAGGCCAAGTACTTCGACCAAACGACTTCGTAAATCAGCGCGGTCGCGCCCGAACAGAAGAACAGGAACAAGATCATGACCGCCGGGAGTCTGGCAAAAGAGCGGAGCACGACAAAGCAAAAACAGGCGCATTGGATTCAACGCCATCGCCCTGGAACGGTTACTGAAAGGGGTCAGTTCTTACAATTGACAATGGTTGGCCAATACGCCAAGATGGCGCTTGTCGTTGGTCAGAACCGCCTATGCCCAGACCCCTGCGAGTCGAGTTTGCCGGCGCGATCTATCACCTGATGAACCGGGGAGATCGCCGCGAGCCGATCTTCCTCGACGACGAAGATCGCAAGAGCTTCCTCCACACCTTGGGCGAGGCGTGCGCGAAAACCGGCTGGCAAGTCCACGCCTATTGTCTGATGGGCAATCATTTTCACCTCGTGGCTGAGACGCCCCAGCCCAATCTCGTGGCAGGCATGAAGTGGCTGCTGGGCACTTACACCGGGCGCTTCAACCGGCGTCACCGGTATTTCGGCCATCTGTTCAGCGGACGTTACAAGTCGATGGTCATTGACGAACTCTCGCCGGGTTACCTGCGCACCGCGTGCGACTACGTTCATTTGAATCCGGTGCGCGCCGGTTTGATGGCCGCTGGCCAGCCGCTTTCCGCCTACCGTTGGAGCAGCTATCCGCTCTACCTGGCCCCCCGAGGCCGGCCGCTCTGGCTGCGAGTGGACCGTTTGCTGGGCGAGCACGGCATCCAAGAGGACTGCGCCAAAGGGCGCAGCGGATTCCAGCGGCGGATGGAACAGCGCCGAAGCGAAGGCGAAGCGCCGGAAATGCTGGCGCTGCGGCGGCGGGGGTGGCGGTTGGGGGCGGCGGATTTTCTGCAACGGTTGAGCGAAAAGCTGGGGCGTCGAGGCCACTCCCACGAACGGGCCGGAGAACGTCGAGAAACC
>JACQWK010000339.1 GCA_016209525.1 Verrucomicrobiota bacterium
GGACTACACGGAAAAGGTTTGTAGTCCCGGTCCGGGCCGCCTAAAGGCGGGACTACAAACCTTTTCCGTGTAGTCCATCCGACAGTCTCCTCCGTAACCTAGCGCTTCGCGCGGCGACGGCTGATCTCGCGACGGGCAAACTCCCGGATATCGCTCCAGGTAATCAGTCCCTCCGGCTTTGAAGACGCCGCTTCGTTTCCTTCGGGAGAGAATTCCGCCATTTTGAGGCTTGTGGACGGCACGAAACCCATCTTCCCAGTCGTTTGGCAGTCGGCGATTGCTTCCAAGTCTTCCAACTCCAAATCCTTGGCGTGCCCGTCCAGCACCGAGCGCAGCAAACGCAGGATCCGCGCGGCGATGTGGGCGCGGGACGTTTCGGGATCGGCTGGAGAGCTTTCCAACTGCTTCAGGAGCTTCACCAAAGGCAGCACGATGACGACGTCTCCGGTTTTGAGCAGCGATTCCGCAGCGTCCAACATCACAAGTTCGGAGGTATCCATGAGATCGCAACGAAGCACGTCGCGCGCGCGCGGATCATGACGCTCGGCCAACGCGTGGGCTGCCGCGCGGCGAATCACGTGGTTCTTGCTGCTGAGGGCTGCCGCCAGCGGCTCCTCCGATTCGCTCCCAATGTCGAGCAACGCCTGGAGCGCCGACTTCCGGACCGCGGCATCTTCTTTCTCCAAGGCTTTGGTCAACGCTTCGACATCGCGTGAGTTCTTGATTTGAATCTGCGACAGAGAGGCCTTGCCCAAGCCGTTTTGCATGTCCTTCAACGTCGCGATCAGCGGCGTGATCACTCGCGTGCCGCCTGCGTGCCGCAAGGATTCCTTCGGGCCCGCCAGAAAACTGCTTCCGGCATCTTTCAGCGCCGAAACGAACTGCGGCACAGTGGACTTGGCCCCTTCGCTTCTGGACCAGTTCGGATCAATTTTGCACAGCGCATCCACGAGCGGCTCGATCACTGAATTGCCCACTTGCACGAGCACGGCTGCGGCCGCCTCCCGGACCGCGGCTTCTTTGCTTTTCAGCGCTTCCACCAATGGGTGGACGAGCGAATTGCTAATACGCACGAGCGCCGCAGCGACCGCCTTGCGCGCTTTGGCATCGCCGTGTTTGAGCGCGGCAATTAACGGCACCAGCGCCCTGGGATCGCCAATCTCGGCAAGCGCCGAAGCCGCGGCCTCCTGCACGCCGCTGTTGGCGTCGGCCAACGCCGCCAAGAGCGGCTCCAAGGCCCGTGCGCCACCCAATTGGCCCAAAACTCCGGCGGCCGTCCGGCGCAGCCGTTCGTCCTCTCCTTTCAAACTTTCGACGACGGACGGGAGCGCTTCCTTGGCGGCTGCGGATTGTCCCCAGTTCGCGTCGATTTTGCCGAGCACCTCGATCGCCGCCTCGCGCGCCGAACTATTTTGGAGCGCAGAAATCAAGGGCTGGATGGCTGGGCGCCCGATCCGGACCAAGGCGGCGGCCGCAGTTTCTCGGACGCGGGTTTTGGGTTCGCTCAGCTTGGCGATGAGCGGCTGGATCGCTTGAGGACCAATCCGTACCAATCCGGCAGCAGCCGCTTCCTTCGCCCCAGTGTCGCCTTGCTCCAAAGCGATGAGAAGCTGAGACAATGCCAGTTCAGTGCCAATCTCTCCCAAAGCGGCGGCCGCGGTTTCGCGAGCGACGAGATCCTTTTCCAATACCACCGAGCCGAGGGGCCCGACTGCCGGGTCACCAATCCTAGCCAGCGTCTCAGCAGCCGCTTGCCGGGTCTCCCGATGTTTGGCTTTTAGAATCGCAATGAGAGCAGGAACTGCGGACGGCCCGATCTTCACCAAAGCGCCGGCAGCCGCTTGACGGACGCGGGCGTTGGTGTCTTTGAGGGCGCCTACCAGTGCATCGATCGCGGCGGCGTCACGAACTTCGGCCAGCTTTTTCGCCGCCGCCTCACGAGCTTTCCAATCATCTGCTTTAAGTTGTCGCGCCGTCCACCAGAGCATGTTGTCCTCTTAAGTCCGCATCGGTCCTGACCGCAAAGCTTCTTTCGTGCCGCCCTCCAACAGGAACCGCGTCATCGTCGAAATTTGAGCGGATCGAGAGTCACTTGGAAGCGCCTCGGTGGCTGCAATTCTCATTTTGGCAATGGGCGCGGTTCGTGTCCGTAAGGCGGACAGTCTTGTCCGCACATTTTCGAGGCAATCGCGGACAGGAGTGTCCGCGTTACGGCCGAAATGAGAATTGCCGCCTCGGTGATTCAAAGTTCCAAGGCTGAATCGAAGGATCAATCCGATTGATGCCGACACAGTTATCAAAGCTACACCAATAAGAGCCTCCACCCTTCTTTAGTCAAGCACGCAGATAGCATTCAGAAACTTCGTGCACCGCTCCGTTCGACCGTTACTATCCGGGCCATGCGGACGGAATGGCAAGAATTGCTCGAAGCAGTCATTGCACAAATCGAGGAACTGAGAGGGCAAGGAGTCACCTGCGTCAACGTTTCGCCTGAGACTTTGGAAGCCCTGGTGGTGGCCAGGCCGCTTGCGTCTCTTCGCGATGAAAAGCCACAGCCGGCAGCCCCAGAATCGCGCTCGATTCCTCTCCATGAACCACAAGGTGGGGCGAGATCCCCGTCGAGCCCTGACTCTCCTGCCACCAGAGATTCCAGGTCTAGACAGGACTCTCACCCCCCGCGTGGAGGAGTTCCTGGTCCCGAGGCGCACGACCCTAACATGGAGCACCAGTTCACCAGCCCTCCAGCCTTGGAACAAGGCGCCAAATCGACGGCTCTCGCCGCTCTTCGCGAACAAGCGATGACCTGCCAGAAATGTCCGCACTTGGCGCGTTCGCGGAAGAGCGTTGTCTTCGGCGTGGGAGACATCAATGCCGCGCTCATGTTCGTCGGCGAGGCCCCGGGTGCGGATGAAGATGCGCAGGGCGAACCGTTTGTCGGGGCGGCGGGCCAATTGTTGACGCGAATGATCGGGGCGATGGGTTTCACGCGCGAGACCGTGTACATCGCGAACATTCTGAAATGCCGTCCGGATACGCCGGGGCAGGCATCCGGAAATCGGAAACCGACGTCCGATGAGATGAGAACCTGCTTGCCCTACCTGCTCGCCCAGATCGAATTGATCCAACCGAAGGTCATCGTCGCCCTTGGAGCCACGGCTCTGGAAGGTCTGCTCGGCTTGACTGAGAGCATTGGCAGACTGCGCGGCCGCTTCCAGGTTTTCCGCGGCGTGCCCGTCATGCCGACGTATCATCCTTCCTACCTTTTGCGAAGCGAGGCGCGAAGCGTAAAACGTCTGGTCTGGGAAGACATGCTCCAGGTGCTCGAAAAGCTCAACGTTCCGATCACCGAAAAGCAGCGGAGTTACTTCTTGAGAGGAGCGTAAGCAGTAAGGGCACGGGCTCGCTAAGCGTAGCGCAGATTTCCAATCTATCAGTATCTGTCGAAATCGTCGCAAGCCGCGACGATTTTTCCGGCGCGCGGCCTTCCAAGCCGCAGCGGCCACACACGGAAGGCGAGGCTCGGAGATTTTCGGGCGACTCGGTCTTTCGGAGCCGCTGCGGCCTGGAAGGCCGCGCGCCGTTTCGGCTGCGGCTCTGCCCCGCTGCGATGTATCGCCGATTTGCAATCGGCGCCGCGCCAGGCAATTCCGAGTGTGTCGGACTGCGCAAACGTTGCAGGATGCAATCCTGCGATACGGCACATTACAAAACTGCCCAACGAGCTTGGAGGCGCATGACCGGACAAGACCAGTTGCTGTGATCCGCCCTTTGACCTTCCGCTCGACGCGCTGAGCTGATACAACCTTCGCATGTCTTCGGAGCAACGAATCGGTTTCTTGGGAGCGGGAAAAATGGCCACAGCACTGGCCAAAGGTTTCGTGCAAGCGGGACTGGTGGCGCCCGCCGGTGTCCTGGCGAGCGACCCGGTGGAACAAGCTCGCGGTGCGTTTTCCGCAGCCCTCGGGGCCAACACGACGGACCGAAATCTCGATGTCTTGGAGTTTGCGCCAGTGCTCTTGTTGGCGGTCAAACCAGACCAGATCGACAACGTGCTCAGGGAAATCAAGCTACGGTTGACCAGCGAGCATCTCCTCATCTCCATCGCGGCCGGCGTCACGATCGCAAGATTGGAGAGCGATTTGGCGCCGGGCGCCCGGGTCATCCGAGTGATGCCCAACACCCCCGCGCTCGTCGGCGCCTCGGCGACGGCTTTCGCCATGGGAAAAGGAGCGCGGCCGGAAGACGGACGGATCGCTCAGAAACTTTTTTCTGCGATCGGCTTCAGTGTTCAGGTGAAGGAAGGATGGCTCGACGCCGTGACCGGATTGAGCGGCAGCGGCCCTGCTTACGTTTACTTGATGATCGAAGCCCTGAGCGATGGCGGCGTGGCCTGCGGGTTGCCGAGAGACATCGCCACAAAACTCGCGGCCCAAACGTTGCTCGGAGCCGCGAAGATGGTCTTGGAGACCGGACAGCACCCGGGTGCGTTGAAGGACATGGTCACCAGCCCCGGCGGGACCACGATTGAAGGACTGCACGAGCTTGAAAGGGGCAACCTGCGCGGAGTTCTCATGAACGCCGTTCGCGCAGCGTCTGAAAAATCAACCAGACTCGGTAAGAGCTGAAGTCGATGGGCTTCCCCGCTCCAACCGAGAAACAGGCGCGGATTCTCTGGGTGGCCGTGACGGCCTTCGCCATTGGAATTCTGCTCGCCTTGGTCGGTCTGTTGTGCTGGGGCGTCGGCTGGGTCATCAATCGGCTCTCGTCGGTTCTGCTTCCGCTGGCCGTGGCCGGCATTGTCGCCTATTTGTTGGATCCGCTCGTCGATTTTTTCGCCAAAAGAGGAATGCCCAGAGGGAGGGCCATTCTCTGGGTGTTTTTTCTGGCCATCGTGCTTGTCATCGGAGTGCTGGCGACGATCGTGCCGCGCGTGGTGGTCGAGACCAACGGGCTGATCAAAAGCCTTCCCGGCTACATCAACAAGATGCGTCCGAAAGTGGAAGCCTTCATCAAGAACCCGCCGCTGGGAATTCAACTTCCAAGCTTCCTGGGCTTCTCGTTTGGCCGGACGAATGACTTGCGCAGCTCCACCAACGTCGCCGCTTCAGTCCGGAGTCCAAGCACAAATGCCGTTCCAGCGCTCGCGGCGAAAGCATCCGGCGACACGAACGCCCTCCCGCAGTCCCCGGATGGGACGGCTCAAGCTCCCGTCTGGGAGACCGATCTGGGGGAGAAGCTGCTGCGCTGGACGCCCGGGGCTCTGCTTGGAATTGGCAATTGGATACTCGACCAGCTTTCGAAAGTCGCATCCTGGGCCGGTTTGCTGATTGGACTTTCACTGGTCCCGGTTTACGCTTTTTATTTCCTGCTCGAAAAACGCGGCATTGAACGGAAGTGGACCGACTACCTTCCCATCCATGAGTCCTGGGTGAAGGACGAGTTGGTGTTCGTCCTCAAGTCAATCAATTACTACCTGATCCTTTTCTTTCGTGGGCAAGTGTTGGTGGCGTTCTGCGACGGCGTGCTCTATACGATTGGATTCTTGTTGATCGGACTCAACTACGCGTTCCTGCTCGGATTGGTCGCGGGCGTGCTGAGCATCGTGCCGTTCTTGGGTTTCGTCATCAGCGTCGTGCCCGCGCTGGCCTTGGCGGCCGTGCAACACGGTGATTGGCTTCACCCTGTCTTAGTGCTCGCGGTCTTCACCACCGTGCAATCACTGGAAGGATTGTTCATCTCGCCCAAGATTATGGGAGATCGCGTCGGCCTCCATCCCCTGACCATCATCATTGCGGTGATGGTGGGGACCACGCTCATGGGCGGCATCATCGGCGGTATTTTGGCCATTCCGCTGACCGCGGCCCTTCGCGTCCTCATGTTTCGGTACGTGTGGAAAAGGCCGGGCCCGGCGTGATGCGGGCTTAGGTAGTCAGCAGGAAGACCACCGCCTAATAACGTCCAACGTTCAACATCCAACGCTCAACCTTCAACAGAACCATTCGTTGGAAGTTGAAAGTTGGACGTTGAATGTTGAGCGTTCGGGTGGCCGCGTGGGAGGGAATAGGGCCAGGCAAATTCCGCGGGTGCGTGACGCGAAAGTAACCACTCTCGGTTACGCGATGGCTTTTATTTGCAAATAGTCACTATGGTAGGCGCGGCCCCAGCATTCATCCCACCGATTTCCCAATAACGCGCAACGCAGTTGCAGCACGTTTTCCGCA
>JACQWK010000363.1 GCA_016209525.1 Verrucomicrobiota bacterium
GTATTCGCCCGTCTTTTTATTGAGACCCGCAACATCCGGTTCACCGCCCGTTCTTTCCATTTCATGGAGCGACCACAGTTTCTCCGCATTGGCTTCCAGCTTTGCCTGCACCTTGGCCCACTCAAGACCGTTATGGCGGTTCAGGTTTGTCTCAAAACGGGCTTTCAACGCTCTGAGCACTTCTTCGCGTCGTTCTGGTGACAACTCCTTTTTATTGCTCTTCATGTTCTGCATACTTTTACTTCAAGCGCATCGGCTAACTTGGGCAACGCATCTCAAGCGGGGGCAAGGGAAGGAACGCTTCAATGCGCGGCATGAATCCCAACAGGATTCAACTCAGCCCAAGGTTCACGCCGGCTTCTCCACCACTTTGCCGTCCTGCCAGACAATTACGGGAAGTTTGAGAGCGCGATTCTGGGCTTTGACATTTTGCGCGGCACGGCGGAAAGCACGTTCGGCGCGAAGCACGAACGCCGGAGTCTTTGAAGCCTTGCTGGTTCTCACTTGCCTGAAGGGTGACCCGAAATCTGTCGAACGGCGCGACGCGGGAAAGTCTTCGCGAGACGATTCAATTGCGCCACTTTGCGGATTTTTTCCGCAAACGGCTCGCGAGCCAGTTTCCTGCGCATCTCCGGTTTCATACTTTCGGCAGTTGCAGTTTATGCCGTTGCAGCACGTTTTCCAAATAGCTTTTGTCCAGGTCGGCTTGCTGGAGCAATTGTTCGATGCGCGCTTTGTCCTTCGCGCGCCCCACGCTGGCGGCAATGGCCACGATGTGCTCGGCGCGGAAAACTTTCGCGGGCCCGCCTTCGTATTCGATGCATTCGGCTTCGCGCACGGCTTCCTCGGTCAGGCCGCTCGCGGCAAGAAACTGGACCGGGAATCCGCGCACCAGAAGATGTTCGCGCTCGACCTGCCAGCCTTGTGATTGCAGATGGCTGTAGATGACCGGCACGCCGGCACTCAGGCTTTTGTCTTTCGGGATGAAGAAAATGTCCGCGTCGTAAGTCGTGAACGGCTCGACGTAGTAAATTGCCGCCAGCGCGCCGCCGAGTGCCCAGTCTTCAATCAGTCCCGCGGCCACCAGTCCATTCGCGGCGCAGAAAACATCGGCCAACGGAAGATTGTCGGATGGCTCGTTGATTGCCATGAGCGATGATTAACAGATTCACGCTTTCGCGTAAACCTCCGCGCCCTTCTCCACGAACTCCTTCGACTTGTCTTCCATCCCCTTCTTCAGCGCCTCTTCCTCGGTGATGCCTTGTTCGGCGGCGTATTTCCGCACGTCCTCCGATATCTTCATGCTGCAAAAGTGCGGGCCGCATATGGAGCACCCGCCTGCGCCGAGGCTTCGGCGGGCAGGGAAGTGCGCGGTCTTTGCGCCTTCTTGCGGCAGCGTCTCGTCGTGGAACTCGCGCGCGGTGGCGGGGTCGAGGCTGAGGTTGAATTGGTCTTGCCAGCGGAATGGGATCGGCTGCGCCCGCTGCCTCGGTCGGTCGGCCTTTCGCTCCTCGAAAGGCTTCTCGCCGTTTCCCAAGCGGCTCGAATCGAAGCGCGCGAATCGGGTTGAGAGTTGATGGCTGAGGGTTGAGAGGCGCATCGGATGCATCAGCGATAGACTTCGCGGCGGTGGCGCACGCGGTTGATGCGCACCTCGCGAAGGCCGTCCGCCATTTCATAAACCACGCGGTAGTCGCCCACGCGGATGCGCCAGTCGCTCTTGCTGCCGGCCAGTTATGCGGCAACCGGGCGGGCGCGGGTTTGTCGCGAGCGCTTGAATCGCCGCGATGACGCGGTCATGAATCTCGGATGAGAGCCGCGAGAGGTCCTTCTCCGCACCCCGTTCAAGCAGGACGCGATACATGGCCGGTCATTTGCGTTTGCAGTCGGCAAGGTAGTCCTCCAGCGGTCGGTAGTGGAGCGGCTTCTTGCGGGCGCGTTTGAGCCACGCCACATCCTCGACGTCCTCCACGCGCTCCAAAAGCTCCTCGTAGTCCTTGATGGGGATGATGACGGAGACGGGCTTGCCTTTGCGCGTCACGATTTCGGGTTCTGCCAGTGTCGCTTTCATGGGTTTCAAGTATCACCGCTCAGGCTTTGGCGTAAAGCTCGCCGCCCTTCTCCACAAATTCACGAGCCTTTTGTTCCATGCCGACCGGGATGGCCTGTTCCTCGGTAACTCCCTGTTCCGCTGCAAACCTTCTTACATCCTCCGTAATCTTCATGGAACAAAAGTGAGGTCCACACATTGAACAGAAGTGGGCCGTTTTCGCTCCTTCGTGGGGCAGTGTCTCGTCGTGAAACTCACGGGCCGTTACCGGGTCAAGGGACAGGTTAAACTGGTCTTCCCACCTGAACTCGAATCTGGCTTTCGATAGCGCGTTGTCGCGGTATTGCGCTCCGGGATGTCCTTTCGCCAGGTCCGCCGCGTGAGCGGCGATTTTGTAAGCAATCACTCCATCCTTAACATCTTTTTTGTTGGGCAATCCCAAATGCTCTTTCGGGGTCACGTAGCAAAGCATCGCGCAACCATACCAACCAATCATCGCCGCGCCGATGCCGCTGGTGATGTGGTCGTAGCCGGGCGCGATGTCGGTGGTGAGCGGGCCAAGCGTGTAGAACGGCGCTTCGTGACACCACTCGAGTTGCTTGTGCATGTTTTCCTCGATCATGTGCATGGGAATGTGGCCCGGGCCTTCGTTCATGACTTGCACGCCTTTCGCCCAAGCCCGTTCAGTCAGTTCACCTTGAGTTTTTAATTCGGCGAATTGGGCTTCGTCATTCGCATCCGCGATTGAACCTGGGCGCAAGCCGTCGCCGATGCTGAAGCTGACGTCGTAGGCGGCCATGATGTCGCAGATGTCGTCCCA
>JACQWK010000364.1 GCA_016209525.1 Verrucomicrobiota bacterium
CCGATAAACGGACCGCCGCTATAGAACTTGCCTCCGGATGATCCTTCCTCGAGCAGAACGATGAACGGCGCCTTCTCTGTCACGGCTGGATCGGCTGCTTTGGGTTGCTGGAATGTCGCCAGAATAATTGCGCTTTCCGGCAGCAGTCGGCTGATCGTGTCAAATTGTGCCTGGCCAGCGACGACTTTGAAGGCGCCGGTTTTACCGCCGGCGGCCGGATGATTGGCGGCTTCGATTGTGATGTCCCCGATTGCGAGCGTCTGGCCGGGTTGGCCTGCGGTCGAGAGCAATTCGTCGTCGTGGTTGGCGGTGTTGTAAGTGAGCAACGGAACCGGGTAGAGCGCGAACCGGCTTGGGCCTGCGCCGGCGGTGCCGTTGCTGGAAGCAATCACCAAATCGACGGCCGGCCTGGACGAGAGCGCGCTACCGTCATCCTCGACGATTTTGTATCCGTTCGAAGCGAGGCGTTCCACGAGCACGGTGTCACCTGAGCCGCCGGGAGGTGGGGAAAACAGGACTGTCGCGTTGGCTTTGTCTTTGACGAGCCATTTCACGACAGAGTCGAAAAGAGACAGGAACTCCTGCGTCACCAGGGAGGCATCGATTGAATGATGCCAACACATCAACGCGCGACGGGCCGGCGTTTGCTCCGGCACGCCAACCAATGAGACCTTGCTTTTCCGCGCCCAATACACCGGACCGCCTTGATCGAATCGATTCAACTCGCGCGCCAGCCGGGCTGGTTCGTACGCGTCGCTTCCCTCCGAAACGTAGCGCGTGCCCTCGCCTTCGGTTTCGAATGTTTCCTGGAAGATTAAGACCTGGGCTTGTGCGGCAAGGGGGAGCCAACAAAGAATCGCGGCAAGGCTAACGGGAGCCGGAGCGGTCCGCCCGACGGTTTTCGACAATCGACTTCGGCAAAGCCGGAACTTGGAAGCCATGCCGATGGCAGATCGGCAATTCAGCACAGGGCGGCGAAGCCGCAACCGAAGTAGCGCAGATTTGCAATCTGCTGTATCGCCGATTTGAAATCGGCGGGAGCTCGAGCGTTCCACAGGCTGCAAACCTGCGATACGGCAGATTGAAAACCTGCGCCACGAGAATTCGCCGAAACTAGCGGCGATTTCCAAAGATACTAATAGACCGCGAATCCGCGCTACGATGGAGGCAACGTGTGCTAAACACATGACCAATTTCTGTTCGTGTTCAGGCCCGGGTGATTCTCACATCCATTTCCTCCAGCGTGTCAGCGACTGCCGCGAGCAAGGCTCGCAGATCCGATTCAAAAATGCGCCCGATGCAGCCGATGCGAAAAGTGTTCGCCTGGGAAACTTTTCCCGGATAGATGATGATCCCCTTGTCGCTAAGCCGCCGGTAGAATTCTTCGAAGCTGAACCTCGGATGCTCCGGGCAGTGGAAGGCCGTCACGATATAACTTTGCCGCTTCGGATCGAGGTAGCTGCTGAAACCGAGCTTCTTCATCCCCTTGACGAGCACGTCGTAGTTGTTGCCGTAGCGGGCGGCCCGGCCCAGCACCCCTCCTTCCTGATCCAGCTCGCGCAATGCCTGATCGAACGCAAGGAGCGCATGCGTCGGAGGCGTGAATCGGAACTGGCCGTTGGCTTCGAATCCTTTCAGTTGCCCCAACAGATCGAGACTCAAGCTGCGCGCATTGCCGTCCGACGCGAGCAGTGCTTCACGGCGGGCGATAATGAACGAGAAACCCGGCACGCCCTCGATGCATTTGTTGGCCGAGGACACCAAATAGTCGATGTCCACAGTCTTCAAGTCAATGGGCACCGCGCCGAAGCTGCTCATGGCATCCACGATGTAGCCGCGGCCAAACTCCTTGACCACGCGGCCAATCTCCACGATCGGGTTGAGAATGCCGGTCGTGGTCTCGCAGTGAACCACCGCGACGTGGGTGATCCTCGAGTCCGAAGCCAAGGTCCGCCGGACAAGCTGTAAATCCGGCGACTGGTTCTCCGGGCTGCGAAGTGCGTGAGCGTCGATTTTCAGAACAGACGCCATATGCACGATGCGCTCGCCGTAGATGCCGTTGGTCAAAACGAGCAGCCGTCCCTTAGCCGGGACCACCGAGGAAAGCACCGATTCCACGCCGAAAGTGCCGCTTCCCTGCATCAGAATCGCTTCGTATCCATCTTCCCGCGTCACGCCCGCCAGGGTGAGCAGTTTCACTCGGATATCTTGAAGCAATTTCATGAGAGCTTCGTCGCGCGATCCGATGTCGCGCAACATGGCTTGCTTCACCGTCTGGCTGGTGGTGAGGGGGCCGGGCGTGAACAGAGTCTTGTCTTTGGCGGTTGGTAAGATGCGTGGCTCTTTCATGCCTTAAAAGTGGAGAGGCAAATCCGCGATCTTTGCAAGCTCCTTTAAGTCCGGCGCTTCAGAAAATCCATGAAACGTTCCTTGACTTCGTGGGGCTTGACCGTGGGCCGGCCCAGGTTCTTAGGCGATCCAGGCCGAATCTTGACGTGCAAAAAATTCGGTCCGGCGCTCGCACGAAGTGATCTCACACCATTCCGAATGTCCTCCTCCCGGTCGGCCGCGAAGGCGTGGCGATAGTTTGACGCGGCCGCGATGGCAGCGAATCGGGTCACACCCGAGGCGGTACGCTGGCCCCCGGTCGAATCGTGGGATTCGTTGTCCAGCACAATGTGCAACAGGTTCGGAGGCTGATGATAGCCAATGGTGGCCAAGGAACCCAGTTTCATTAACGCCGCGCCGTCGCCGTCAATGACCACCACCGTTTGATTGGGGAGCGTCTGAGCGATACCGAACCCGATGGCAGAAGCGGTTCCCATGCCCCCAACCACGTACAAATGATTTGGGCGATCGGCCAAAGTGAACAACTCGCGGCCAGTCTTGCCCGTCGTTGCGATGATGGCCTCGTCTCCGGCCAAGTTCTCCAGAATCACCCGCAGGGCTTCGCTCCGCGTCAGCCTCAGTTCCGGGCCAGAGGCGGCCTCCTGTCGAGGTTCGGCCGCCAGCCATGGAGGTCGCTTTGCGTCTTTCAGCTCCCATTCCTCGACCGTGTCATGAGACATCACGAGTGCGAAGGGCCGCCGCCGCTCTTTCATGCTCGTGTCGGCTTTCTCGATTGCCGAAGCGATTTCGTAATCCTCCCTGGGAAACGGCAGCCAGGGGATTTCCAACGTGTCCAACAAACGATGCGTGATGCGTCCCATTTGTTCGTGTTGGGGTTCATCCTTCACGCCCGGTTCTCCGCGCCAAGTCACGATCAGAAGCGTCGGAACTCGAAACGGATAGTTTAACGAGGTCAGCGGATTGACCATGTTCCCTAGTCCCGAATTCTGGCACATGGTCACTGTGTTTCTGCCTGCCAAATAAGCGCCGAACGTAATGCCCACGGCCTCTCCCTCGCTGGCAGCGCCGACGTAGTTGAGCGTGGGGTCGCTGATCACGTAGTTGATGAACGGTTTCAGGAAAGAGCAAGGCACGCCCGCGTATTGGCTGTAATTCAAGGCGCGGAGCGGCTCGATGAATGAGGCTGCTTTGATCACTTCAACAGCACATCTTGCTTGCAGCAGTTCCCTTTCAGAATGCGACGAATACCCTTCAACCCATCCCTCCCCGCATCACATGGGGAGAGGGTGTGCGACTTGTCCGCCGTAGGCTTGGCGAAGGCGGAAGGACGGGTGAGGGGCAATTGAGGTGACGATTTCAAATCGATTAGTCTCATCTCGACTGCAAATTCGAATTAGAAGGCCTGAGCACGATCCAGATCATCGAGATCATCGACGTCCAGCCAGTGGCCTGTGATGTAGAGGACTTGAACGCGGACGCTGCGGGCCAACAAGTGTCGGAAAAGATCATCGAAGCGAAGCCGGGAGAAATCCGGGCGTTCCGAGAGCTCTTCCAAGCCTGTTCTAAGGACGGCCGTGCCGCGCGCCGTTGTTTTGATCAAGCCGATCCATTCGCCTTGGATCGTCTCGGCCGGGAGGTCTGGGCCAATATCCGCAAGGAAGACGGCCTCCTCGCTATACTCCAGTGAATAAGGGCGCGTCGTCGAAACGAAATCCACGTAACCCTTGATCTGCCCGCGGTTCTTCCCCGCGGCGTCCACGACGATGGCGATGTCGTGCTCCTCCACGAGCAAATTCTGCAGGATATGCTTCCGGAACAAGATATCGCCAAAGGAGATGACTAATTCACCTTCCAGGTGAGAAACGGCCTTGCTTAACGACAGCAACTCCGCCGTGTTCTCAAAATCGTCGTTATCCACGAAATGAACGCCCGGCGCGTTGACCTCTTGCTTGCCGTAGCCACGGACAACGATGATGTCTTTGATCCGGGCTGCGCGGAATTGATGGACAAGTTTGTGAAGAAGGGGAATGCCGCCGACAGGAATCATCGCTTTGGGTTTGGCCCGCGTCAGTTCGCCCAACTCACCTCCGCGCGACGCGGCAAGAATGATCGCGCGAGTCGATTCGAGACGTTTTGGCAAATAACGTTCTTCCGCCTGGAGCAATTCCTCGGCGTTCTGAAGACGAAACACCTCCTTGATCGAGGCGATTTGATCTTCCGCTGTACCGACCGACCGTTCCGTGAAGATCTGGCGGCAAGTTTTCTGCATCGCCGTGATGCAACTGCGAAGGTTCTGGTTCGCCCAAATGACCATCCGAATCCCCGCGCGCTCGAAACGCTCCACCGGCGCGCTGTAATACGTGGTCGGCACAACCACCAGCGGACTAGACCCGTCCCAGGCCTGGGCAAAAGCGAGCACCTCGTCTGGACTCTGCTTCTTGCTGTGGACGAGCAGCGCGTCCGCGCCGGCCTGTTGATAGGCCTTGGCGCGGTGGAGGACTTCTTCGAGGCTCCAACCGGCGATAAAGCCTTCCAACCTGGCGAGGATGCAGAAATCCGGGTCGCTTTGCGCGTCTTTGGCCGCTTTGATTTTGCCGACGAACTCCTCGATTTCGGCCAACGGTTGGCGTTCCCCGCGGATGAAGGAGTTGGTCTTCGGGAACAATTTGTCTTCGACGCAAACCGCCGCGATCCCTCGTTGCTCCAATTTGCGGACCAGGCGGCGGATGTTGTTGAAGTTCCCGTAACCAGTGTCGCCATCCAGGAGAATCGGGATATCTGTGGCATCGCTCATGAACTCGACGACCTCCAGAACTTGGGTCCAACTGGCTTCGTTGTTGTCGCGGACTCCCAGGGCCGCGGAAATCGCCAGGCCACTTGCCCAAATGCCGGGGAATCCCGCTTCCTCGACGAGCTTTGCGCTCAAGCCATTATGCGCTTCCATCAGGAAGACCAGTCTGTCCGAATGAAGGAGCCGCTTGAATTGCGTAGTCTTAGTCACGACGCCTGGAATTAGTAGTGACCGCGCGAAGAGATGCAACTCTTCATTGCGGGGCGCGCTGGTTTCTCATTGCGCTGGCGAAACCAGCTATGTCACAATTCTCACCCAAGATCGGAGCAATCCCGACGCGCCTTGCCATCACACGAGCTTGAATCAACTTCATGGAAGCGACAATGACTGAACAGAAAACTGCCTCGCTGACACAATCACGATCTCGCAGCCTAAGCCTTGATCGGAACTTCGGAAACCTCGACGAATCGAATTTCGCGTCCGGCCAGCGGCTGGATGGCGGGCGTCCGACCCGTGTTGACGCACCTTTAGCGCGTGCTGTAGGGGAACTGGAAGTGCGGCTCGATCCCGGCAAGCTGGTCGTGTTCAACGGGGACAAAGTGTATCACGCCGTCACACCGCTGGACCAGGGGGAGGAGCGGTTTGTCATCACGATGGAATACGTCACTTCGGGCGAAATGCACTGGTTCATGCGCTTCGTCTCGAACATGAAAGATGCGATCGCCTATTTCGATCTTCGAGAGGTGTTCCTCAAGCGGCGCCGGCATGGCGCGGCGCTTTAACCATCTGTCTTCAAGGGACTGCGGTTTGGACTGAGATCGGAAGTGGCTCTCACCTTGACCACATCCTTCGGTCGCAGCATTTTTTCCAGAAGAATTCTCAAAAAAATCTTGCGATGCAAATCGAGGAGTGATACGAATCGAAGCTAGCTGGGTGCTGAAGGAACACCCGGTAACACAAAAAAATAAGGAGTGCGCTGTGCAGTACGAATTAACGGACGCAGTTGCCTGCGTGAGGCTGCACGCGACCTCCAAAGGAGATAGCTAAGATGAAAAATACAAGGAGTTGCATACCTACCGCCGTGATCGTTTTGTCATTGTCCCTGTGGTCGCCCGGAGCACTGGGCCAAGGATGGCCAACACCACCGACATACTCGGATTGCCAGGACATTTGACGGGCTTCTGAAAAGCGAAGCGCGAATCGACTTGATGAAAACTTGGAGCGAAGAGAGAGACAGAGCACGGCTGCAACACGAGGAGGCCTTGAAAGTCCGCGACAAGAGAATCAGGGAGCTGGAACAGAGGCTGAAGGTTCTTGAGGAGCGAAATGCGGCAAAGCCGAATGCCGAGACCGCCAACAATCGCCTTGCCTCGCAATCTTCTCAACGTATCGACAAACAGAGAATCCAACAACTCGCTGCCGAAATGCGGTCCGCAGTGGAGAACAACACAGAGAAGGGGGCCCCCACCGTCATCACGAGTTCTTATTTGGGACCTTCCCGAATACTAGGCGACGCGACGTTCAAAAACGCCCGAGACACAGTTGATGATCATTTGGGCCGAAGAGTCGATTGGGAAGGAGTCGCAGAAATGATCAAGGGACTTGAGAGTTTTCGTACGGGATTGGCGGGCAAGTCGAGGCACCGATATGAAGGGGTTGTCAATACGAATCTTGAATTGATGGCCGGGCACTTGAACAGGGTGCGCGAAGTCGTGACAGAGGAACAACAGGGAATGTTTGACGAAGCCCTTGAGGATGACAGGATTCTCTCAAAATTCACGCAGGCCGCTGAACTGTCTTCCGCCCTGCAGATGCGCCTCGAGATGACGAAAGCTGAGCTTCTCGACCGTCAAGCGGCGATAGCGTCGCAACTTGCCACCCGTTCGAGTGGTGAGGCCAGCAGAGCAAATTCTGAGAACTCTGGACGGTGAAGAGAATTTGCCACGACGGGCCAAGGACGGACGCTATTCCACGTATCACTCAACAATCTAATCGAAGGAGAAAGAAGTATGACGCTCAAATCGAAAATGCAAGCCCGGCGTTGCTTTCTGATGGCCGCCGGCTTGCTCATGTTTGCCGGTTGTTCTGGAGGCGGCAATCCACAGCCTGTGGACGCCTTTCTTAACGAATACCAAAGTCGTGTAGAAAAGTGGGAGGCGAAGGCAAAGACCGGGCCACTTTCGCTGACCGACCTCCAGCAACTGGGAGAGGAGGCGAAGAAGAACATGGCGAATATGTTGGAACTGGGAAAGAAGCACAAATGGTCCGTAGCTCAGGCAGAACGCTCCAAAGGACTATCCTCTCGGATGCAACAGATCGTCATTGCGAACACACGTCGTCAGACACCACCAAACGCCCAATAGATCCACCCTTGCCTGATACTCGAACTCACTTAAAGCTCAACACCACGTCCATCGAATCTGCACGAAAACTCGCACAAGGAGGTTAACCCATGAACAAAACAAAACCCGTTCACGAAATCCGTCTCGGCGCGATCAAAGCCGCTCTTTGGGAAAACGAAGTCGGCGACTCCACGAAGTACAACGTCACGTTTTCCAAGAACTACAAAGATGGCGAGCAATGGAAATCCACTCAGAGCTTCGGGCGTGAGGATCTTCTGCTCTTGGCGAAAATCGCCGACCGAGCGCACTCGTGGATTTTCGAGCATCCTCCAGGGAAGTCAGACGGCAGATCAAGCGCGCCATAGCAGCGAGACGGAGCTTGAGGTCGAGCTGCCTCAGCGACTGCTCAGTGGCGGAGATGAGTTTTTCGAATTTTGCAGGGCCAACCGCGCGCTTCGGATTGAACGGGATGCCGGTGGAAACGTCATCGTTGGGTAGCTAATTCAGGGACACGCCGCGGCGGATGTAGGTTGGGACGTCGAGATCCTCGCCTTGGTGAAGAGTGGGCTCGCTCTGCTCGAAACGCCCTCGCGAGACAATCTCCAACGGCAACTGGCCTTGCGACCAAAGCGCAATTGATTTGCGGCGGCGGGCGGCGGAACCGGGCCGTTGTTCGAGCAGCCGCCTAGTTTGTTCCGGACTCAGTTTTGGCGCTGGCGGAACGAAGCGGGACGCAGGACGGTGCTGAGCCGCCACTCCGAAGAATTGGTTCTCGATTTCGGGGCCGCCCAAACCGGCCGGGAAAACTTCGAGTGCGGAGGCTCCGCGATTTTCAAACGCGGTTTCTTTGCGGGGTTGCCCGCGGCGAGCCAGAATGACCGTGACCCCCAGGCGCCCTTGAAAACCGTCATCGATGATTGCGCCCACCATGAACCGCGCCTGTTCGGCCTGCTGGTTCATTCGCTGCATGACGCCGTTGACGTCCGCCAGCGTGAGATCGGGGCCGCCCACCACGCTCACGAGCACGGCTTCAGCCTCGGAGAACAGCTTTCCTTCCTCGAGCAGAGGGCTGGCCGCGAGTGTTTCGACAGCCAAACGCGCCCGCTCCTCACCGGCGGCCTGCGCGCAGGCAAACGCGCTCTCGCAGTGGCGTCCGCGCAACACCGAGCAGAGATCGGCGAATTCGACGTTGAGCAATCCGAACTTCGTGAGCATTTGCCAAATCGACCGAACGCCTTGCGCGAGGTGCTCATGGGTTGCTTTGAACGCTTCCAGCGCGCTGGAGCGTTCCTCCAGAAGCTTGGCCATTCTTTGGTGCGGCAGGCAGAGAACGCCATCGGCCGCTGCTTGCAACCGCTGCAGACCCCAGCGCGCCTGTTGCTGGCGCCGGGCGCCCTCGAATTCGAACGGCAACGTGACGACGGCCAGAACCAGCGCCCCAGACTCGCCCGCCAGACGGGCCAGCGCCGGAGCCGCGCCGGTTCCCGTCCCTCCGCCTAATCCCGTTAAGATGAACATTAGATCGGTTTCTTCGCAGAGGGATCTGAGAGGCTGCAAATCCTCCTCCGCCGAGGCTTGGCCAAGAGCCGGATCGCCGCCGGCGCCAAGCCCGTGAAGGATTTGGGTCCCGATCAAACACTTGTTTGGGATCGTGGAAGCTGCGAGCGCCCGGGCATCGCTGTGCACGACCGCGAAGGCCAAATCGCGAAGGTCGGTCTGAATCATGAATTCCGCCATATGGATGCCTGCGCATCCGAGACCCACGATTTTGACGGCGAGGGGCTTGCTTGCGGGAGGAGACTCAATCTTGTGCTCGGTTGTCATAGTCGTTCTATTTTAGTTTGTCGGGCAAGGAAAGCGGGCCGCCGGTGAGTCGGGCTTTCCCGAGCTTGATCCCCGCCGGCCGATCCAATGACGAATGACGGAGTACCCAATGACGAAAGAATGACTAAGTCCGAAGAACGCGAACGGTAGTGCGGGAATCTGCACGAGGAGTTTGTGCTTCGTTATTAGTCATTCTTTCGTCATTGGACAATTCGTCATTCGTCCTTCACTCATCCTCGCCGAAAAAGCTGGCTGAGGGTCGAGCGGAGGCCGAGCGAGAGCGTAGAACGCGATTCGATCCGTTTGCGCTGCTCGAATGATCCGAATTTCGCCAGGCCAATCGCGGCCGTGAATTCCGGCTGATCCAGTGTTGATTTGAGTCCGCTCACCGAACTGGCCTTTCCCACGCTGGCCGGCAGCCCAAACGCTTGCGCGGCCAATTTCTCGATCTCGGCGATCCTGGAGCCGCCGCCGCACAACACCACGCCACTCCTCAGATAATCCAGGAGTCCTGCGGATTCCAGCTCGTCGGCAATCAAACGAAAAATCTCTTCCAGCCGCACCGACATGATGCGGCGCAGGTGCTCCAGATTCACCTCTTTTTCGGGCAGACCCACACTGTTGGTGAGCTGCAAGGTCCGGCCTCGAACCGAGCGGTCAACCAACGCCGAGCCGTGTTCGATCTTGAGTTGTTCGGCGCGCCCGAGCGGCAATTTCAGCCCGTAGGCCAGGTCATTCGATACATGGTCGCCTCCCACGGCTAGAACTCCGGTGTGTTTGATGACGCCGCCGGCATACACGACATACTCGGTCGTGCCGCCGCCCAGATCGATGACCAACGCGCCCAACTCCTTTTGCTGATTTTCCAGCAACGCGAGCGCCGACGCCAGCCCCGTGAAAACGATGGCTTCGACCTCGATCTGGAAACTCTTGACCGCCCGGATTGGGTTTTGCAGCCGGTGGAAGTTCCCGTGCACGACATGCACATCGACCTCCACGCGCGAACCGAACATGCCCACGGGATTGATGATTCCATCCTGGCCATCGACCAAGAAGTGCTGCCGAATCACATGCACGACATGATTTTCAGCCGGCAAATTAATGGCTTTGGCATTTTTGATGGCGTCCTGAATGTCATCCTCTGTGATCTCTCGGTCGTCCGAAACGACCGGGTGGAAGCCGCGATTGTTGAAACCCTGGATGTGCCCGCCGGTCACTCCCAGAAAGACGCTGCGAATCTCCACGTCCGCGTTTTGTTCAGCATCGACTATCGCGTTGCGGATATCCTCGCCGCAGGCGTTGGCATCGACGATTTCCCCTTTGCGGATGCCGCGCGATTTGGCTTGGCCGACCCCGATGACATTGATGGCTCCGGCCTCATTGATTTCCGCGACCACCGCGCAAATCTTGGAAGTGCCCAGATCCAGTCCGACGATAATGGGGGATGACTTAAACATGTTTTTTCTTGAGCGAGGAGGGTTTCAAGAGCCTGGCCGGAGGAGGCACGGGAGCGCCCGGATCCTGCCACCGGAGCGGAACATTGTTGGAGACCGATAAATCGAGCGAACTGATTTGCCGCGCCTCTTGGATGGCGAAATCATGGACGACGCGCCATCGGGCGAGCTGCCTCGCCAAATCTTCCGGGGCGAATGTCACTTCGTTGTGTTGGCGTGTCGCCACCCGCAACACCGGTGGCGAGGAAAGGTCGATGGTCAGCAAGTCCACCACCCCGAACATGGGAGATCGATCGAAGGCGGCAATGAACCGCAGGGCCGAGTAGATCTCAACCGATTCCACTCGCCGCCCCGGACGGAGCTCAGTCCCGAGCACTCCGGTCAGGACAGGGAAATCCTCCGAGCCGGTCGCCGCCGGCCCCGACGCCTGAGCGGTCTCCAGCGGCAACATCACGTATCCGGCCGCATCAATGTAGTAGGTGGTCGGCGAAATGGAAGCCTCCGAGAACCGGGTTTGGAAACCGGAGATCCGGGCGATGGGTTCGCGCTCGCTCACTCGGATCTTCAAAGTGTCCGGCAAGACTCTGACCGCGGCGGCGTTGCGGACGAGCGGCTGCAGATTCAGGTCGCGCTCGATGCGGAGCAAATCCACCGTCAACAAGCTGTCACCCTTTCGGACGTTGGCCCAAGCGAGGATTTGTTCGATCGGAGTGACTCCGTCGGTTTGGACCTCCAGATGTTTGATGATGAAAACGGGATTCTTGTAGAGCCATTCGCGCATGGCCCAGTCACTTCCTTGCCAGTAGAGACAGAAGGCGAGCGCGCCTCCGAGAAGGACGCCGATGATCTTGCCCGCCATCCGCAGTCGCGCGGCACGGACTTGGCGCGCGCGCAGCTTGACTTCCAAGACATGATCCCGCTCGAAACGCCGGTTCGCAGATTTGGATTTGAACCACATACTTCGTCAACGCGTGCTCTGATTCTAATTCGCTTTCAAAATGCGACGGATACCCCTCACCCCGCCCCTCTCCCCATCCGATGGGGAGAGGGTGTCCGACTTGTCCGCCGTAGGCTTGGCGAAGGCGGAAGGACGGGTGAGGGGCTATAGAAATGACGCATTCACATGGGTTAGTCGCTTCTTGATCCCAGATTCGAATAATCTGCCCGGCGCAAGGCCAGATCGACCATCTTCTGGCACAGCGCCTCGTAGCTGATTCCGGCGGCTTCGGCAGCCTTCGGCAACAAGCTGGTTGCGGTCATGCCGGGCAGGGTGTTGACCTCCAAAACGACCGGTTCGCCGTCCGAACGAACCATCACATCCACCCGCGCGTAATCGCGGCCTCCGACCGCGTGGAAGGCGCGCAGTCCGGCGGACTGAACGCGGGCGGTGATGGACGCGTCGAATGGCGCCGGGCAGAAGTAATCCGTTGCGCCTGCGGTGTACTTGTTTTGGTAATCATAGCCGCCCTTCTTGGGCCGGACTTCGACGACGGGCAGTGCCTGGCCATCCAAGATGCCCACGGTCGTTTCGCGGCCAACGACTCGCTCCTCGAGCAAGACTTCCGAATCGAACCGCAACGATTCGGCCAGAGCCGCCGGCCATTGATCCACTTGATTTACGAATTGGAGCCCGACGCTCGATCCCTGCCGGACCGGCTTCAAAACAACCGGGGGTTGCCATCCTCGGGGCCATTGGGCCGACGCCGAACGGATGACTTCGAACGGCGCGGTGGGCACTCCAACTTCCAGAAGTTTCTGTTTGGTTCGGACTTTGTCGAAGGCCACCCGGCTGGCTTCCGCGCCACAGCCCGTGTAAGGCACGCCGATCTCGTCGAGTTGCTGCTGAATCGTGCCGTCTTCGCCGTACGTGCCGTGCAACGCCAGGAATACCACATCGGTCCCTTCGGGCAGGCTCCAGTTTTCGTCCCGCGGATCCAGCTCACGGACCGTGTGCCCGAGTGACTGCAACGCCGAGGCCACGGCTTTGCCGCTTCGCAGGGACACTTCGCGCTCAGCGGATGGCCCGCCCAACATGACCGTGATTTGGAGGCGGTGTCTCATTGCCTCATGAATTGTGAATTCGTAGCCGCCGAGGTGACGAGGCGGATATTGGTTTTAAGCACGTTTTCCGCCTCGTTACCTCGGCAGCTACGAACCGTCGGTTCATGGAGACGTGCCAGGCGACGTTCGCTCGCCAGTGTATGCCGTTTAGCTTGGACATGCTTCGGTAAGCTTTCTCTTGAAATGGCAGTCTTGTTCTGGCTCGTCCGCCCGACACGGCGCGACCTCGCCGACAATTTCGATTTCGGGGTGGAGTTCGATGCCACGCGCCGACTGCGCCCGCTGCTGAACGAGATCGATCAATTCCAGAACATCCGCAGCCGTGGCCCCGCCCTCGTTGATGATGAAGTTGCCGTGCAGCTCGGAGACCACGGCGCCGCCGACCCGCATTCCTTTCAAGCCAAGCTCCTCGATCAACCGTCCCGCCGGGATGCTTTCTGGATTCTTGAAAATGCAGCCTGCGCTGGGAGCCGCCGGCTGGGACCGCCATCGCCTCTGGCTGCACGCTTTCATTTTCTCGGCAATCAATTCCCGGTCCTCCGGATGGCCTTTCAGCACGGCACCGAGGGCAATATGATTGCGAAACAGCGGACAGCCGCGGTAATGGACCTCGATTTCATCCGCTCTCCGTTCGAGAACCTGGCCGGAAAAATCCATAAAACGGACGGACTCGACGAACTCGAACATGGCTCCTCCCATAGCCCCTGCGTTCATGCGCAAGGCGCCTCCAACGCTTCCCGGAATGCCCTCGAGGAATTCCAGTCCGCCCAATCCGTGGCGCTTGGCTTCCACAGCCAGAGCCTTCAGTTTGGCGCCGGCTCCGCAGAGGATCTTCTCCCCTCGGACTTCGACGCGGCAGAATTCCGGGTGCGTCAAACTCAGCACCAAACCACGGACGCCGTTGTCCGGGATGAGCAGGTTCGAGCCGCGGCCGAGCACCAAAAAGGGGAGCCGTTGTCCCGCGCAGAAGTGCAGGACCTCCGCCAAGTCCGCCTCTGAAGCGGGTTCGACGTAGAGATCGGCCTGGCCACCGACGCGCAGAGTGGTTCGCTTGGCCAAGGGCTCGTCCGGCCGGACGACCGAGGCCGGAGACAACCTCTCGGAGAGTTCCACGCGCAACGATTCGCGCCGTTCCGAAGATTCCATCTGCAACTGGAGCGCAAAGCGGTGCGCCGCTTCAGTGATGTCCCCGGCGCCCAGGAACAACACCAGATCGCCCGGTTCCAAATTGCCTCGCACGTCAGCGCAGAGATCGCCCAGCGTGGGCGTGTAACTGACCTTTTGCCCGTGATCCCGGATCGCCTCGGCCAGCACCGCGCTGCTCACCCCGGCGATTGGCGGCTCATGCGCCGGATAAATGTCCACCAGCCAAAGCGCGTCTGCGTCGTCGAAACAGCGGCTGAACCCCGCCAACAAACTCTGGGTTCGCGTAAAGCGATGCGGCTGGAAGACCACCAGAAGTCTTCGAGGGGCCAGTTCTCGCAACGCGCAGAGTGTTGCGCGAATCTCGGTCGGATGATGCCCGTAATCATCGAAGAGGCGGTACCGTTCGTCACGGTAAAGTTCCTGGAGGCGGCGGTCGGCGCCGCGGAAAGCACGAAAGGCGCGCGCGATGTCGGAAGGCCCAAATCCCAGCCCGTGCAACAACGCGATGACGGCGGCAGCGTTCGAGGCATTCTGCCGCCCCATCAGGCTCGTCGCAAACTCTCCGAGAAGTTCGCCGCGATGCCAGAGTTTGAAGCGCGTCCGGCGCAAAACCCGGGCTCGAGAACCCGCGGCCTCGGCGGGCACGCACTCGAGTCGGTACTCGGCGTCCGGCCGGAACCCGTAGGAAACGGCGTTGGGCCATCCGGCGAGCAGCTTGGCTAGGTGTGGATCGTCCGCACAATGGATAACCTTGCCCGAAACTTGTGCGGCAAATTGCCGAAATTCACGGCAAATATCTTCAAGACTGGAAAAATGATCGAGGTGTTCCTCATCCAGATTGAGGAGGACCGCATGTTCCGGTTCGAAATCGCCCAGTGTGCCGTCGCTTTCATCCGTCTCCGCCACGAAATATGGTCCGGGACCTGCAGCATTCTGGTCCGGCTTGGGCGCAAAGCGAGCGTGGGGAGATAACTGCGGAACTTGCGCCCCGATGGCATAGCTCGGCTGGGCGCCCAATTGATCGAGGACGAACGCCGCCAACGCCGAGGTCGTAGTCTTGCCATGCATGCCAGCCACGCAAATCCCGCGCCGGCGGCGGAGCAACGCCGCCAACACAGTGCCACGACGCGCGACGGGAATCTGGAGTTGATGTGCGGCGACGATTTCCGGAGTCTTCGGCTGAACCGCCGCCGAATAGACGACCAAAAAGGGACGCGCGAGGCGGACTCGCTCGGCGGAATGCCCCTTTTGGATGTCGGCCCCTCGTCCCTGCAACTGCCGAGTAGCTTCATTTTCCACCAAGTCCGATCCAACGACGCGGAAGCCCAGGTCCAAAAACAAATGTCCCAGCGCACCCATGCCTGCTCCTCCGGCGCCGACCAGGCAAACTGTGCCGTCCGGCGCGACGGACTGCAAAAGGTTGCCGACTTCGGATGGTGTCAAGGGAGTCATGGGACTCGGAGATTGCTGCTGGCTAATTTGTTGCCGTGCGAAAAGTTTGCTATGCGCATATCGGTTCGGGCTGGCCAATCGCGTCCAGCATGTATTGGGCAATCTTTTCGGCGGCGTCCGAGAACGCCCACGGTTCGAGCGACCTGCGCATCGCCTCGATCTGCGATGGATTTTCGATCAAATCCACGATGAGTTCGGCCAACCGCTCGGGCGTTGCTTCCGGTTCATTCAGTTGGACAGCGGCGCCGGTTTCGAACAAAGCCCGCGCGTTGTGGAATTGGTGATTGTCCGCGGCCGAAGGGTAGGGAATCAGGATTGCAGGCAACCGCATCGCGGCGAATTCAGCCAGGGACGACGCCCCGGCGCGTCCCACAGCGAGGGTGGCTGCGCCGAGAGCAAGTTCCATCTCGGTCAGAAATGCTCTGACCATCGCGGGCCCCTGGTGCAACCGATACGCGGCCGCGACTTTCTCCGCGTCAACGTTCCCGGCGAGATGGATGAATTGCAGTTGCGGCGCGCGAAGCCGCAAGGTCGGCAGCGCCCCGACTGCCAACTCATTGATGGCGTGCGCGCCTTGGCTTCCGCCCATGATCAGCAACACCGGCCGATTCGGATTCAATCCCAAGGCGATGCGGCAGGCGGCTGGATCGGCGGGTTGGAATTCGGACCGAACGGGCGTGCCCGTCACCTGGACCGCTGGCGTGGGCAGCCGTGGAGCCGCTTCGGGGAATCCCACGAAAACTTCGTCCGCGAAATAGGAGAGCCAACGGTTGGCTCGGCCTGGAATAGAATTGGCCTCATGGAGGAAAGTGGCGGCGCCACGCTTTCGCCCGGCCAAGATGGCCGGCGCGCTGGTGAATCCTCCCATCGCTAGCACAGCGTCCGGACGCTGGTGACGGAACTGCTCCGAGCAAAGCCGGTACGACCTCCAGAAGCCGCGGAGGAACGGCCGAACGGCCCCGCGTTGCAGCGCCACCGCAGGCAGGGTCTGGACTTCCATTCCATGGGCCGACTGGACGCCCTGTTGGTCCACCGCTTTCTGCGACACCAGCAGGGTCACGTGACATGATCTTTGTTGGAGCCTTTCAGCGACCGCCAATCCTGGGAACAGGTGTCCTCCCGTCCCCCCGCACGCGATGGCGACTGAAAGGATTGGCTCCTGCATGCGTATCAAGAATTCTGGGGCGCCAGAACCTCGTTCGCCGAGAACTCCTCCGAACGCATCGCAACCGGATCGCGCAGATGGCGCGCGATGCTCAGGACGATCCCGACGCACGTCAGCATCAACAATAAATTGGAACCACCGTAACTGATGAAAGGCAGTGGCAGCCCTTTGTTCGGGAAGACGCCGGTCACCACTCCGATGTTGATCAAGGCTTGGAGACCGATCAGAAAGGTGATGCCTGATCCCAGGAACATTCCAAAGGTGTCTCTGGAATTCCAAGCGATATAAATTCCGCAAATCACCAAGATGATAAACAGGAGCACAGTGGCCAGCGTCGCGATCACTCCCAACTCTTCCCCGATCACCGAGAGAATGAAATCGGTGTGGTGTTCCGGGACGAAACCGAGTTTTTGGCGCCCGTTCCCCAATCCGAGGCCATTCCACCCGCCGGCCCCCAGGGCGATCTGCGCTTGCCAGGCTTGGAAACCTATCCCCTCCTTGTGCGCTTCCGGATTCAGCCAGCTCAGAATGCGGCCCAGCCGCAATGGATCATGCCACAAGGAGTAGGCCAGGCCGCCTGCGGCAGCAACCATCGGTGGGAGCAGGTAGCTCCAGCGAACGCCGGCAATGAGCAGGAGAACCCCGCTGACCGCCGACATCAAGATGGCGGTTCCCCGATCCGGTTCGATAAAGATCAGTCCGACGACCACGCTGACCAAGAAGCCGGGGATAAGCAACCCGCGCTTGAAGGTCGTCATGACGTGCTGGTGCGTGTCCGCATAGTGGGCCAGAGCGACAATCAACGCGAGCTTGGCCGCTTCGGAAGGCTGGAAATTTCCGAAGCCCAAATCAAACCAACGCCACGCGCCCTTCTTTTCCACACCGATGCCAGGAATCAAGACCAAGCCAAGCATCACGACGGCCAAACCAAACAGCGGCCAGGCCAGTTTCTTCAGCCACCGGTAATCCATCCAGGCAGCGATCGTGCAGGCCGCCAAGCCGATCCCGCACCACACAAGCTGCATCAGCAGGAAACGAGCGCCGCCTTGGACTGCGCTCGGCCTCATGCCGGCGCTGTAGAGCATGACGAGCCCAATGGACAGGAGCGCGCCAACCGAGACCACAAACAATGTCGTAGCGGCTTTCATCTAGGACACGCTCTCATCGGACGGCTGACCCGTTTTCACCGCGGGCTTAAGGGCAATCCCCCAGACGGCGAGGCCGTCAGAGTGTTCGTGCTCAAGGTTGTCCCCAGCGTCCCAGGAGCGGAGGCGCCCGTTGCCGCCGGTGAACTCGGCTTCTGCGCCGCGGGCAACTTCAGCTTCTTCCCGATCAAAATCCGTGATGTTTTCATATTATTGGCCGTTTGGATGGCTTTGACAGTGGTTCCATGCTGTTGGGCGATCTTATGAAGCGTCTCACCCGCTTTGACGACATGGACATTGGAGGAGGTTTCGGAAGCTGCGGGTTCCGTGAAGCCGGGGCCCGTTGCCGTGGTCGAGGACGAAGGCGCGGTGGCTGGGATCAAGATTTTTTGCCGCACACGCAGCCGGTTGGGCTCAAGCCCAGGATTGGCCTTGTTGAGGGCGACGAGCGTCACGTGCTGGTCCTTGGCGATCTTGGACAGCGTATCCCCCCGAACGATGGTGTATTCCTTGTTCTGGGGAGGCGTTTCGACCGCAGGCGGCAAAGTGGTCGTTGTGAAAGCCAGAGGAGCCGACGTCGCCGGCGTGGTATCGGTCGTGGCCGGCAAGTTCGTCGTTACCGACGGTGGCAGTTCGCGGATGCTGGTGTAATAATCGGAGTTGGTGTTGAGCCGGGCCACTTCATTATTCGTGGCCGTGGATGTGCCGGTAAGTTTGCCTGCAGTTTTGTCAGTCTGAGGCCGGCAACCCTGGATCAGCAGTCCGGTGAAGAAAACCGCATGAATCGCAATGATGGTAAAAACGGCGATGCGAACCGTGGATTTGCCACGGGACTGATGTTGCTGGAGCGAGCCTTGGGGCATGAGTGGGTTAGGCGTGTTCATGACATCTGAGCGCTGATGATCGTTCTGTGGATGAGGGTTTCAGTGAGATTGGTTGGCCAGAGAGTTTTCCCTCATGAAAACTTCGTGGCGAAAGTTTTGAGGCGGAGCTTTCGTTCGCCTCCGAGACACTGTTCGTGGGATTGAGAGGAGCACTTGGATTGCCACCGGTTCCAATCCCGTGGCTGGACTGAGTGACGCGCTCGACAGCCTGTCGAAACACTTCACCTCTATGTGCATAGCTTTGAAACATATCGAAGCTCGAGCAGGCGGGTGAAAGTAAAACAACGTCGCCCGAAATCGCACACTCAAATGCTTTCGAAACTGCTTCTAACAACGAATCTACCGGCGTGCAAGGAGTAAACAGGCTCCAAGCCGCTCTGATCTTCTGTTGGGTCTCCCCGAGCAAGTACGCGTGCTTCACACGCTGGGCCAGCAGGGGTCCGATATCGTGATACTGCAACCCTTTGTCCTTCCCTCCGGCGATCAGGAGAATGTTCGGCTCGCCGGTGCGGGAGGCGGGCATCGCCAACAGGGCCTTCTGGAGCGCGTCGAGATTGGTCGCCTTCGAATCGTTGACGAAGCAAACCCCGTTCATTTGGGCCACCAGTTCGCAACGGTGCGGCGCCGGGGAGTAGGTCTTGAGGGCCTCTTTCATTTCCTCGAGCGGCAAGCGCAAGACCCGGCCAACCGCCAGCGCGGCCATCAGGTTCTCGGCGTTATGCGGGCCGCGAAGCTGGCAATCTTCCATGTCCAGCAGCGGGCCCGCCCAGTCTTCCATCCGGCTGATCAGCAAACCGCGATCAAGATAGAGGTCCGCCCGGCGGTTGTTCGCGCTGAACGTCACCACTTTGGAGGGAACCGTCGTCCCCAGCGACCGGAGGTGGGCGAGCGCTTCGCTTTGGACGATGGCCCAATCGAAAGGTTGCTGGTTCTCGAACAAGCGGGCCTTGGCGAGGGCGTAATCCGCCAGGGACGCATACCGATCCAGATGGTCCGGAGTGATGTTTAGCAACACGGCGACCGCGGGCCGAAAGAATCGGATCGTCTCCAACTGGAATGAGCTGACTTCCAGAGTCAAGAAATCCAGTTCGCGCGTCTGCTCGACGAGATCGCAGAGCGGGCGGCCGATATTGCCGGCCGCGATCGTCTTGCGATGACAGTGGCGGAGCAGGCGTTCGACCAGCTCCGTGGTGGTGGTTTTTCCGTTGGTGCCGGAGATTGCGACGTTCAAGCAAAAGGCTTGTTGATATCCGAGCTCCAGCTCGCCGATCACTGGAATGTTTCGCCGAGCCACCTCGCGCATCGCGTTCGATTGGGCGGGAACTCCGGGACTGACCACGGCCAAGTCGAACGCTCCGGAAGGTGCGCGATCCGCCCCCAGCAACACGTCGGCTCCCAGTGCGCGCAGTTCCCCGCCCTCTTGACGCAAAGCGTCCGTCTCGCCGCTGTCAATGGCTGTGACCGATGCGCCTCGTCGGCGCAAGAGTCGGCAGGCCGCCCGCCCGCTCAACCCAAGGCCAATGACCAATACCCGCTTGTTCAAGAGGTCATCCATGTTTCGTGCGTTCTGGCGAAACATCAGATTTCACGTCTGCTCGTAATGAGATCACGACTAGCAAGGCTACCCTCACCCGGCCTTCGGCCACCCCAGCCGATGGGGAGAGGGTTGGGGTGAGGGGCGATGATTAAACTGTGTGTAGAATATGAGGCAGCGTTTCATGGGCACGTGCTATCGCAACTTTAAAGTACTGAGCGCAACCACGGCACAAAGCACACATAGTATATAGAAACGTGTGACGACTTGCGATTCGTACCATCCCTTTTTTTCAAAATGATGGTGGAGAGGCGCCATGAGAAAGATCCGCCGCCCCACGCCGTAGCGCCGCCGGGTGTACTTGAAATAGCCGGTTTGGCAGACCACCGACGCGGCTTCCGCGACGAAAACGCCGCCGGCGATCAGCAAAACGAACGGCTGATGGATCAGCACGGCCAGGATTCCAAGCGCGCCGCCCAAGGCCAGCGACCCGGTGTCGCCCATGAACACTCGAGCGGGATGGCAATTAAACCAAAGAAAACCAAGCCCCGCTCCGAGCATGGCGCCGCAAAAAACGGTGAGTTCTCCAGCGCCCGCCACGTAGGGGACCTGCAAGTAGGAAGCGAACCTGAAGTTGCCGGCGATGTACGTCAGCACCAGAAGCACCACGGTGACGATGAGCGTGCAGCCGATCGCCAGGCCATCCAGGCCATCCGTCAAATTCACCGCGTTGGAGAATCCGACGATCATCAACACGGTCACGATCAAGCCGATGGCTCCGGCGCCCGTCACCACGGGATACTTGTAGAACGGAACCATGAGATCGGTGATCAACCGACTGGTGGCAGGGAGCATCCAGAGGTAAATCCCGATGAATACCGCCAGCAGCGTTTGCACACTCAATTTGATGCAGGATTTCGCGCCTCGGGAATTCTGCAACGCGATTTTGGCGTAGTCATCATAGAAACCCAACCCGGCCAGGACCACCAAAGAGAGCAGCGTGAGCAGCACCAGCTCATTCCAGCGCGCCCAGATCAGCGCGGACAGGTCCATCGTGGTGACGATCAGCACCCCGCCCATCGTGGGCGTGCCTCGTTTGCTGAGCACCCGCGCCGCTATGCCGCCCGATTCTTCGGCTTTATCCGCATATTCCTGCCCGAACTTCAATTCTCTCAACCAGGCAATAACTTTCGGTGCGAGCAGCCAACTCAACCCCAGAGCCGTGACGGCCGCGCCCGCACTCCGAAAGGTGATATAACGAAACACGCGCAAAAACGAAAAAGGGTCTGCCCACTCGGTGTCCGCCGCCAGCTCCTGAATGTATTGGCTCAAATAAAAAAGCATGCTTTGGTGCCTGGATGGCCAGTAGTGAATCGCCGGGACATCGTCAACCGCCATTTCGGATCCTCGCGGATGGACAGCGCTAGGCACATGCTCCGCCCCCGGCATCAGAGGCCGCCGGCTTTCCGGCGGCGTGGGTGCGTAAAATCTCGGTGAGTCTTTCGAGTCGAGTCGCCCGAGAGGCCTTCAGCAGCACCACATCCCCCGGTCGAAGAAAGTCCCGGAGCGCCGCCGCGGCATCCTCGACGGTGGAAAAGGCACGGGTGGCCTCCAATCCGGCAGCCCGCGCAGAATCGGCCATGATGGCCGACATCTTCCCAACGGCAAACAAATGACTGATGCCGAGCTCGGCGGCGTGACGCCCCACCTCGGCATGGGCTTCCGAACAGTGTCTGCCCAGTTCGGCCATATCTCCCAAAACCGCGACGCGCCGTCCCCGGCAGGGAAACTCGTGCAAGGTTTGCAGGGCGGCGCGCATGGAATCCGCATTCGCATTGTAGGTGTCGTCGAGAATCTGAAGCCCCTCGATCTTCCAAAGCTGCAACCGCATTTTGGGCGGCGCGCACTCGGCCAATCCATGCTGGATTTCCGCGCGGCTCAGACCGAGTTCCCTTCCGACCGCGACCGCCAGCAACGCATTCCTGACTTGGTGTCTTCCCAGCAATCTCACCTCGTATTCGCCGTTCAAGTCCGAATCCGGCGCTTCGACATCAAACTTCACTCCCGATTCGGTGACTTTGACGTCGCGAACACGCCAATCATTAGTTTCATGAAAACCGACGCGCACAACTGTGGCCCGAGTTCTGGAGATGGCTCTGGACATGGCTAGGCAATCTCCATCCACGAAGAGTTTGCCATTTTCCGGGAGCAATTCCGCCAGAGACCCTTCTTCTTCGGCTACTCCCTCCAAGTCGCCGAAATACTCGAGGTGTTCGCGGGCGATGTTGGTGAGAATGCCATACCGGGGCTGAATCATCTTCACCAGAGGCGCCAGTTCGCCCGGATGATTGGTTCCGACTTCCACGACCGCAGCCTCGTGATTGCCGCGCAAATTCAGAAGCGTGAGAGGCACGCCGACGTCATTGTTGAAACTGGCCTCGCTCCGCAGCACCTTGAACCGCTCGCGCAGGACAGACGCCACCAACTCCTTCGTCGTCGTCTTGCCATTGGAGCCGCCGATCGCGATGAACGGGAAATCAAAGTCCTGGCGATACCGCGCCGCGAATCGGCCCAGCGCTCGACGCGTATCTTCGACCGCGATGATGGCGCATTCTTCGGTGCCTCGCGGCACCTTGGATCGGTGAACCATGGCGGCGCAGGCGCCCTTCCGGAAGACCTCGGGCAAGAAGTCGTGGCCGTCGAACTTCTCTCCCTCCAAGGCGACGAACAAATCGTTCACGTGGAGCTGTCGTGAATCCGTGGAAAGCCGGCGGATGAGGGTTTCCGGAGAACCGCTGAGCAGTTCGCCGTCGCACGCCTCCGCGATGAATCGCAAGCTGCGGGGTTCCATGTGCCAAATCATTCTCATTGTGTTATCGCATCGCGAACGTTGCGGTGACGATGGCCGTCACCGTTTTTTCCAAGGATGACGTGTCGTTCAATCCTTCCCAACTGGTGTGGGTCGAATGCAGGGGCGTGATCTGAAACACCCCCATCTTGGCGGCTCGCAGATGGTCCACATGGCGCCCGCCTTGAAGCGCGATTTGTTCCGCGCGAGAACGGGCGTCTTTAGTCGCCTCAGCCAGCAGCTCGGCCTTCACGTCCCCCGCCTTGGTGTAGATATATTCGAGCGCCATCGGGGTGAACAGGACTCCCTGTTCCACCAGCACCGTGGAATCGTGGTTGAGCCGGGTGAGGCCTTCGACGTCCGGCGACCGCGCTTCCACGGTCTGGCTGAGGCGGAAGCCGGTCATCTTCTCGTGGTAACTTCCGTCTTCCGCTTTCTGCCTCGCGCGCAGCTCCTGGATGCTGATCGGGCTGGTCATGAGATTCGTCACGCCCCGCCCGGCCAGGAAATTGTGAACCTTGGCCAAATCCTCTTTCAACGCCTTCTGCGCCTGGAGGAGCGTTTGGCTCTCGACCGAGAACGAGCCCCGCCAGATCGCCAAATCCGAGCGCACGGGTTTTCGCACGGAGCCCGTGACGGTGATGTTCTGCGACTCCGAAATCCTGAGCCAGGCGTTGGTCACGAGCATCGTCGAGGCAATCAATCCCGCTGCCAAAGCGAGCCCCGCGACCAGCCCGACCAAATGGGGATGTGCGAGATTCACTCGCCCTCCGTTTCCCCGCTTTCGGGCCGCCTTTCCTGTCCGCCGCCCAGCGAAGGCGGCAATGCTTCCAAGGTTTCGCGGGCGTAAATTCGATCGTCGAAGGGCACGACGGTATCTTCGAACTCTTGATAGGTCTCGTGGCCTTTTCCTGCGATCAATACGACGTCGCCGGCGCCGGCCATGCTGATGATCGCATGGATGGCGCGCTTCCGATCCAATTCCACGCGGTAGCGCGCGTGGCGGACGCTGCAAAGCCCTGCCTCGATTTGACCGGCAATTTTCTCCGGAGCTTCTTTGCGCGGATTGTCGGTCGTGACGAGGGTGAAGTCGGCGAGTTCCGCCGCGACGCGCCCCATCTTGGCTCGCTTGCCCTGGTCCCGGCTGCCTCCACAACCGAACGCTAAGAGAATCCGGCCGGTGGTTAACTCTCGCAGCGTGGCGAGCACGTTGCGCAGCGCGTCCTCGGTATGCGCGTAATCGACGTACACGCCAAAGGGAAATCCGGCGGCCACATTTTCAAGCCGCCCCGGGACCGGCTCCATCGTATTCAGAGCGGTCCGGAGAGGAACAGCGCCGAGTTTGAGGACCATGCCTGCGCCGACGGCAGCGAGGGCGTTGTAAACGTTGTGGCGGCCAATCAATGGCAGGTGGCAAGGAAAGTGGAAGTCCGGCGTCTCCACCGTCATGCGGGTCCCATCCGTGCCCAGACGGATCTCCGACGCCCGCAGCATGGCCGCTTCCTGGAGGCCGTAAGTCAATTGAACTTGGGCCTTCGATTCGGATTGCAGCCGGTGGCCGAACTCATCGTCGATATTGATGACGGAGCCGCCTCGTTTGGTGCCCAGGAATTGAGGACTGAACAATCTGCTCTTGGCTTCGAAGTATTGCTCCATGGTTCCATGATAATCGAGATGGTCCTGCGTCAGGTTGGTGAAGAGCGCGATGTCGAATTCGACGCCGGCCACGCGTTTCTGGTCGAGCGCGTGGGAACTCACCTCCATGACGCACGCTTCACATTCGGCGCGGACCATGTGGGACAGCATTTGCTGCACTTCCAGCGCTTCCGGCGTTGTTCGCTGCGCTGGAAAGACCCTTTCGCCAACCTCGTACCGGATGGTCCCAAGCAGCCCGGTTTTGACTCCCGCGGTCTCGAGCAAATGCTTGACCATAAAAGCCACGGTGGTCTTCCCGTTCGTCCCCGTCACGCCGATCACTTTGAGTTTGGTGCTCGGATGCTGATAGTAGGCCGCGGCGGCCAAGGCCAGCGCTTCGCGCACATCCGTCACTTTGATCTTGGTGACTCGCTGCGATACAAAACCATTGCGCTCGCAAATCACCGCCGCCGCGCCGCGGTCAATGGCGCTGTTGATGAAGTCGTGGCCATCGACATGCTGGCCCCGAATCGCGACGAAGATCATGCCGGGCGCGACTCGGCGGGAGTCGTAGGTGATTCCCGCGACCTCGCGGTCGAGCGATCCTTCGACGGTCACCGCGGGCAGTTCGTTGATCAATTGCCTGAGTTGCATATGACACTCCTTCAGTTATGGCCGAGAGGCCGATGCGGTGAGCAAACGGCCGGCCTTGTTGACCCCAAGCGTCTCCGCCGGCGGCAAATCCGGCTGAATGGCCAGGTATTTGGCGGCTCGTTCCGCAATGCTTCGGAACGCCGGCGCCGCGGTCAGACCCCCGTAGTAGGTCGGCAGCTTGGGTTCGTCCAAAAAAACGGATACGCAAAGTTCCGGGTTGTCCGCCGGGAAGAACCCGACAAACGAAGAGAAATACTTCCCGGGTAGATAGCCTCCGTTCCCCGGCTTTTGCCCAGTCCCGGTTTTCCCAGCGACAGAGTAGTGATCCAATTTGGCCCTTCTGGCGGTGCCGTTGGTGGAGACCACGTTCTTCAAAGCGGCGACCATCTGTCGGGCCGTCGATGCGGAGATGACTTGTCGGACCTGCTGGGGAGAGTACTGCGCCACGACGCGGCCTTGGTCGTCCTCGACCCGATCCGCGAGCAACGGCTGCATCAACGATCCACCGTTGGCGATCGCGCTCATGGCCATCGTGATCTGCAGCGGCGTGATCGCAATTCCTTGGCCGATCGGAATTCGAGAGATTGAAAGCTTGCTCCACTTTTTCGGCGGATAGACCAGGCCATCGACTTCGCCACCCAGTGGGATTCCCGTTCGGCTGCCGAAGCCGTACCGCTGGATGTACTCGTAGAGCCGCGCTGGCCCCATTTGAATAGCGATCTTCGCCGTCCCGATGTTCGAAGATTTGGCGATGATTTCATCGACCGAGAGAATTCCGGACGGGTGATCATCTCGCAGGATCTTGCCCGCAAAGGAGAACCGCCCTGTTTCGCAATCGAACCGCGTCTCGGGAGTCACAAGTCCTTCATTGAGCGCACCTGAGACTGCGACGATTTTGAACGTCGAGCCCGGTTCCGCCACATCCGTAATGACGCGATTTCTTCGGGCTGCAGGCGGAGAATCGCCTGGGCGGTTGGGATCGAAGGTCGGAAGATTTCCCAACGCCAGTATCTCGCCGGTTTTCGGACGCACGACTATGGCCGACGCGCTCACCGGCGAATGTTTCTGCATAACCTCTGCCAACTCGGATTCGACGATATGCTGCAGCCCGGCATCAATCGTCAGGATCACATGCCGGCCCGAATGAGGCTCCACCTCTTGGTCCCTGAACGTCACGAGCTCGCGAGCTTTGACCACCTCGGTCATGCGCCAGCCCGGGACCCCGGACAGCGCCGCATTCATGGTCGATTCGATGCCTTCGACGCCTCCCAAATCCCTGACCTTTCCGAGAATTGTCTGCCGGTCAGTGCCTGTGGTGAATCCCAGGACGTGCGCAGCCAGCGTCCGGTTCGGATAAACACGGAGTTGATCGTCGTACGGCTCGACCCGGATGGCAAAATTCCGCAAATTGCGGAGAAATGCCCGGTCTTTGGCCCCAAGGCGCTTCTCGTCCAGACCGAACGTCAGCGCTTTCATGGCCGTTTGGATTTTCTCCCAAGTTTCCAGAAGGACCTTATGCTTCAGGACGACGTAACGGTCAGGTTTGCTCTTGCCGTTCTCATCGACGAATGTTTGAACCTGAAGTTTCTCGACCAAATTGCTTTCGTTCAGCTCCAACCACGGAGAAAGGGTGCGAGCAACTTCAGTTTGGTACGGAGCAATGAGGGTGGGATCCGCATAGACCGTTTTGACGAAGACAGTGCTGGCCAGGACGTTTCCGAACCGGTCGCGGATTTCGCCGCGCCGAGGCTGAAGGAGAAGTGTCTGGTGCGTATTCCGTTCAGCTTGCTTGAGGAGTTCCTCATGCTGAAGGACTTGAAGGTCCACAAGCCGATAGCCCAAACTCAGAAAGGCGATGGCGAGCAGGATAACCATCGTAATAAGTCTCCTATAGTTTATTGTTTGCGCCATAAGACTTTTCCTGCTGGGAGCGCTGGAATTTGAAGATGAACTAGAATTAACGCTGTTCTTTCATTTGAAGATTCTGATTTGCATAGAGCCGATCAGCGACGGTTTCAGTGGCAGTAGGCACACGCTCCCGCAGCCGAATCGTCTGGTCAGGAGCGGGTGCCGCCAACCCTAGATTCATCTGCTTGATTCTTGCCTCCAACTCAAAGGGCGTCTGAAGAGAATCCAGGATTCGGGCGCGTGATCCATTTGCGCTCCTCAACTTCCCCAGCCGGGTCTCCAACTCCTTATATTGCGTCCCCAGCGCTTGGAGTTGGCTTTTCTGGCCAACGTATCCAATAGCAGCGGCTGCGAGGCCCACGCAGAATAGACACACTTTCAAGCCCGGTCCCAACCGGATAATCGACGAGCGGCTTTTCCGATTTCTAGCCATGTCAAAGCCTTTCCATCACGCGTAACTGCGCGCTCCGAGCCCGAGGGTTCTCAGCAGTTTCCCCGGCGCTAGGCGTTATCGCCTTGCGATATACCCATTTGGACTCCGGCGATTTCGGTCGGCGCAGTTCCGGCACATCGACCGGCCCATCGAAATCGTAGTCGCGCATCATCCTGCGTCCGAACTCCTTCACAATCCGATCTTCGAGAGAATGAAATGTGATCACGGCCAAACGCCCCCCCGGTTTGAGAGTGGTCCAAGCTGACCGCAACCCCCTGCGGAGATGTCCGAGTTCGTCGTTCACAGCAATTCGAAGAGCTTGGAAGACCCGCGTCGCCGGATGGATTCTGTGCGTTTTTCGAGGAACGTTTCGTTCAATCAAGGAAGCTAATTGACGGGTCGAAGTGAATCGTTGATGCGTCCGTTCTTGGGCGATCATTCCTGCAATTCGCGCGGCCATTGGTTCCTCGCCGAACTCCCTAAAGACGCGGGCGAGTTCTTCCGTAGCAGCATGATTCAACAAATCGGCAGCGGTCATTGGTTGCCTTCGATCCATCCTCATATCTAGCGAGCCATCAGACTGGAAACTGAACCCGCGTTCGGGTTGCCCCAATTGGACTGAACTAATGCCGAGATCGAGCAGGACACCATCACATCGACATGGTCCAAGCCAGTCCGCCAACTCGGCGAAACTGCCGACGCGAAGCTCGAAACTCCCCGCGAACCGAGCCAAACGCTCAGTCGCTGTCTTGACTGCCGAACTGTCACGATCACATCCATAGAGCCGTCCGGAAGGTTCGCTGGCTTCAAGAATCGCAGCCGCATGCCCCCCTGCCCCAATGGTCCCGTCGGCATAACAACCTCCGGCTTTCGGCGTGAGTGCGGCCAATACCTCGGCTAATAGCACGGGTGTGTGTATCAAACTGGACACGTGCGTGTTGCATTCAGAACATTATTGTTTTGGACGCCCGGCTGCGAACAGTCGAAGTGTCAGTGGGCTCCACCTCTGACTGCTGGTGGTAGCTCTGGTCGGGCGTTCACCTTCACGACGAAGCGATGAGAAGACGGGAGCTCGTTCTGCTCCTACTAACTCCAAATCAACCTCGGTCAAATCATTCCTGACGACGTGTAGCTCCTCCAAGTCTGTTGCACGTCTCGACTTCCGCCGGTTCTGATTCGTGGCGGTCCAGACTGAGAACGGATGCAGAATTTTCGCCAGGAATCGGGTGGCGTACGCAAAATCCACCACACACCGACAGGCCGACTTCGGTGCCTCTGTCTGGACCGGCGGCTGTGCAAGCGTATCCCGATTTGAATCCTGAGCTTGGCAGGAAAGAGCAACAAACGACACCTGTCGTGCGTCAGTCTCTCCCGGAGGACATGAGAGTGCATGACGTGAAGTTGCGTCCCATACGCCTGGAGAAGGATCAACCCGCGTCGGTCGATAGCCAAATCCGAAGTTAGGAAGTGCCTTCGGGCCAACCGAGGTGAACCGATGTTTCTCGTCTCTTACATTGACCAGACTTTTGCCAACCGAAAGAAGTCGAATAATTCTCATAGCTTTTAAACAAGTTGAAAGGCCTCACCGGACAGTTGCTCATCGACAACACTCGTCGCCTCATAGCGCTCTGGATTCCAGATTTGAAAACGATCAACCAACCCAACCAGAACCGCCTCTTTTTCCAGACCGGCCGCTTTTGCCATCCAGTCCGGGAGACAGATTCTGCCGACTTTGTCGAGTGTCACTTTATCCGACTTCGTGCCCACCAAACGACGCAGGGTCTCAGTCTTGGGATCAGCGAATGGCAGTTCGCTGAGCTTCTTGACCAAGTTGCTCCACTGGCCAGGAGGCAACGCGAGCAAGCAAGCTTCCTGTTGATTGCCTTTGGGCCAGAGGATCAGAAAAAAATGGGTTTCACCCTTGTCAGATCGCCACTTAGCGGGAATTTGCACTCGACGTTTCGCGTCCACTCCGAAGCGGTAACGTGAATTGTAAAAGACAGTCTCGTTTGGGTCGTTCGTTGACATTCCAGCCAGAGAACTAAACTAATCGCCCCACAACGCCCCACTTCATATCAAATCTGATACTCAAGTCAACACATTATCGTCTTGTTTTGCAACTTTTTGGCGAGCAGAACCCTGTTCAACTCCTAACCTCTGGCCTTTGTTCCACCACCGAGTTAACCTGCCCCCGACTCGCACCATCCAAGAATTATGAATACACATTCCAGAATCGCTGGTGCTTTTTGCCGGACTGTCTTGATTTGGGCGTCCATAAGCTTTTGCGCACACCACACCTTTTTGACCCATGCCGCCGGCGTCTTGAAAGCCGGCTTTGCCGAACGCGACATCACCCCAGCCATCGGCAGCGAGATTCCCGGCGGTTACGGGAAAGCTTTCCACAAGAGTTTTCACGATCCGTGCAAAGTTCGAGCCGCTGTATTCGATGATGGGCAGAAGCGCGTCGCGTTGGTCGGCACGGACAGTCTCATCATTCCACGGCATTTGGTTCTGGCGGCGCGACGGCTCATTCAAGAACGATGCGGCATTCCTCCGGGCGCCGTGATGATCGGCGCGTCTCATTCGCACTCCTCCGGCCCCATCGGTTTCGTCCAACCGGGCGAATACGACCACGCGTCCGAGTTGGTCAAGAAGCTCGCCTACGAAAAATCTCCGTGCGCGGATCCGAAATACGTCGATCTCGTGCGCGATGCCATCGCCGACGCCGTCTGCGCGGCCAACGACACCCGCGCGCCCGTCAGCACGAGTTTCGGCACGGGTCTTGAGGACACAGTTGCGTTCAACCGGCGCTTGCGGATGAAAAACGGATTGACCTTCAGCCACCCGGGCCGGGGCAATCCGGAAATTCTCGATTACGCGGGGCCAATCGATCCACAGGTCAACGTCATTGGAGCGTGGTTGCGCGACGGCAAATTGGCCGGTTGCATCGTGAATTACACCTGCCACGCCACGACCAGCCCTGGCGGCATCTCGGCGAACTGGATTTATTACTTGGAGAAAACGATTCGCGGTTATTACGGCCCCGAAGTGGTCGTAGTCTTTCTCCAAGGGGCTTGCGGCGACATCACCCAAGTGGACAATCTGAGTCCGCATGCGGATTGGCCCGGAGATCGGATGGCGCAACTCGTCGGCGGCAGCGTGGGCGCCGAAGCAATTAAGGTTTTGCTGCGCTCTGCATCCGGCACCAACGCTATCATCGCGGCGACGCAAAAAGTCTGGCCGATCAGACGCCGCGTGCCCTCGCCCGAACATTTGAAGCAAGCATTGGAGACCGTGCAGAAAAGCGAGCGGGAAGCGTGTGCCGCCCTCTGGACATTTGCCAAAGAGACCTTGCTGCTCGACGCATTGATCGCGAGGGACCCGCAAGTCGAAGTCGAGGTTCAAGCCATTCAGGTTGGTCCGTCCGTCTTTGTCAGCAATCCGGCAGAGTTCTTCGTACAACTTGGGCTGGAGATCAAGAAACAGAGCCCGTTCCCAATGACCAGCATCGTGGAACTGGCCAACGGCTGCGTCGGTTATGTGCCGACCGAGGAAGCGTTCGGACCGAACGGCGGCGGCTACGAAACTCGGCTGACCAGCTACAGCAATTTGGAGGTGACCGCAGGAACGCAAATGGCGCGAGCCGGCGTCGAATTGATCCGGAGCATGAAACCGGGACCGATGCCACAACGCCCCAAAGCCCCGCCATTCACGGCCCCGTGGGCTTACGGGAATTTGGGCCCGCAAAGAGACTGAAAGACCTGCGGAACCCGCCGAATGACGCGGAGGGTGTTTTGAAGATGGCTTTTGGGGGGAACAGGCCACTGGCCTGTTGCGGCAGGCTACCAGCTTGCCGCTATTTTCGGCGGCAGGTTGCTGCTGAAAACGGGCTGGTAGCCCGTTCCACCCATTGTGAATACACGCTCTCAGAGGAATCTCTCTGACCGAAACGATTCGGTCATCACGGTGTCAAATACAGTGTTGTGACATCCGCGGTTTTCATTCGCGAGGCGGGCGCCGATGCTTCTCGGCGGGATCGGCGGCCGACTCCCGGCCCGAGAGATATATTCCAGCGACTCCTCGACAACATCGAACTCGTCATCCAAGGCCGAACTCCGGCGCTCCGGAAACTGCTCGCCGCTCTGGCCAGCGACGGACATGTCTTGCTGGAGGATTTCCCCGGCACCGGTAAGACGACTTTGGCCAAGGCCTTGGCGCGGTCCATCGACGCGCGGTTCAAACGGGTCCAATTCACTCCCGATCTGTTGCCTTCGGACATTCTGGGCGTTTCGATTTACAGCCAAAGCGATCAGTCCTTTCAGTTTCACGAAGGCCCCGTCTTCACAAACATTCTGCTGGCCGACGAGATCAACCGCGCCTCACCCCGCACCCAATCCGCGCTGCTCGAAGCCATGGGCGAAGGGCAAGTAACTGTGGATGGCGACCGCCGCCGGCTGCCGGAACTGTTCTTTGTGATCGCCACGCAAAATCCGGTCGAATTCCGAGGAACCTATCCGCTCCCCGAAGCGCAAATGGATCGGTTCGCGCTCCAACTGACCCTCGGGTATGTGTCGCCGGAACAGGAAGTGGGGATTCTCTCGGCTCACGAGGAAAACCACCCTCTGGAGCGCGTAGTTCCCTGTGTTTCGAGCGCCGACGTTCTCGCGCTCAAAGAGGCTGTCAAACGGGTGCGAATCAGCGAAGAACTCAAGCGTTACGTCGTGGACTTGGCGGGAGCCACTCGACAGGCTCCGGGCATTCAACTCGGCGCCAGCCCGCGCGGGTCAATCGCCCTGATGAAGGCCGCCCAAGCGCTGGCCTTGTTCGACGGACTCGATTTCGTGACACCAGATAAAATCCAGGAGATGGCGGTGCCTGCGCTGGCGCATCGCCTGGCGTTGGAGCCGCAGGCGAAGTTCTCGGGAGTCACCGCCGTGAGCATTGTGCGCGAGGTGTTGAAAAAAATCCCGGTGCCAGCGTGACCGATGTTTTCAATACTGAAAGGCGAGACCCAACACGGATCTGAAAGCAACCCACCCCGGCACCCCTCCCAGGAGGGGAACTATTGGCGGCGGCACAGTGCGTGGCTCCCCTCCCTCGGAGGGGGCGTGGATGGGTTCAACGACGCGATCCTTGGTCGATAAGCCATACTCGATTTCCATGAACCTCCAGATGGCGTGAGACTCCTGTCGGGCTCCGGCTCTTTTGCCAGGAAGGATTCCAGGGCTCGACGGGAGTCTCGCCCCACCGGGCACCGGTTCATGGTCCCGATGAACACCGGAATGACCAGACTCATCTACCGCCTCTATCGCCTGCTCACTTGGTTGAACTACTGGGTGCCTCGAAGATTCACGCCGACAGGCTTACTCGTGCTGATCTCCATGGCCGTCGGCGGCGCCGTTGGCATGGACATGGATCAGTCCATGTCCTTCCAAGTGTTCCTTCTGGCGTTTTGCCTGTTGGCGGTGTCGATCTCCGCCGCGTGCTTTTTCCGCGGGCGCTTTGTCGTGGAGCGTGCTTTGCCGCGATTCGCAAGCGTGGGCCAACCTGTGGCTTATCCCATCAAAGTGAGCAATCGGACGGCAAAAACTTTCCGTGGCCTCGAGCTGTTGGAGGGTTTAACGGATCCACGCCCGACGCTGGCCGAGTTTACGGCCGCTCGAAAGGCAGCCGCGCGAGGCCGCAGCTTTCGGCTTTCCCTAGCCGCATCGCCATCGCTGAACGTCCGGCAGGCTACGGTCAAACCTGTCTCGCTCCCGGTCCTGCCGCCGAACGGCGAGGCGGAAACGCAAGTTGAAGTAATTCCTTTAAGGCGCGGCTTGCTGCGGTTCACGGGCGCTACGGTGGCGCGGCCCAACGCTTTCGGGCTGTTCCGCGCATTCGCGCGCGTCTCGGCCCCAGGGAAAGTACTCGTTTTGCCGAAGCGTTATCCGCTGCCCGCTCTGGCGCTGCCCGGCGCACGCAAATACCAACAAGGCGGAGTCGCTTTGGCATCGGCGATTGGACAGTCGGATGAATTTGTGGCGTTGCGCGACTATCGGCCTGGCGATCCCATGCGGCATATTCACTGGCGCAGTTGGGCGCGCGCGGGCCGGCCGATCGTGCGCGAATTTCAGGACGAATTTTTTGTGCGCCACGCGCTGATTCTAGACACCTTCGCCGGAACGGAGAAAGGGGCGGCGTTCGAGGAGGCGGTGTCGGTGGCCGCGTCATTTGCGTGCAGCCTCGACACGCAGGAATCGTTGCTGGACCTCATGTTCGTCGGGCCGCAGGCGATTCACTTCACGGTGGGACGCGGAGTGAGCCACGTCGAGCAGGCGTTGGAGATCCTGGCCTCGGTGCGCGCCTGCCCGGAAAAGCCGTTCCAATTGCTCAGGGATTTGGTCTTGGAACATGCAGGCCAGGTGTGCGGCGGCGTGTGTCTCTTTCTCGATTGGGACGAGCCGCGGCGAGAACTCGTGCGCCGGTTGAGGGCGCTGGGTTTGCCCATGCTTGTGCTCGTGGTGGCGGATGAAGATTTGGACAAGAAGCTGCAGAGCCAATACAGCGGACAGGCGCCGGAAGGGTTCCGCGTGCTACGCCTCGGAGAAATCGCCGAAGGCTTGCGGAGCTTATGACCACACCTCCCGGACTCCTAGCCGCCGCGCTGCTCTTCTGGGGCTGGCAGACTGATCTCCTCGCTGTCGGGGCGCTGGCCGGAGCGGTGGTCGAGAGCGCACGGCTCTTTCGCGCGCGCTGGGATTTCTCGCAAGGCGACCTGGACCGCATCTGGAACTTGTGCGTCGTCCTGTTTTTCGGCGCGGCGGTTTACGCGTTCGCAGCCAACGATGGGGTCGGCGCGTTCACGAGTCTTGTGAGAGAGAGTACCCTGGCTGAACGCAGCGAGGCGCTCAACAAAGGCGCTCGCTCGGTGCTTCTCTTTTTTCAGTGGCTGCCGATGACTTTCTTGCCCATCGTCCTGGCTCAAGTATTCGGGGAGCGTGACCGCATGCACTGGAGCACATTTTCCTGGTGGTTGCGCCGACAGCGTCGCGAATCCACGGGACTTGCCAATAAGATTACAGGAGCCGGCAATTCCAGGGGAAGACGCAACCGCCAACGCGGGGAGACCTTGCTCGGTCGCAGCTCACGCATTACGCCCTACGAATTACGGGCCATGGACCACGGCTCTCAGAACTGTCCTCCTGAATCTCCTCACCACGGCGGTTCCGATCCCGGCAGTTCCGGCCTCAACGTCCTCTGGCCGTTCTTCGCGATTTGCTTGTTTGCGGCCAGCGCTGCCAACAATCGGACGCTTCAGTTCCCGATCGGTTTGACGTTCCTCGCGAGTTGGGCACTGTGGAACTGCCGTCCTCGGAGTGCGTCGGCACTGCCATGGGGCGGGTGCATGTTGTTGGTGGTTGCGCTGGGCTGGGCGGGACACGAGGGATTGTTCTTACTGCGTAACACCGTCCAGCGCTTCGAGAGCAACCTGCTTTCGCGATTAGCCAGCGGGATAGGGTTTGATTCACGAGAAAGCCGGACAATGCTAGGTGCCGTCGGACGATTAAAGCTCTCCGGTCGAATTATCCTCCGGGTCGAGTCGGACCAAGGACAAGCGCCGCCGAGTTTGCTGCGCGAGGCGAGTTATACCCAATTCAGAGGGCCCTACTGGACCGCGACGAGGCGTGAATTTGCCAACATCCTTCCAGACGCTGACGAAACTTCCTGGCGCCTTCTTCAGGACGAACCGCCGGAGAACGCGTCCAATGAAGCAGGGCCTGATTCCAGCGTGCCGGTTCGCGAGGTATCGTCGCCCCGCCAATCGGGCGGCGGAATGCCTCTCCAACCGGCAGACCCGAGGCGTGTCCGGCGCACACAGGTCCACGCCAAAAGCGAGGTCGTGATCGCCGGGTTTCTCAAAGGTGGCGAGGGCTTGCTGGCGCTGCCTTTGGGCGCTACGCGGCTGGAGGAATTGCCCGCCTTCGTGCTCGAGACCAATCGGTTGGGCGCAGTCCGTGTCGCCTCCGGCCCGGATTTCGCGCGCTTCCACGCCGTGTATCAAGAAAGTTCATCGCTCGACAGTCCGCCGGATGACGATGACCTCGACATTCCGGCTGCTGAAGAGCCAGCCATCGCGCGAGTCGCCGAAGCATTGAATCTGGGCCGCGTGGGGGCGGAACGAGCTGCGCGTGCGGTGTCGGATTTTTTCACAGCCCGGTTCCGTTATTCGACGTGGCTTGAGGACGGCAACCCGGCGGCTTCCAACCAGACCTCGCTGGCGACGTTCTTGCTCCAGAACCGAGCCGGACATTGCGAGTACTTCGCGACAGCGGCGGTTCTTCTCTTGCGAAAAGCCGGCATCCCGGCCCGGTATGCCGTTGGCTACTCGGTCCAGGAACGGAAGGGCAGACACTGGATCGTGCGCGCGCGGCATGCGCACGCGTGGTGTCTGGCCTGGATGAACGGCGCTTGGTGTGATCTGGATGCCACGCCGGCAGGATGGAGCGAAGTCGAGGACGCCCGCGCGTCAGCTTGGGAAACATTCTCGGACGCCTGGTCCCGAATCTGGTTCGGGATCGCGGAATGGCGGTGGGGCAAGGCGGAGTGGAAGCGCTCCTTGATCTGGCTCACCCTGCCGCTGCTAATCCTGGCGGGTTGGCGTTTGCTCTCGCAAAAGCAGTGGCGGCGAGCGGCCCAGAGCAAATCGGCAAAGAGAGGCTCAACCGCATGGCCGGGCATGGACTCGGAGTTCTATCGAGTCGAACGGAAGTTTGCGGAATTGGGATTGGGCCGAAGCCCGCACGAAACACAATTCCTGTGGTTGCAGCGAATCGGCAGAACCGGTTGGACCGACGCGAAGGAGTTGGAGCGCTTGGTGCGTTGGCATTACTGCTTGCGCTTCGACCCAAAGGGGCTTACCCCGGAGGAACGATCGGCCATGGATTCAGCCGTTTCCGAGTGGCTAATCCGAAGCCGTGGCCGGGCCGGGAAAGCCTCAAGGCAGATGGAATATCCTGCAGAGACTCACGGCCAGAACTCCGGACGGAGCGTCCGCTCCCCATCCGAGCCCGGAAGTTTCACGAACTCCTAGCGCAGATTTTCAATCTGGTGTATCGCTGAATTGCATTCGGCAGGAGCTCGACCAGTCAACGCGCTGTGGATTTCAAATCCGCGATACGGCAGAGTTTAACTCTGCGCTACGATCTCCGGCGTTCGCCCCGGCGAGACTGAGGTATTACCCGCCGGGGCTTGACTCCCTGCCGGGCCGGGAATTCAATGGCGCCAAACTCAGCCTTAGCGCACTGCATGAAATTATTAGCCCGGCTCCCCCTGTTGTTCGCCGCCGCCGCTTCGGTGATGGCCAGCGAGCGAGCACCGGTCGTCGATCGATTCTTGCAGGAGCATTGCCTCGAATGCCACGACGCCGAGACGACAAAGGGCGGGTTGGATTTGACTGCGCTGAAATTCGACCTCGCGAACTCGACCAACTTCTCCAAATGGGTTCTCGTGCATGATCGCGTGAGCGCGGGGGAGATGCCGCCCAAGAAAAAGCCGCGCCCGGCAGCCGCGAAGCTGGCCGCGTTCACCAAGTCAATCTCTTCCTCGCTCGTGGCGGCGGAACGGGCCCAGGTGGTCCGCGAAGGCCGCGCGACGCAGCGGCGGCTCAATCGCTACGAATATGAGAATGCGCTGCGCGATCTGTTGCACGCGCCCTGGCTGCAGGTGCGGGATTCGCTCCCCGAGGATGGCGAGGCGCATCGCTTCAATAAAGTCGGCGAGTCCCTCGATGTGTCGCACGTGCAGATGGCGCGATATCTCAGCGCGGCGGATTACGCGCTGCGCCAGGCCATGGCGCCGTATGCGGATCGGCCGGAGACGCGCACCGTGCGCTATTACGCGCGCGACCAGCGCAGTTACACCGGCCCGATGAAATTCTCCGTGTTCAACACCGCGCCAGAACGCGCCACGTTTCCGGTGCTCGGATTTCAGGGGCAACCGGACGTGCGCCGCGGCGATGCACCCATTACGGTCGGCGCCACCAATGCCGAATTGCGCGAACTGGAAGGCGTCGGCGTGGTCGCGAGCGCTTACGAACCGATCGAGCCGAAGTTCAACCAGTTTCGAGCGCCGATGGCTGGACGCTACAAACTCCGCTTCAACGCTTATTCCGTTTGGGTTGGCCCCGGCCCCAGCAACAAATGGTTCATCCCTAACCTCGACGATATTTCCAAAGGCCGCCGCCATGAACCGGTCACCATCACGGCGGAAACGCCGCCGCGTCTGCTCCGCAAGCTCGGCGATTTTGACGTCACGCCGGAACCATCCGTCCATGAACTCGACGTGTGGCTGCTGGCGGGTGAAATGATTCGTCCCGACGCCGGACGGCTCTTTCGTTCGCGACCCGGAGCGTCACGCTGGCAAAATCCCCTCGCGGAAAAAGACGGCCAGCCCGGCGTTGTTTTCCGCTGGCTCGAAGTCGAAGGCCCGATCTACGACCAATGGCCGCCCGCTGGGCACAAGCTGCTCTTTGGCGGTCTGCCGCTGGTGAACCGAAAAGTGGAGGCGAACGCGGATGCGCGCGCCGAGAGAAATCTGGTTCGAACCAATCGCTTTGGTGACCGCAGGTTCACTCCGCCTCCTGGCGTCGAGGTGGTTTCGGACCAACCGCTGCGCGACGCCAAACGGCTTCTGCCCGAATTCATACGCCACACCTACCGCCGCCCTGCGAGCCAGGCTGAGTTGACGCGCTTTTTCCCGGTCGTCGCAAACGCCCTGAAGCTCGGCAATCGCTTCACCGACGCCGTGCTGGCCGCGTACACGGCCGTTCTCTGTTCACCCGAATTCATTTGTCTGGAAGAGAAGCCGGGACGCCTCGATGACTACGCGCTCGCCTCGCGTCTTTCCTTCTTTCTCTGGAATTCGCCGCCGGACGACGAATTGCGCCGCTGCGCCGCGAAGAGCGAATTGCACAAACTGAGCGTGCTGCGTGCCCAAACGGAGCGCTTGCTCTCTGATCCCAAATCCCGCCGCTTTGTGGAGGCCTTTCTCGATTACTGGCTCGACTTGCGAAAGATTGTCGCCACGGCGCCGGACGCGAATTTGTACGGCGACTATTACCTTGACGATTTATTGACCGAGTCCGCACTGGAGGAAACAAGGCTGTTTTTCGCGGAATTGCTTCGCGGCGACTGGCCCGCGCGCCATCTCGTTTCGTCGGACTTCGCCGTGTTGAACGCGCGCCTGGCCGCGCATTACGGTCTGCAGCCGGTGCAGGGCGTGGCCTTGCGCCGGACGGCGCTTCCGGCGGACAGTGTGCGCGGGGGATTGCTGACCCAAGCCGCCGTTCTCAAGGTAACGGCCAATGGCACCACCACGTCGCCCGTGCTGCGCGGCGCGTGGATGATGGAACGCATCCTGGGGCAGAAGCCGCTCCCGCCGCCGCCAAGCGTCCCCGCGGTCGAGCCGGACATTCGCGGCGCGGTGACGATTCGACAGCAACTCGACCAGCATCGCACGCTGGAAAGCTGTTCCGTGTGCCACGCCAAGATTGATCCGGCGGGTTTCGCGCTGGAGAACTTCGACGTGATGGGCGGCTGGCGTGATCGTTACCGGGCGGAAGGAGGCAGTGCGCCTGAGAAAGGCCTAGCCAAAAGCGGACAGAAATTCTCCTTCCACTACGCGCTTCCGGTCGATGCCAGCGGCCAACTGCCGGACGGCCGGAAGTTCCGCGACGTGCGCGAGTTCAAGGAACTGCTCCTGGCCGATGAGAAGCAGATCGCCCGCAATCTGGCTTGTCAATTGGCCGTCTATGCCACTGGCGCTCCGGTGCGTTTTTCTGATCGCGAACAGATTGAGAGCATTCTGCAACGCGCCAGTTCGAGTCATTACGGCGTGCGCAGCCTCATTCACGAGTTGGTCCAAAGCGAGCTGTTTCGCAGCAAGTAACAATACTTGCGTGACCCTCCCGTGGGCGCAGATCAGTTTTCGAAAATGGGCAGCAATAGCTGCGGAGCAGCGCCAGAAAGTAGCCCACGGCGCAAGCCGGGGGGCAAGGGTTTGAGTGCGTAGAGCCGCGGAGCGGCGAACGAAAGCGCTCGACGAGCACGATCTCTGTCGCCCCTTCGCGGCTTTTGGCTTAATCCGGCCGGCGCCCACGGCTCGCGCCGTGGGCTATTACCTTCCGCCACTCCGTGGCTCCATCGTAGGTCGGCGATGGTGTTCAAAAACTGATTTGGCCTCATGCCTTCTCGGGTAGCCTCGGGCTTCGCGAGGAACGTTTTCAACTCCCTCTCTTCCTCGGAGGAGCAGAGGGCCGGGGAGAGGAGGCGGTTACCCATGTTGCCCCTCTCTCCGACTCTCTCCCCACTCGTCCCTCGCGGGGAGAGAGGGAGATCTTAAGCGGCATTTTCGATCCCGAACTTCAGATCGGTTTTCAGATTTTGACCACGGATGACACGGATGAGCGCGGATAGGGCGTTTTCCCAGAAACCTCCTATCCGCGTAACCCGTGGTTACCGAGGAGTGCGTGGGATGGACGACAGCCGTGGGTTTGTAGTCCCGGCTTTAGCCGGTCTGGGCCGCCTGAAGGCGGGACTACAAACATTCTCCATGTAGTCCATCTTTCGGTCCGATCAGTAAATGGGGTTGCGGTCTGCCGCGCTGAGCCCATTCGAGCTTTCCACACCGCTTGTCGTGTGCGACCTGTAAAAAGCAGTTCAACCGCAGAGAGCGCAAGGATCGCAAAGAAAACAGCCACTTGAGGTAGCAGACCCGATCACCCGACAGGTGAGCAGTCATTCCACTTGACGACCCTCTCTCTGCGATCCTCGCACTGCAATTGCCCAACTTGCTCGCAGGCCGGCAAGAAGTTGTTGATGGCCGAAAAAAGCCAGCCCACGAAAAACACGAAATGCACGAAATGAGAAAGATGAGCGG
>JACQWK010000353.1 GCA_016209525.1 Verrucomicrobiota bacterium
ACAGTGCACCCCGGCCCTCTCCCCAGGGGAGAGGGAGAACCGTACTCAGCGCGCGGAGAGATTGTTGGCTTCTGATGATCCAAACGCGAAAATGGCGATCCCCTCTCCTTGGGGAGAGGGCCAGGGTGAGGGGAAAGGAACGGTCGGACGGCATGAGCTGGCAGGCATGTTTCACTGGCGTCGAGAAGCCTAAGGTTAATGCCGCCGCCTCCTGTTGCGAAGTCGAACTGGCGGGAACGCTCACAGGAGGACGCTCCGCGCAGTCAAACGAGGACCTTCTTCTTGAGCGCCTCTTTGGTGCTGGTTTGGAGAGCGTCCAATTCGGGTTGAAGCTCGCGCTTCTTGGCGGTGCTCATTCGGTCGATGAATAGAATGCCGTTGAGATGATCGATTTCGTGCTGGACCGCGCGGGCGAGCAGGCCGCCGCCGCGGAAGGAGAATGGCTTTCCCGCCTCGCCGAGCGCCGTGACCTCGATTGATTCCGCGCGGCTGATCTCAGTGTAAATCTCGGGGAAACTCAGGCATCCTTCCGGTCCCGCGACAGCATCCGCCACGGGCGCAAACTGGGGATTGATCAAGACCACGGGCATGAAAGCTGCCACGTCGGCCAGCCTCCCGTCCAAGTGCAGCGTCGAAGGGCGATCGGTCACGCCTCGGACATCCACGATAGCCAACTGCAAGGCTTTGCCGACTTGCTGGGCAGCCAGTCCGACGCCTTTGGCCGCGGACATCGTCTCCTTCATATCCGCGATCAGCGCTCGGATTTCGGGAGTGATGGATTCGATTCGAGCTCCCTTCTTGCGCAGAATGGGATGGCCGTACTTCAGGATGGGCAGGATCATTCAGCTCGTGGTTGGCCACCGGTGAAGCATTTCAGCCAGTTCCTGAATGGAAGGGCTCTTGGCGGTTCGCACGTAAAAGCCGCTCGTGGTCACGCCGGTCAGAATGCTGAGCTGGTTGTCCAAGCCGAGCAGACGCCCCATGCAAAAGCCCGAGTTGAAATGGTCCCCCGCTCCCGTCGTGATGAGCGGCTTGGAAATAAAAGGCCCCTCCACCACGTGGACGCCTTCCTTGCCGGCGGCGAGAGCGTAGCGGACCGGATGAATCACCAAGGTATTGATCTCAAGGATTCGGACCAGTTCGCCGGCCAGCTCGGACAATCCCTCCGGTGTGGCCGGCTTGGGTTTGATCCCCAAGACTTTGACCAACTCGAACGCCTCCTTTTCGTTGAGACCAAGGATGACATCGAAATACTCCTGGAACCGTCCGACAAATTCGAGCGCGCGGGCGATATCGTTGACCAAGCGCTTTTCCGGATCGGCCAAATCGAAGAACATCAGCCGCCGGCGTCCGCCCAACCCTGGACAAAGCTCCCTTTGCAGAGCTTCCCACAAATCCGTCATGTGCGGAATCATGGTCCAGTTCACGAACGCCACCAGGTCCGCATTCGAGAAGTACTGCTTGAACCGGTCGCGTCCGAAGCGTTCCTGGATATTCGCCCAGTTCAGCTCTTTGAGCTGAATGCTCTTGGTCAGCATGAGCTTTCCGTCTTCGAACTCGAGCGCGTCGGTGTGACCCGGCTCGCAGATGGAATAAATCTCGGCGTGCTTGCCGAAGCCGGCGAACACCGGATGAACGTTGGGATAGCCCAGCGCTCCGAGATAAATCACTTTCAAACCGAAGCTGGCCAGGGCGTTGGCCAGGATCGGGCCGTTGCCTCCCAGTTTGACCCGCTGGTTCACGAGTTCGAGATTGGTGCTCTTGCCCGCCGCGGCTTGGATGCGTTCGGCCAACCGCGAAATGTTCGGCACGCGCTGATAAGATTCGGCGCTGTCGCGCTTGTCCACCACGTGGACGATCTCATCCACGAAGCCGTCCAATCCGGCAAAGACGGTCAGTTGGTGGGCTCGTCCGGCGGCGGCCAAAAGTTTCTCGGCGCACTTTTCGCGGAGTTCAGGCGTGTTCATTTTTCTTGCATGGTTAAGGTCAAAAAAAGAAATGTCAATGAGTCCATAGGGTTCCGGCCTTGCCCGTAGCCGCGCAGATTTTCAATCTGCTGTATCGCAGAATTGTATTCTGCGGCGCTCCGGTCAGATCCGACGCGCTCGAATCTCTCGACCCTCTGCCGATTAGAAATCGGCGATACAGCGCAGCGCGGCGAAGCCGCAACCAAAACGGCGCGCGGCCTTCCAGGCCGCAGCGGCTCCAAAAGACCGAGGCGCCCGAAAATCTCCGAGCCTCGCCTTCCGTGTGCGGCCGCTGCGGCCTGGAAG
>JACQWK010000354.1 GCA_016209525.1 Verrucomicrobiota bacterium
GAGTTGCACTCTGCCGTATCGCCGATTTGCAATCGGCGGCGGTTCGGCGAGTTCCGGGACGTTGGGGCTTCTCCGGCGCCTGCGGAATGCAATTCCGCGACACAGCAGATTGAAAATCTGCGCTACGACCGGAAGGGCTCCCTAAACCTGCGTCGGCTCCGGATGCACCCACGGCGAGCGATAGGGCCGGCGCAGTAGGCGATTGGCTTCGTCGTCGCCGGCGACTTGTCCCTTCACCGGGTCCCAAGTCAACGTTCGGCCTAGTTGCATCGAGAGATTGGCCAAGATACAGGAGGTCGTGGAGATAAATCCCTGTTCGATGTCCGCAACCGGCCGGCCGCGAGAGGCAACGCAGGACAAGAAATTCTTCCAGTGACCGCGAATCGCCGGCGCACAGTGCTTTTCCAAATCCTTTTCCGTCTTGTCCTCAGGGTATTGTTCCAGTTCGTAGGTCACGTCCTTGTGGATCGCCTGCCCTTGGCCTTGCGGGATGAAATCGTAGCTCATCACGCTCGCCTTCAAGGTGCCTTTGTCGCCATACAGGGTTGCCGCCCAAGGATACTTCGGATCGGGCGGGCTTCCGTAGGTCCGGTGAGTCCACACCACCTCCAAATCGCCGAAATCAAAGGTGGCGACCTGCGTGTCCGAGATGTTCGATTTGCCCGTCTTATCCATAAAAATGCCTCCGGATGAACTGACCCGTTTGGGCCAACCAAGGTCGAGCATCCAACGAACCATATCCAGCATGTGGATGCACATGTCACCCACGATGCCGTTGCCATATTCCATAAAAGCGCGCCAGCGCCGAGGATGGATGAGGCTGTTGTAGGGCCGCATGGGCGCGGGACCCGTCCACATCTCGTAGTCGAGATACTCCGGCGGCGCCGTGTCCGGCGGATTCCCGCGCGCCCGCATCTGGTAGTAGCAACAAATTTCAACCAATCCCACCTTGCCCAGTTTGCCTTCCTTGATGATGGAATCGCGCGCTTCGATCAAATGCGGCGTGCTGCGGCGTTGCGTATGGACCTGAACCACGCGCTGGTGCTTGCGCGCGGCGGCCAGCATTGCTTGCCCTTCGACGACATCGACGCTGATCGGTTTCTGCACCCAAACGTCCGCGCCCGCCCGGATGGCGGCGATCATCGGCAGGGCGTGCCAATGATCGGGCGTCTCCACCAGGACGATATCCAGGTCTTTCTCTTTCAACATTTCGCGGTAGTCGGAGTACGTGCGCGGCTTCTTCTTAGAGGCTTGGCGCGCGGCAACCATGTCCGCGGCCTCCGCCAGCATGCGTTTGTCAACGTCGCAAAGCGACACGACCTCGACGGGCGCGACCTGGATCAACCGAAACAAATCGCACTTGCCGTACCAGCCGGGTCCGATGAGACCGACGCGCTTCTTTTGGTCTGCGAATTCCGCGGCATAGTTGGGGAGGGTTGAGAGAGCCAAACCAGCCGCGCCAGCTTTGAGAAAGTTCCTTCGGTTCATGGCCATCCTTTTAGCCGCAACCGAACTCAAACACAAGCCGGGAGGTTGTGCGCGGGCGCATCTTGACACTGTCACCGTTGTTTTCTCCCTCTCCCACGACGTAGGAGTGGGAGAGGGTCGGGGAGAGGGCAACCTCGTGTGGTGACCGTGGCCAGGCGCGCTTAGATGGAGCTCTCCTCCTCTCCCCGGCCCTCTCCTCCACTTTGTGGAGGCGAGGGAGTTACGCCGTTGGAGATTCGGTGGCAGTGTCAAGATGCGCCCGTTGTGTGCGATGATGCCGAAGAATGTATCGCCAATCGCATATGGCCACACTAGGCTCTCCCCCTTCGCGCCTATGTCCGAGTTTTGGTCATCCGTCCGGGAAGCGCTGCGGGGCAGCCGGCAGGACTTCACCGAAGTCCCGATCCGTCGCGCCATTTTGCTGCTCGCCGTCCCGATGATTCTCGAGATGTCGATGGAATCGCTGTTCGCGGTCGTCGATATTTTCTGGGTCTCACGGCTGGGCGCTGAGGCCGTGGCCAGCGTTGGTTTGACCGAAGCGATGCTCACGCTCATTTACACCGTGGCCATGGGATTGAGCATCGGGGCGACGGCGACGGTGGCCCGCCGGGTCGGGGAAAAGGATCCGGAGCGGGCCGCACATTCCGCCGTGCAAGTGATTGCGCTGGGCCTCGCCTTGTCCGTTCCGATCGGCATCGCCGGCGCTCTGCTGGCGCCTCGGCTGCTCGGCCTGATGGGCGCATCCCCGGATGTCATCGCTCAAGGAAAGGGTTACACCGGGGTGATGTTCGGCGGGAACGCGACCGTGCTTCTCTTGTTTCTTGGCAACGCCATTTTTCGCGGCGCGGGGGACGCGGCGATCGCGATGCGCGTCCTCTGGCTGGCCAATGGGCTGAACATCGCGCTCGGACCGTGTTTCATCTTCGGCCTGGGACCGTTTCCCGAACTCGGCGTAACGGGAGCCGCCGTGGCCACCAACATCGGCCGCGGCACCGGCGTTGTGTATCTGTTGGTCCGGTTGTGGCGCGGCGGCGCGCACATTCGCGTCCAGCGGCGGCACATCGGAGTTGAGCTCCAGACCATGGCGACCTTGATTCGGCTTTCGGCGACCGGCATGTTCCAGACGCTGGTTGGCATGGCGAGCTGGCTCGCCCTCATTCGTATCCTGTCGGGCTTCGGCAGCGCCGCGCTCGCCGGCTATACCATCGCCATCCGCATCGTCATCTTTGCCTTGCTGCCGTCGTGGGGCCTGAGCAACGCAGCGGCGACGATGGTGGGTCAAAACCTGGGCGCCGGCAAATCGGACCGCGCGGAGCAATCGGTGTGGCACGCGGGCTTCTGCAACATGATTTTTCTGGGTGCGGTCGGGACGCTCTTCGTGCTGTTCGCCGAACCTTTGATCGACGCGTTCACACAGGACACCCACGTGGCGCCGCACGGTGTGAGTTGTCTGCGGACCGTGAGTTTGGGCTTCCTCTTCTACGCGTACGGCATGGTGCTCGGCGCGGCCTTCAACGGCGCCGGCGACATCTGGACGCCGACGTTCATCAATCTGTTCTGTTTCTGGCTCTGGGAGCTGCCGGTTGCGTACGCCTTGGCGCATTCGTTGCGCTGGGGCCCGGGCGGCGTGTTTGCCGCAATCACGATCGCGTTCTCGACCTATGCCGTCGTCGGCGCGGCCATCTTCAAGCAAGGCCGCTGGAAATTGAAGCGTGTTTGAAGGCGAACGGCGCTTTCTTGGTTGCGCCGATCCGGCGTGTGGAATTATCCTCGCGCTAACCTTGAAAGAAAAGCTCATCAGTTGATGTGGATCTATCGTTACAGACGAGTCAACCGATGAGCCAACTCATTCCAGTGATCAACCCACCCCCGCCCCTCCCAGGAGGGGACCGTAGATCGGCTGTGCCGTGCGGAGCTCCCCTCCTTGGGAGGGGTACGGGGGTGGGTTCATTGTCCCTATGCGGCGTCGATCATCACGCAAGCTGCTTATGAAACGCAGAGAATTCATCCTCTCGACCGCTGCCGCCGGCGCAGCTTTGGCAAGCACTTCTTCCCGGCTCTCCGCGCAACCGCACGACCCCGGCAAGCGCGCCCTGATGAAACTCGGCTGCCAGAGCGGGCCGACCTCCGACACGCGGCTGCAATTCTTCGCCCGCCACGGCGTCAAGAATATCTGCGGAATTCCGGATGAAACCCCGGGACTGGGTTATCCGACGGTGGATCAACTCCTGCAGCTCAAAGAACGCGCCGCCAAATGGGGCGTGAGCATCGACATGATCATGCCGTCGTTCCTGGCTTCGAGCCACATTGACCGGACCGCGCGTCCGGCCATCATGCTCGGCCAGAGCCCGGAACGCGACCGGGATATCGAGCGCATCCAGAACCTGATCGCCAACTGCGCCAAGGCTGGGATCCCTTCGTTCAAATACAACATGAGCATCCTCGGCGTGCTGCGGACCGGGCGGACTCCCGGACGCGGCGGCGCTCGCTACAGCACGTGGCGACTTGCCGAAGCGAAGCCCCGCACTCCCCTCACCCGCGCCGGTGTCGTCACGGCGGATCTTTACTGGGAACGGATCACCTACTTCCTCGAACGCGTGGTTCCTGTGGCCAACGAACACAAAATCCGGATGGCCTGCCACCCGCACGATCCGGGGGTTCCTCCGGGGAGCGGTTACCAAGGCGTTGATGCGGTCCTCGGCACGGTCGAGGGGCTTAAGAAGTTTATCTCGATTCAGGAAAGCCCTTACCACGGCCTGAACTTTTGCCAGGGCACCGTCTCGGAAATGTTGCAGGACCCGGGCCAGGAAATCTTCGAGGTGATCCGATACTTCGGATCGCGCCAGAAAATCTTCAACGTCCATTTCCGAAACATCCGGGGCAAGCGCGACGATTTCATGGAGGTTTACCCCGATGAAGGCGATATCGACTTCGTCCAAGCCATGCGCGTCTATAAAGAGGTCGGTTATTCCTACATGATGATGCCCGACCACGTGCCGATGCACCCGGATGATCCGGGCGGTTCCCAAGCTTTCGCGTTCGCTTACGGTTACATCCGCGCTCTGATTCAGGCGGTGGATCAGATGGGATAGGACACCGACTGGACCGCAGGGAAGCAGAGCCACAGGCTAAGGAGCACGGACAGCCACCAGCAACGTTCACTTCCAACCGTCCGGTGAATCGGACCCCGGCTTCCATTCTTGGGCATCAAACCCTCGAGTCGGAATTTCCAGGCGATGATGATGGAACGTCCCGGTCGCTTGGGTGATGCTCATCCTTGTTGCAAAAAGGGTCGAAGGCCGGACCCTCCAAGCGACGACGATTCAGACAAAGATTTCGACAAAGATTAGGACGACGATTGCAGTTCATTCCCCTTTCGGACGTTCTCTCGGCAGGGAAAGGATCAACTCGTGATCTTTGCCGCCCCGGCGCACCGTCAGCGGGATGCGATCGCCGTAGTTTCGATTCAAGTTCAAGTGCGCGTGGAGTTGAGGAATTGTCATGTCCTGAGTCAGGCCGTCAAATTGGATGACCACATCATCTTTTTTCAAACCGGCCTCCCGGGTGTAATCACCCCAGATAAAGGTGACCAGGACCGCCATTTTTCCTAAGGGCAAGCCGAGTTTCTTTCGTTCCTCCCCGGCGAGCTTCTGTCCCCAGAAGCCCGCATTCGGTCCCGCCACGTGCAACGACTCGCGCCATGACGGGTCCGAGGTGCGCCGCCAGGAACCCGCCAGCTCAAGCGAGGCCCGGATGACTTGGTCTCCGCGCTTGATTTCCAGCGGCAATGCGCTCTCGGACGGCGTCAGTTCCAGGACTCGAGTGAAATCCGCGAAAGTCGAGATTCGCTGGCCATCCGCCGACAATAGAATGTCGCCTTCGCGAATGCCCGCGCGCTGGGCAGGCGAATTTCGCGTCACTGCCCGCACATTGTTCTGTGCGTCTGCGTCCAGCCGGATGCCAACCGCCGAGGGCGCCGGGTAGGTGAAGACAAGGTCGCGCGCAAAACGGCCCAGTTGTTGCAGATGCTTCAATTCAGCCACTTTGACGTCGTGGCAATGGATACAGTTGTTGTCTTTGCGCGGCGCCAGCAATGCCTTCATGGTGGGGATGTCTTCGGGCGCGCGAACGGGTTCGCGTCCCGGCTCATAACGGCTCTGCTGCACTCGACCGTTGCGATGCAGTTCGAGGGCCCGTGACATGGTCTGAATCAAAGACTCCTTCGTCAAATGGGATTCCGGGGCGTCATCCTCACGTCCGCCGTAGCGGGCGTAAAATCGGTCCTGGCTGTCCATGAAAAAGGACATCCAAGTCAGATCACGCTCGAATTGGAACAGATTAATGTTCACGCCGTTCATCGACTGCATCCGCACACAAACGAATTGTTCGGAGAGCTTGGCAATCTGCTCATCCTGACGGACAACCTGCCCGTCGAAGCTGGCGCAGGCCAGTCACCGTTCGCAGCGGAAAACCACCCACATCGGTTTCCCGGTTTCGCGGGCGAGCTTCTGGCCTTGGTCGTAGCCAAAGATCCAATGGATCTTTCCAGTGACGGAGATTGGCTTCGTTTCCACTTCTTCAGTGCCAGTCGCAAAGATGGAGACGAGAAGCATCGGCGACGCGATGAAGAGTATGTAGTAGGATTTTCGGTTCATAAGACGTGTGATCAATGGACTCTGGATCCAGACTAACGCTCAACATGGTGCCTTGGGACGTCAGTTGAGTCAATAAGGCTGAGGGATCTTGGACAAAGGTTTGAGATACGAAACAGCCAAGCCTCATCGAAAGCAAGACTGCCTGCGGTGGGAGTTTACGCCCTACCGCGGATCGTGATACACTGCCGTCCATGCAGACCAATTTCCAGAAGGTTAGAATTGTCACGCGGAAAGGCGGACCGATCTCCGTCATATTTCCCCGCAATGCTGACGGAGGGCTTCTACCGCCCTCGTGGGATTGCTCGAAGCCGTGAGATCGAACGTTGGTTACTATGAGAGAGCCTTTAATGATATCCGAAAGATTCGACCCTGGGGAGCGCATAGTCCTCGCGCAGGAAAGCTGCTTGAAGTTCCTTGAAGGAATCCCTGACAGCACGTTCCAACTTATCGTAACCTCGCCACCCTACAATCTGGGAAAGGAATACGAGAAACGCTTGAAGCTTGAGCACTACTTGGGAGAAGAGAAGGCGGTGATCCGCGAGTGCGTCCGCACGCTAAAGCCAGGCGGAAACATCTGCTGGCAGATCGGGAATTACGTTGAAGACGGTTCGATTGTGCCTTTGGATGCAGCGCTGTTTCCGGTCTTCTCCGGACTTGGCCTCAAAATGCGGAATCGGATCATTTGGCATTTCGAGCACGGCCTGCATTGTTCTCGACGATTCTCCGGGCGTTACGAGACCATCTGCTGGTTCACGAAGGGGGATGACTACGTTTTCCACCTGGACCCCGTGCGCGTTCCGCAGAAGTACCCGGGCAAAAGGTATTTCAAAGGCCCCAAAGCAGGGCAGCATTCATGCAATCCGCTCGGAAAGAACCCAGGTGACCCCAGGTGACATATGGTTGATCCCAAATGTTAAGAGCAACCACGTCGAGATAACGGAGCACCCCTGCCAGTTTCCAGTGGAGTTGGTGGAGCGTTTGATTCTTTCGATGACGAATTCGGATGATTGGGTCTTTGATCCTTTCCTGGGCGTCGGAACGTCCATCATTGCCGCGGTGAGACAGAACAGAAGAGGTGCCGGCACTGAGGTTGTTCCAAAATATGTTCGGATTGCTTCCGACCGGATTCGTCAGGCAGTCAACGGCGATTTGAGGGTGCGCCCGATGGGGAAGCCGGTCTTTGACCCAAAGAACGCCGGGGAGAGACTGCTCACCGCTCCTTGGCTTTCGCCCCCGTCCTCTGGAAAGGAGGAACAACTGGCGCTGCTTGAACGACCAGAGAAAGGATACCGAGTCAAATGAGGATCGTGGACCTGCTGTTCTACAGCGGCGACGTCATCGATGTTGGCGTGGAGGTTCTTCCCGTAAAGTCAATGTTGATGGATCCTGAAGGAGGTCGGCGCATGTCCACAGGCATCGCCTATTTCGAAGGCGAAGTTTACAACCTTCTTCGACACGGTCGCAGTAGTCCCCCGGTCCCGCTGTTCATTATCGGAGTTGGACCATGAAGGGACAGCTCTGGCTAAGTTCCATCGAAAGACTTGGAAAATCCCGGCCGGTGCAGTCGGCCTGGGGATTGCTTTTCGTCTCGCTCGCCCTCAGTTGCGGTCTCGTGCGGGCGGGAGATAGAAGTGCTGCTCTCCACAAACTCAACATTGGCGTTGTGCAGATGGCGCTGGGACAGACCCTCGGAGAAAATCGCGATCGCATCGTGGCCGGCATTTCCACGGCGGCTGCGCTCGGTGTGCGCGTCGTCGTGTTCCCGGAAGGCGCGCTGAGAGGCGAAGATGACCGCGATCCGGTTCTCGTCGAAGAGGCCGTGGCTGCGGTCCGGAAGGCCGCGCGGGATCGGAACGTGTATGTCCTGTTCGGCGGGGCCACCTATTCGCCAAAATTGAAAAAGGAAACGAACTGGATGTTCGCTACCGGACCGGACGGTCGCGACCTCTTGCGATACGACAAGCTTTACGACCAACATGACGCGCCCATGCCCGGCGTTTTCCACATCGACGGCATCCCCTGCAGCGCCATGATCTGCGCCGACCGCTGGCTGCGCGGAGTCGAAGAACTTCCCATCCTGCAAGGGGCGCAGATCAGTTTCGAATTGTCCTGCAACTTCGCCAGCGAATGGGTGCCGCCCTTCGAATGGTACTGGTACGTGCCGCGCGCGCTGCGCAACACCGTTTGGGTCATCTTCGCCAACACGGGAAACAAGGTGTCCGGCGTGTCCGACACCTCGGCGACGGCCGGCCTCCGCCATGGCCATAGCGCGGTGATCGCTCCCGACGGCCGCATCGTCGCAGCCTCCCCGGACGACGCTGAGACGATCGTGGTGGCTGAACTCGACATCAGCAAGGCGACGCGTGCGGATGCCCTCGTTCGGGCAGGCCACCCGGCGCTTCGGGGATTCTGGGAGGCAGGCTTGAAGCTGCATCGTGGGCAAGCCATCCCGGCGGCGGCGTTGACGCCTCTCAAGTCCATCGAAACTGAATTAACCGTCGCCGCGGCGCAAACGATTGATAACCTTTCCTCAATGGTGGCAATGATCGGCGCGGCGCGCGCCCAAGGCGCCGACCTCATCGTTTTCCCAGAACGGGCAATTGCGGAATCAGCGCTCGATCAACTCCGAGCCGCCGCCCGCGAAAACCAGATTACGGTCGTGGTCGGGATGGAACATGCAATGGCGGATGGCACACGCCGCAATTCCGCCTTCGTTATCGGCCCCGCCGGCACGATTCGGACGCGGTACGATCAGCTCTCGGCGACGGATCCCTATCAGCCGGGAACCGATCCGGCGTCGATGTGGTTTCGAGTGAAAAACGTGCCCGCCGCAGTGACCATCGGGAAAGATGCTCTCTGGACCGAATTGTCCGAACTCGCGGCTGTGGCTGGAGCACAAGTCCGAGTTCATCTTGACCACGACACGGATGAGAACCCGAACGCCGAACTCCGACGAGTTCAAGTGTGGTCGAACCTGGCGTCATTCCTCACGTTCACGGTGACAGCGAATGTCGTGGGCAGCGCGATCTGGGATGATCTCCGCGATCTGGACGAACGGCGCGCCGAAGTGCGCGGGCTGCCCCGCCCAGACAACGGGCCGGTGGAAGTCTATTCGCCATTCTCCGCCAACTTGGTGGTGCGCGCGAAAGCCGGTCCAGACCTCATTGTCGCGACGCGGCGTGTTGGTCGGGTGAACCCGTATCATCCGCGCCGGACTTCCAACTTCAATCCGCAGATGGAGGCGTGGTATCGGCTGGGGGCTCAACTCATTCAGCCAAAGCGATGACATGCGTCTTCCAAAGAGCGTGTTTGAAAAACGCCTTCTATGGTAGAAGAGGCCACTGGCTCCTCGCCGCAGGCTACCAGCCTGCCGCTGGAGTTTGAACATTTTTTTCGGGAAACACCAGGTCCCGGGTCTTCGGAGGTGAAGCTCTCCAACGCGCCTCCTTCCGGCTGCGGATGCCTGGAGGTTCGCCCCTTGAGCACACTTTGAGAAGTGTGCTCAATCGCCCGCTCTACTTCACCGCCCAGCGCGCCAACTCCCGCCCAAGGCCACCCTGTTGCTCGGCCACCGCGTACTGCGACCCTTGCCGCACAATGAATCCGCGCGATTCCAGTTTCCGGAGATGCCGCAGCAGGGCCCAGCTTGAGATGTGGGTCGCCGCCCGCACTTGACTCGCCCTCCATGGCCCTTGGTGAAACACGCGGAAGACCTCAATCCGACGGGGATGGGTGAAAGCCGTGGCCAGCCTGAAGATGGTCTCCACCGGCTTGGCCTCCTGCAGGAAGGCCAAAGTGAGGGACGCCGCCAAGGCGGAAGCGGGGTGTTGGGCCGTCGCTGAGCCTGCATGGTATTTGACCCAACGGCCTACGCGGCGGGAGGTGAGCAGGCCGCGAGCTTCCAGCGTGCGCAAGTACACGCTGGTGAGCGAGAGCGGTAGGCGCAGGTGATGGGCCACGGCCGAAACGGTCTGGTCCGGCTGTTTGACCAGCCAGCCGAAGATGCGCAGCCGACGACGATTGGCGATGGCGCGACAGGTTCGCCAGAGGGTAGGCTGCAGGTTTGTGGCGGCTGACATGAGCACACTTTCAGAAGTGTGCCCACAGAGGTCAAGCCTCCTGTTCAGACGAGTCCGTTGGTTTTCCGGGACAATAGGCCCGGAATTTTCCAAATCCTCACAACCTCTCAGGCAGCACGAAGCGTCGAATCTCCAGCGGCAGGCTACCGGCCTACTGCGAGTTTGGCCGGCAGGTTGCCGGCCAAAACGGGCTCGTAGCCCGTTCCACCCATATTTCAGATACGCGCTAAGACACACTCTCGCCTGCAAATGCTACAAATCGCTTGTCTCAGCGAGGCTTGGAGCCAATCTCGCATCCATGAGCGACCTACCTTTTGCCAATCTGCCTCTGTTCCAGCCTCGCCAGTTCTTGCCGGCGGGCTTGAACCTTGGCGACTGGTCCCAAGTCGCGCCTTTCTTTGAGCGTCTTGAAGCCTGCCTCTTGAAGAGTAGCACGGCGGCCGATCTGGAAAGGTGCTTGGTTGATTGGAGCGAGTTGACTGCGGCCCTTGGGGAGGAGTCCGCTCGGCGTTACATCGCGATGACTTGTCACACGGAGAATTCCGAAAGCAAGCGAGCCTATCGGGTTTTTGTGGAAAACGTGCATCCGCACGCCCAATCGCGGCACTTCCGGCTCGCGCAACACTTCCTCAGTCATCCGCTCCGCCACGAATTTCCAATGCGGCGGTACGATGTCTTCGTTCGCGATACCGCAACCACCGTCGAGTTGTTCCGCGAAGAAAACATGCCGCTCGAATCGGAGGAAGCGAAGCTGGCTCAAGAACACCTGGAGCTGACCGCTGCGATGAACGTGCCGTTCCGTGGTGAAGTTCGGACGCTTCAAGAAATGAACAAGTTCCTGGAAGAGCCGGACCGAGCCACCCGAAGGGAAAGTTGGGAACTCGGCACGAATCGGGCGCTCGCGGACGCGGAGAAACTGGAGGGCCTCTTCGAGTCGCTGCTCCGATGCCGCGAACGCCAGGCGGCCAACGCCGGCTTCAAGAGCTATCGAGAGTACGCTTGGCGGCGCTTGCGGCGGTTCGACTACACGCCCGAACAATGCGCCGAGTTCCACGCGGCGATCGAGCAGGAGATCCTGCCCGTGGTGCGCGAGTCGCAGGAGCGGCGCAAGATGAGGCTGGGAGTGGAAACGCTGCGTCCCTGGGACACGGAAGTCGATCCCGATGGAGCGGCGCCGCTGCGTCCGTTCACGGCGGTTCAGGAATTACTGGCGCGGACACAGCGGATATTCCATCGCATGGATGAGTCGCTGAACCGAAGTTTTCAACGATTGCAGGAATTAAAGTTGCTCGAACTGGAGGCTCGCAAAGGCAAAGCGCCCGGCGGCTACCAAGTTCCGCTGCCGGAATGCCGGATGCCTTTCATCTGCCTGAGCTTGGTCGGTGTCCATATGGATGTCTTGACGTTGCTTCACGAGGCCGGTCATGCTTTCCACTCGCTGGCGGCGCAGGAGGAGCCGCTTCTGGCTTACCGGAACGCTCCGCTGGAATTCTGCGAAGTCGCTTCCCAGAGCATGGAACTTATCGGAAGCGAACATTTGGACGAGTTCTACGCTCCTGCCGATGTGCGGCGGGCCCGCCGCACGCACCTCGAACGCATTTTGGAGTCCTTCCCGTGGCTGGCGGCTGTCGATGCGTTCCAGGACTGGGTTTACACCCATCCCAGTCACACAAGAACCGAACGCGCCGAAGCGTGGGTGGGGTTGATGGAGCGATTTGGCGGCGTGGTCGATTGGACCGGTTACGAGCCGGCGCGGGCGAACCTTTGGCACGATGTTGGCCATTTCTTTCAGAGTCCGCTCTGCTTCGTCGAATACGGCATCGCGTGGCTCGGCGCGCTGCAAGTCTGGTCGAACTGGAAACAGGATCCGAACGGAACGCTTGCAGCCTACAAGCGCGCTCTCGCCCTTGGAGGCTCGCGACCTTTGCCGGAGCTGTTTGCCGCGGCCGGTTGTCAGTTCGACTTCAGCGCGAAGGCGCTTCGTCCGCTCGCTCAACTGCTTCGACAGGAGTTGGCGGCGCTCGATCCGTGCATCCATGAGTTGTCGGTTCCATTCGAAGCGCGGGCTTCAGCTCCAACGCGCGAGAAACGATTCCCTCTCCCTTGAGGGAGAGGGTCAGGGTGAGGGTGACAA